>NZ_SZXD01000003.1:0-131293 GCF_005281115.1 Citrobacter sp. wls710
GTTGTCTGGTGATTCAGGGGGCCAGTCTAATGAATTACAACAACAGACGCAGCATTTAGAGTTCGATTTCTACGCACTCTGTGTTCGTCATCCCGTACCCTTTACCCGTCCTAAAACGTCACTTCATACGACCTATCCCAAAGCATGGGTGGCGCATTATCAGTCCGAGAATTATTTCGCCATTGATCCGGTGCTGAAGCCTGAAAACTTCAGTCAGGGGCATTTACCCTGGGACGATACCTTGTTTCGTGATGCCCAACCTTTGTGGGACGCCGCACGCAATCACGGTTTACGCAAAGGGATGACGCAATGCCTGATGTTGCCGAATCGGGCGCTGGGGTTTTTATCGGTATCGCGAGCGAGTATCCGTAATAGTCGTTTTGCGAATGATGAAGTGGAGCTCAGAATGCAGCTTCTGGTGCGGGAAAGTCTGTCGGTGCTGACGCGACTGGAAGATGACATGGTCATGACGCCAGAGATGCGCTTTAGCAAGCGGGAAAAAGAAATATTGAAATGGACCGCAGAGGGGAAGACGTCTTCAGAGATAGCGATAATACTGTCGATCTCTGAAAATACCGTTAATTTTCACCAGAAGAATATGCAAAAGAAATTCAATGCGCCAAACAAAACGCAGATAGCGTGTTACGCCGCTGCGACCGGGCTTATCTGAATAAATTATCGTTCTGAGTGTCAGACGCAAAACCGGCTGATAGCACTGCTCTCAGCCGGTTTCTTATTACTGGCGGTAGGCCTGTTTAATTTGCTTAACAGTGCTGGAAAATACCGCAGCCTGTGATTGATCTTCAATCAGCGCGATCTGTTTTTCCATTTTAAGAATCACGCGTCCAGCATCGGCTTGACCCATTGCCTGCAGCATCAGTGTTAACAGGGCTTTCAGGCAGGTGACTTCATTGGCCAGTTCCTGGTTATTCTCAGCAGTGGAAAAGTCAGGCGTACTCATTTATTTTCCTCGTTATGTTTCAATGAAAAAGTGCGATGTCAAATCTTAAGGCGGCGGAGTATACCATAAGCGAGGCTAAAAATATCAGTGGTTGTTTTTTGTGCAAACAAAGGGGGAGGGACATTAAAATAAACAACATGTTGCAGTGCATATATTTTCTCCACTTGTTGTTTATTTCGAGTATTTTCCTCGTTAATTATTGTTACAAGTTTGGCTGCCGGTTTTGCATTCAGCGCAGGAATATGAATTTTTTGTCACTATTCTGAAACAGCTACGCAGATATAAACGTGGTAGCAGGCTATCTGGCCTGCAAGTTTCCACACGTCGTACAATCTAATTTCCAAAAACGAGAGCAAAATCGAAAGTCGGACGTTTTTTACATTTCAAAGTTGAGATAAAACCCGTTAACATAGGACCGATTAACTATCGGTAGCGTTATCCCTATTCTGGAGATATTCCTTTGATCAACGTTTTTCTTGTTGATGACCACGAACTGGTGCGCGCAGGGATACGACGCATTCTGGAAGATATAAAAGGCATAAAAGTTGTCGGCGAAGCGTGCTGCGGTGAAGATGCGGTGAAATGGTGCCGCTCAAATTCCGTGGACGTTGTGCTGATGGATATGAATATGCCCGGTATTGGCGGTCTCGAAGCAACCCGCAAAATTGCGCGTTCAACGGCAGATATTAAAGTGATTATGCTGACGGTACACACCGAGAACCCGTTACCCGCAAAGGTCATGCAGGCAGGTGCCGCGGGGTATCTCAGCAAGGGAGCCGCCCCCCAGGAAGTTGTGAGTGCGATTCGTTCGGTTTATTCCGGGCAACGTTATATTGCCTCCGATATCGCTCAGCAGATGGCGCTCAGCCAGATTGAACCTGAGAAAACGGAAACCCCGTTTGCCAGTTTGTCTGAACGCGAGTTGCAGATTATGCTGATGATCACCAAAGGCCAGAAGGTCAATGAGATTTCAGAACAACTGAATCTGAGTCCTAAAACAGTGAACAGCTATCGTTATCGAATGTTCAGTAAATTAAACATTCACGGCGATGTCGAGTTGACTCACCTGGCAATTCGCCATGGCCTGTGTAATGCGGAGACATTAACAAGCCAGTGACCGATCAGTTTGATGCCAAAGCGTTCCTGAAAACCGTAACCAGTCAGCCCGGCGTTTATCGTATGTATGATACCGCCGGGACGGTTATCTATGTCGGGAAAGCGAAAGACCTGAAAAAAAGGCTTTCCAGTTACTTCCGTAGCAATCTCGCATCGCGTAAGACCGAAGCGTTGGTCGCGCAAATTCAACAGATTGATGTCACGGTGACGCACACCGAAACCGAAGCGTTATTGCTTGAACACAACTACATCAAGCTGTATCAGCCGCGCTATAACGTATTGCTGCGCGATGATAAATCCTATCCTTTTATTTTCCTCAGCGGCGATACTCACCCACGACTGGCGATGCATCGTGGGGCTAAGCATGCCAAAGGCGAGTACTTTGGACCGTTCCCCAACGGCTATGCCGTACGAGAAACGCTGGCGCTGCTGCAGAAAATTTTTCCCATCCGCCAGTGCGAAAACAGCGTGTATCGCAATCGCTCGCGACCCTGCCTGCAATATCAGATTGGCCGTTGCCTCGGTCCCTGTGTAGCGGGCCTGGTGAGTGAGGAAGAGTATGCACAGCAGGTCGAGTACGTCCGTTTATTCTTATCCGGGAAAGACGATCAGGTATTAACCCAACTGATTGCCCGGATGGAAAAGGCCAGCCAAAATCTCGAATTTGAAGAGGCTGCGCGTATTCGTGACCAAATTCAGGCGGTACGTCGCGTCACCGAAAAACAGTTTGTCTCGAATTCCGGAGACGATCTGGACGTTATCGGCGTGGCATTTGACGCCGGCATGGCTTGTGTGCACGTACTGTTCATTCGTCAGGGTAAAGTGTTGGGCAGTCGCAGCTATTTCCCGAAAGTACCGGGTGGTACAGAACTCGGCGAGGTGGTGGAAACCTTTGTCGGGCAGTTTTATTTGCAGGGAAGTCAGATGCGTACCTTACCCGGTGAGATCCTGCTCGATTTTAATCTTACTGATAAAACTCTGCTGGCGGATTCATTGTCTGAACTGGCCGGGCGGAAGATTAATGTCCAGACGAAACCGCGCGGGGATCGTGCGCGGTACCTGAAGCTGGCACGTACCAACGCAGCGGTGGCGTTAACCACCAGGCTTTCTCAGCAGTCGACCATTACTCAGCGTCTGACAGCGCTGGCGTCGGTACTGAAGTTACCCGCTGTAAAACGCATGGAGTGTTTTGACATCAGCCATACGATGGGCGAGCAGACGGTCGCCTCCTGCGTGGTTTTTGATGCCAATGGCCCGCTGCGCGCAGAGTATCGTCGTTACAACATCACCGGCATTACGCCGGGCGACGATTATGCGGCAATGAATCAGGTTCTGCGTCGGCGTTACGGTAAGGCGATAGAAGAAAGTAAGGTTCCGGACGTTATATTGATCGATGGCGGTAAAGGTCAGTTGGGACAGGCGAAAGCCGTTTTTGCTGAGCTGGATGTTCCCTGGGATAAACAGCACCCACTTTTGCTGGGGGTGGCGAAAGGGGCCGACCGTAAAGCGGGTCTGGAAACGTTGTTCTTTGAGCCGGAAGGAGAGGGCTTTAGTCTGCCGCCGGATTCGCCCGCATTGCATGTGATACAGCATATCCGTGATGAATCTCACGATCATGCGATCAGCGGACACCGGAAAAAACGCGCGAAGGTGAAAAGTACCAGTACGCTTGAGACCATTGAAGGCGTTGGGCCTAAGCGTCGGCAGATGTTGTTGAAATATATGGGCGGTTTGCAAGGTCTTCGTAACGCAAGTATTGAAGAAATTGCAAAAGTGCCGGGTATTTCGCAAGCTCTGGCAGAAAAGATCTTCTACTCGTTGAAACATTAGGCCCTCTGTAGCAACATAGGGGTAATTTCACTGACAACAGATAGTTATCCGTCATATGCAATTTAATATCCCTACGTTGCTCACGCTGTTTCGCGTCATCCTGATCCCATTCTTTGTATTGGCGTTTTATCTGCCATTCACCTGGGCTCCCTTTGTTTGTGCGCTGATCTTCTGTATTGCGGCGGTTACCGACTGGTTTGATGGCTATCTGGCGCGTCGCTGGAACCAAAGCACGCGTTTTGGCGCCTTCCTCGACCCCGTTGCTGATAAAGTGCTGGTGGCTATCGCGATGGTGCTGGTGACGGAGCACTATCACAGCTGGTGGGTGACGCTTCCTGCCGCCACGATGATCGCGCGTGAAATTATCATCTCTGCGTTACGTGAATGGATGGCTGAGCTGGGCAAACGCAGCAGTGTTGCAGTGTCCTGGATCGGTAAAGTGAAAACCACTTCGCAAATGGCTGCACTGGCGTGGCTGCTGTGGCGTCCAAATATCTGGGTAGAGTATGCCGGGATCGCACTTTTCTTCGTTGCCGCGGTACTGACTTTGTGGTCAATGTTCCAGTATTTGAGCGCTGCATGGGGAGATTTGCTTGAACAGTGATCGTTTCGGCGCAAATTTCAGCAAACGATCGTCGGTGGTGAAAAATATCGTTGACTCATTGCGTCAGGTAAGTAGAATGCAACGCATCGAACGGCAGCACTGATTGCCAGACGATAACAAAATCAAGTGATTAACAAAGTTACTTGATGATGCGGGAATAGCTCAGTTGGTAGAGCACGACCTTGCCAAGGTCGGGGTCGCGAGTTCGAGTCTCGTTTCCCGCTCCAAATTAAAGACATCGGCAATAGCGGGTGTCTGGCTGAAAAGCCAGAAGATTTCGGCGCGTTAGCAAAGCGGTTATGTAGCGGATTGCAAATCCGTCTAGTCCGGTTCGACTCCGGAACGCGCCTCCAATTTCTTCCCGAGCCCGGATGGTGGAATCGGTAGACACAAGGGATTTAAAATCCCTCGGCGTTCGCGCTGTGTGGGTTCAAGTCCCACTCCGGGTACCATGGGAAAAAATTAATAAAATCAATGATAAGCAGTGTCGTGAAACCGCCCCTTCAGGCGGTTTTTTTATAACATTTGCTTCACTTCAGAACATGCCTTCAGAACATGCGCCGTATTATTTTTGAGCGCCCGCCACTGGAACAACATTCACTTTGCGATCATATCGGGCTGTCTGCGTAACGTTTTTGTGTCCGGTGATGGCCTGTTTTTCGTAGACGCTACCTTCCAGGTCAGACACGCCTTTTGCCTTCAGGTCATGGAAAGTAAAATTAAAGTCGATGTTGGGGAAGGTAGCTATAGCTAACTCTCTCGCTTTTCTCCAGCGACTGTTAAAGCCATCCCTTGTATAACCACTGCCTGATTGCTGGTGGAGGACGTAAACTGAACTCATCCCCGGATTTAGCGGTAATGTTTTTGCTAACTGAATAGCGTCATCCAGGCGGGAAGACCAGCCTTTAATTTGAGTGACGTGCGTCTTGCTTTGTTTAATCATTATGCCGTCAGAGACGAATTGGCTTTTCTTCATCTCCAGAACGTCTTTCTGCCTGGCACAGCACAGGTAGGCTAATTCCATAGCAACCTGCACAATCACAGGGGAAACACTGTAAAGCGCCGCGTATTCTTCATCAGTTATGTACCGTTCGCGAGCGACTTCTTTGAACTGCCTTACACCCTTGGTCGGATTGCCTTTCACCATCCCACGCTCAAAGTCCCAGCGGTACACCTTGGATAAAAAAGCCTTCTCCCGGTTAGCCTGGGTTTTGCTGCGTAGGCCGCGCTTATCCAGATATTTCCTGATGTGCTCCGGTTTTATAGCATCCGGCAACATCTTGCCGAATACAGAGAGAACTTTGACCGAGTATTTTCGGTAATCATTGCGCGTATCAACCGCAAGGTCAGAGAAGTCAGGTGAACGGAAAAATGCTTCTACCAGCCCTGATAATGAATTGTCGTCTTTTATGTCATTGAGCAACGCTTCATAGGCTGTCCATACCTGCGCCTGGGTATCCAGGGGGATTACCGTTACTTCAGCAAACGATGAGGCAGACGCGATATCGATCATAAAGTCACTCATTAACGGTGATAGTGATTCAAAAGAACGCGCCTTGTCATGGCTGGAAGCGAGAGGTTTTCAGCAATGAAATTAACGTTGCCATTCCCGCCAACGGTTAACACCTATTAACCGTGTAACTGAAAATATGCTTACGTACTGAATTTTGTCGTGGGGATGTCTCAGCCTATGGGAAGAAAGCTGCCTATGCTTGGCAGCTTTCTTCTATACTATTTTGTGCCTGCAATCTCTGTTAGCTTGTATCTAAATTTATTTGCAAGGCAAAACTCACGGATAAAGCACAATCTAATGCGGCGGCTTATTTTTTGTGTTTTGAAATATGGCTTGAGTGCTTTCTTTATATCATTAATTTGCGTATTGTTAAAAAAACAATAGCCATGAATTCTTTTGCTGATTTTTCTTGCAAAATTGTATGTAATGTATACAGATGGCGATATGATTTCAATCTCATCTTTAGTTTTACCATTAGCTAATTCTTTGAAAACACCCAAAGCATATATTATGTCATCTACATCCATACTTGCCGTGGAGGTGGTTATGCTTCCCTGTCTGATGCGATAGAGCACCAGTTCATCAGTTATACGATGGATTTCTTTTGCTGAAAGGTATATCTTTGGTAAAAGTGCAACATCTTCGTAACGCCTTCCAGCAGGGAATTTAAATTTATTAAATAAATCCTTTTTGTAAACTCTGGCCCAGGCATACCATTGACTTCTTAGAAAAGTTTCACGTAAATCACTTATTGAGTTTATTTTAAAGTGTCCATTAGATGACGTTATTAATGGGACTTTCATTTTGTTATCATATTCATAAATCAATTTTATATTAAACTCGATTAGATCGGTTCCGTCATTCTCTATCACTGGGCGGATTTTCTCCCAGAAGGACGGCGCCCAAAGGTCATCGCCATCCAATAGTGCTATATATTTTCCAGATGATGCCTCTATTCCATTATTTCTTGCGATGGATATCCCCTGGTTTACTTGAGATATCACTCTGACAGTCTGAGTCGATTTTTTGATAAAAGATTCTATTTCTTTAAGCGAGTTATCTGTCGAACCATCATTAATTACAATGATTTCAACACTATCATCAACCTGGCTGCATACAGATTGCAAGCATTCATAAATATAATCTTGGCAGTTGTAGCAAGGAATTATGACGCTCAACAAGAAAGGGGTACTCATTGAATATGTCCTTATTTTACTGAAACTTTTTGTAAATAAAGCCTCTTGTGAGGCTTATCGTTTTTCTCGTCCTATCACTTTATCAGCAGCTACACGGGACAGGAATCCAGAACGGCTACCGTACTCAGGGTGTGCGGCGACAAACTGGTCGATACGGCGGATCAACAAAGAGGGAAGAGTAACATTGATTTTTTCCGCTTTCCCCATCAATCGCGTAACATCCACATCCACCAGCGCCCATACCACATCTGCGTAATCAGGATTGTCCAGCCAGTTCTCAATGCTGGTAGCTTCAGGTACTACTTCGCCATCCTCCACCAGCAATTCTATATGTGCGTCGATTGCTTCACGTACACTCTCAATTGCGTCTTGGTAGTTATCACCACCAGAAAAGCAGCCGGGAATGTCCGGTACGCGAACGCCGAAGGATGAATCGCCTTTATCAATAGCAATGGGATATAACATTAAAACCTCCAGTAGGTGGGGCTTAAAGCCCCGCCTGTTTTTTGATGCTTTTCAGTGTTGGTAGCGGTATGTCTTTTGCGGATGTTTCACCGTTACCAGCCCTTTCTTCGTTGGGTGTTTGAACTGGTGATGACTGCCTTTTACTCTCACCAGATACCACCCATCGGCTTCTATCATTGCTATTGCATTCCTGCTATCCATCCTCCGGCTCTCTGGTGTTGTTTTGACGGGGTTATAGTTACCCTCACACGTTCTGGTGTCAATACCTTTTGGGGTTATAAGGGTTATTTTTGGCGGATGATGCGGACAGAAAAAGGGCAAAGAATAGCGAATTGCCGCAGTTGCACTCTTGCAGACGACGCAACTGCGGATTGTACGCGCTTTGTCATTCCAACCAGAATAAATTCTCTGGCTCTCGCCAGCCCACCGGTATTTCGCTTATCGTAAACCCGTTCAATGACTCCGGAAAATCGCTGTAATTGTAAACAGCATCAGGTCGAGTAGAGCGATCATGGGGCTCTAAGTAAGAGTAAATATGAGATTTTATTCGTTAGCTTAACTGAAAAAAGTAGTTTTTCATTAGATAGAATAGGGAATTCTCCTTTATCTGATTTTTTCTTTAATCGACTAACGATCAGCCTGTTGAAAATTTTTAATTTATCTTTTCTGCTATGAGATAGTAACCAGGAGCCGGAGAAGTGATGTATGGAATAATTTGTTTTATTATCAATCCTCTCGCAGAAATAATTTGATGGGAAAATTATTTCCTTTTCTCTTAGGTGAATTGTGTTATCAGATAAAAATGGTTGGGATATATTGAATTTTTTGACAAGGAACTCAGTGATTAGCAGTGTGTTTGGTGTTAGGTCAAAAGTGTTTTTAATTATGAATTTTTTATTTTCATATGTATCCAGTAAATCTTTTATAATACCATTTCCCTTAGAAGCACCCAGTACCGCTGATGTAATAGGGAGAGTTTTGCCATTAAACACTTCATGGCAACTAAAAAAATCGAGTGATAGCAGGTTATCAAATTCTTTTGTTACCTCGACATCTGTATCCAGATAGATACCACCGTGATGGTATAAGGCGTGGAGCCTTATATAGTCCGACACAAAAGCCCATTTTTCATTTTTATACGCTTCAATCGCGTAAGTATTTTTAATGGAGTCCAGACATTCATTGCTCCATTCTATAATTTCATAATCTGGGAGGAATTTTTTCCATGTAGCGATACACTCTAAAACAAATGGAGGTTTAGGTTTATTACCTACCCAAATATAGTGAATCTTTTTTGGTATCAAGGTCAGCCTCTTCATTGCTATCAAATAATAGTTATGAAAAATATTACCATTAACCGCGCTTTAGTGCAGGTATTTTCCCACCTGCATGGGTTGTTGCCTCACCAGCACACATTGATAGGCGTAGTGATCATCTCTGAAATCATCAGCGAAAACCTTCTCCATTCACCAGCCACATATCGGCCTTTTCAAACATATCCTCCAGCATGCGGTTCAGCTTTTCCCGATCGCTTTTGCTGGCATCGCTATTCAAGGCGTTCGCCTGCACCGACTTCACCTTCACTTCGGCATCAGGGAAAATCTGGTGCACTCGCTTCGTCAACTCTGCCAGAGATGATCTCTCTGGCCCCCGCCAACCCATCAACATTACGCTTGTCATAAACCAGTTCAACGAACATGACACACCTTTTAGTCGATGAATTTAATGGAAGGATGATCAATGCCAGCATCTATGTAATCGACGGCTTTCTTTAGTTCACGCAGGAGATTTTCAGCTTGCCTACGGGACAAGCAGATCGTTTGATCAAGGAATTGCACCGACGGCCATGATGGGACAGAAACCATAGTGTCTGTGAATTTGGCGTGTAACAGAACATGTTCAGTGAGCGCGCAGTAACTGATAGCAAAATCAGTTAACTCAGGCATTGCTCCTGCATTCGACTCTTTTGCGGTTACCATAAAACAATCCTTTTGTGCTGGATGTATATACAGTAAACGAGATCGGGATATGGTCAATGGATACGTAATATTAGCTATTCACTTATTGTAAGTAACTGAATGATAAAAATGGTGTTAACAATAGATGTTATGAAAAATCGCGCTATCTCACTGATATTAAGAAAGAAAGCGCACGATTTAAAATCCCTCGGCGTTCGCGCTGTGTGGGTTCAAGTCCCATTCCGGGTACCATGGGAAAGAATAGAATAATCAAAGCAATAAGCAGTGTCGTGAAACCACCTACGGGTGGTTTTTTTGTGCCTGCAATCCATCGTTTTATCCTGCGTGATACGTAAAATCGCCTTCAAACACTTGCTTGCTATAGATAATCACTCTATCGACGAATCGGTGCGTTAAACATAAAGCCCCCTTGTGCAGGGTTGTTGATAAAACCATTACGGGCAGGATTATCGTTGTGGTCCTGGAAACCATTGATCATGATGGGATCGCCAAAGTCATCCTGAATCGCTAAATGTCTGTGGATTCGGTTTCGTGCCCGCAACGTGAATGCAGAATCATCCGTCCCGCCAATAATGATGATGCCATTACCGGCACGGAGTGCTGCGCTTAACTCTTGCTCTCTTGCGGCCTGGTTTTGTAACGCGTTGGCAGTGGCAGATGATGACGCCAATAGCAGTAATATGAGAACGGCGCATGAAAATACCGATGGCAGTTTCATGATTAATACCTGTTAAGAGTACGGCTATTAAAGTATAGCTTTTTGTTGCCATCCCAACTGAAAAGAAAACCAACAATTTAAGCCAGCTGTCCATACTAAGTCTGAGGGGGGGAGACGACGCGCGTGTCTGTGGTTAGGTCGGGAACAATGGCGGTTGATGGCGTTCCCCGCTATGACGTCTGACTGGATAATTATCACGGACTCCCTGCCAAAGTGATCGGCTATGCTCCAGATGGGCAGCGATTAGAAATCGATCTTCTGGAAGCGATGGTTATTAACATCCATTTTCCCGCTAATTTCTTCACGCCTTGAGGGAGCCTGTACTATGGCTGAGTATCATTTTTCCACGGTCTGGCGGGTTGAGGCTTCTATTCAGGAGGTGTGGGATATTTTTTCTCATCCCGATCAGTGGCCGGAATGGTGGGTAAGTCTGGAACGCATCGTTGAGATCAAGAAGGGGGATTTACAGGGCATTGGCGCGCTGCATCGTTATACCTGGAAAGGCGTTCTACCTTATCGCTTAACCTTTGATATCAACGTATTGAATATTCTGCCTTGCTCTCTGCTTGTAGGACAAGCCAGCGGGGCGGTAGAAGGGCGAGGCGTGTGGTCTTTTATTGCGAGTGGCAAAGAGACTATTGTCAAATATGACTGGAATGTCCGTACCACGATCCGTTGGATGAATTATCTTGCCCCGCTGGCAGCACCTGTATTTCGTTGGAATCACGATATGGTCATGCGCGAGGGGGCCAGAGGGCTAGCCCGTAAGCTGGCAACCAATGTGCATATATTTTGAAGGCGCTCTCACTGCTGTACTTTTTTGCCTGTAAATGGCTTAATAGCGGCCTTGTAGTTTCTCATTTCATTCACAGTTAACAGGTCTGTTATTGATGAATAACCTCCATCTGCTCGCCTTTTTAAGTCAGCGTCTGTCTGCTGTGATGATCGCATACGGTTTCCAAATGGGCCGTAGCTCAACTCATACAACATGGACAGACAGCAATGCAACGTCGCCAATTTCTCAAAAATAGCGTTCTCCTTTCCGCCGCCGGTTTAGTCGGCCCTACGATTGTTAGCCAGACGGTACATGCCGCAGAGCCAACAGTCGCGTCTGTCGCGCGTCGACGCTTTGTCTTATCACAAACGTATAAACTCAATCCTCCTAAGGGATCGCGCGGGGTGGTGAAACTCTGGATCCCGCTACCTGTAGATACTGTGTTTCAACAAATGACAGCCCTTGCCTTTAGCGGGAACTATCAGCGGGCGTATGTCACCACCAACAATGCCTATGGCGCGAAGACGCTGTTCGCCACCTGGCCAGACTCCCAGGGCGAATTGTTGATTAACGTTGATATCGATATTGAAACCGCCGACTGGGAGCCGTTGCAGCAGGATGCGCTAAAAACCTGGCAAGCACCGGAGCAGATTATTTATCCGCTGGATGTAAAACCCTACTTGTTACCGACGGCACATACGCCAGTGGATGGGGTGGTTCTGGAAACTGCGCGCAAAATTACCGGTAATGAGCAAGATCCGCTGAAAAAAGCGCGTCTCATTTACGAGTGGGTGAGCAGCCATATGGAACGGGATAATGACGTTATTGGCTGTGGTACCGGTGATGTGGCAGAGATCTTAAAAAGTGGCAAGCTCAAGGGAAAATGTACCGATATGAGCTCCGTTTTTGTTGCTTTGGCACGCGCCAGCGGTATTCCCGCACGCGAATTGTTTGGCATCCGTCTGGGCAAAGCCAATAAGCTCGAGCGTTACTCGACAAGCGCCTTTGGCAAAGCCGACAGCGCAGGCGTTGCCGATGTCAGCGGTGGACAACACTGTCGCGCCGAATTCTATCTCGCAGGTTACGGTTGGTTACCGTGCGATCCCGCTGACGTGACCAAAATGCGTCTGGCTGAGAAAAAATCGCACCAGGATGCCGATGTCCAGGCCGTCAACGCCTACCTGTTTGGTAACTGGGAAATGAACTGGGTAGGATTCAACTACGGACGTGATTTCGAGCTGTATCCGGCGACAGAGCAGGGAGCTATGAACAACTTTGGTTATCCTTACGCCGAAGTCGATGGCGACCCGATCAATTTCTACGATCCTAAAGCGTTCTCCTACCGCTATGTCGCCACAGAACAACGCTAAAGGCGCGGGACTGACCCTGCTGACGGCCGCTGCGGCTGCCGTCACTGCCGGCTTATGCTGTGTTGGGCCGCTGTTATTTCTGCTGTTTGGTATCTCAGCGGCGAGCTTTGCTGTTTTAACCCGGTTTGAGTTTTTACGAATTCCTTTTATGCTGCTGTCATTGGGATTACTACTGCGTGTTTTCTGGCGACTCTATTTCTCCAGGCGGTTGTGGTGTTCTGGCTGGCTAACCCTGAAACAGGCGCGCGTTCTCTACTGGTGTGCGCTGGCGTTGATTTTACCAGTGTTATTTTACCCAACGCTGGTTGCCTGGTTTTATGAGGTGTTTGAATGAAGGTTTTCATGTTAGTGGCAGGCTTATTGTTGCCGTTATGTGGTCAGGCAGCCAATCAAAAAGTGGTGCTTGATATACAAAATATGACCTGCTCGTTATGCGTAATTTCTGTCAATCAGGCGTTACGCGAAACTGATGGCGTCATTAAGGCGAAATCCTCTCTCAAGACAAGGCAGGCAGAAGCGATCGTACCTGAAGGTTTTCCTACCGATACTCTCCTTAAAGCGGTAGCAAAAACCGGGTATAGCGCGACGCTTAACCGTATTGAGCAACAATAACCACCTACGGGTGGTTTTGTTCTGTTTTCCCGGTATGATGCCCGGCGGCCTGGTGTTCTCTTTTGTGCGTTAACTACCGGAATTCCCCTCGTATCCTGTTAACCTGAACTGGCGGTAGCTGTAAACCGCCCACGCCCATTTGTATCTGTTATCCCTCCAGCCATGTAGGATGATCACAGGCAAGAATTTTTGACTAAGGAAAAGCGTTATGAAAACGGGACCATTAAACGAGAGCGAACTGGAATGGCTGGATGATGTACTGACTAAGTACAATACGGACAAAGCTATTCTGGATGTGTCAGAACTGGATGGTTTGCTGACGGCGGTGCTCAGTTCACCGTATGAAATTGAACCGGAGCAGTGGCTGGTTGCAATTTGGGGTGGCGCGCAATATGTGCCGCGCTGGTCCTCCGAAAAAGAAATGACGCGTTTCATGAACCTGGCGTTTCAGCACATGGCGGATACGGCCGATCGTCTGGACGAATATCCTGAGCAGTTTGAGCCGCTGTTTGGTCTGCGTGAAATTGACGAGCATGAACTGACCATCGTTGAAGAGTGGTGCTTTGGTTATATGCGCGGCGTCGCGTTGTCGGACTGGTCCGCATTACCGGATACCTTAAAACCGGCGCTCGAGGCTATTGCGCTGCACGGTACGGAAGAAAACTTTGCTGTGGTTGAGAAACTGACGCCAGAAGAGTTTGAGGAAAGCGTGGACGCTATCCGTCTGGCAGCATTGGATCTGCATGCCTGGTGGATGGCGCATCCGCAGGAAACGCCGGTGAAGGTGCCGGTAAAAGTGGATGCCAAGGTCGGACGTAACGATCCGTGCCCGTGCGGCAGTGGGAAAAAATACAAGCAGTGCTGTCTGCATTAACAGAAAGGGGCGTAAAGCCCCTTTTGTTTAACCCACTTCGGGGAGTAACCCTGCTGCAATGGAAAACTGTACCGCTATCACCACAATTCCGCACATAAACACCAGCGCCAGCGCCGGTGCGCCACCTGCCACGCGGTAGTTAGCCTGCGGGTTATGTTTTCTGCTTTGCCACGCCAGCATGGCGGGGATCAGCAGCGCCAGTACCGCGAGGGCAACGCCTGCATATCCCAGCGCCATCACGAAGCCACGTGGATAGAACAGCGCAAATGCCAGCGGCGGCAGGAAAGTCACCACGCCGGTTTGCATCCTTCCTGCTACGGTATTTCGGCGCTGGAAAAGGTCTGCCAGATAGTCAAACAATCCCAGCGCGACGCCGAGGAAAGAGGTCGCCAGCGCAAGATCGGCAAACAAATGCACCGCCAGTTCAACGTGCGGTGACGCCACGACTTCACGTAATGCCTGTAACAATCCATTTAAACCAGCATGGTTGGCTAACAGTCCTATGAACGTGGATGAGTTAATGCTGCCAAGTGTAGCCAGTTGCCAGAAAATATAGGCGATTAGAGGAATGGCGCTACCGGTGATAAATACCCAGCGCAGTTTACGGATGTTACCGTTCATATAGCTGACGATACTCGGAACGCTGCCGTGAAAACCGAACGATGTGAAGATAACCGGGATCGCGGACAGCGCAAGCCCTTGCTGAAGCGGCAGCGTAAGCAGATTCACTTTATGGATATGCGGCATTAACAGGGCCAGCATCGCCACCAGGAAAATTATCTTGGCACTGAACAACAGACGGTTGAACAGATCGACCAGCGACGTCCCAACGCAAACCACACCACCGGCAACAAAGGTGAACAGCAGCACACCTGTGGTTGGAGAGATAGCTGTCCCGGTCCAGTCGCTTATGCTGGAGGCCAGCAGTTCTCCTGCGCCACTGATATACGCCGCTGTCAGCGCGTACATCAAAAACATCATGCTAAAGCCCGTTACCCATTGTCCGTAACGACCAAGATAACGTTTCGCCAGGGTACCCAGCCCGGTGTCAGCCGGTACGTGTTGATACACTTCAAGCAGCAACAGCGCGGTGTAGCACATCAACGCCCAAAGACTGACTAATAATACCAGCGTGACGCTAAACCCCACGCCTGCCGCAGCCAGCGGCATTGCCAACATTCCGGCACCAATCGTGGTTCCCGCCACGATAAAAATACTACCCAGGGTTCTGTTTTTCACGCTTTCCTCTGTCCCGGAGATAATCAACGGTTATATCTGCGGCGCAGGTTAAGGCAAAACGTTATTTTCGTCAAATCACCGTTACAATACGTGTACATTAAACTTTACGATTGTTTGATATTTTAAGATGCATGCGAAATAACATTTATCTGCTGGTAAACCTGTGTTAGCGCAAAGCAGCGCCCTGCGGTTCACATTAGGCTATGCCCTTTATTGAGGAGGTAGTATGGAATCTATTCACGGTCATGAAGTGCTCAATATGATGATTGAATCTGGCGAGCAGTATTCAAATGGCAGTCTTGAAGCGGCAATTACGGCACGTTTTGGCGAGCACGCACGTTTTCACACCTGTTCTGCGCAAGGTATGACGGCGGCCGAGCTGGTGGCATTTTTAGCGGCGAAGGGGAAGTTTATTGCAAAAGAAGACGGCTTCTCTACGCACGAAAGCAAGATCTGCCGCCATTAAGATTATCGAATAACGGTGGCAACTCACCACCGTTATCTAACAGAATTAATTCTGTGTATCGAGCGTAGCCAGCTCTTTGTCGATGAAATAAAGACCTTCACCGCTTTTTCCTGCCAGTGATAGCTTATCAATAACAGATTTAAATAATTTCTCTTCTTCATGCTGCTCAGCAACATACCACTGCAGGAAATTAAACGTCGGATAATCCTGGTGGGTCATTGCCGCGTGTGCCAGTTCATTAATTTTCTGCGTGATCAGCTGTTCATGTTCGTAAGTCACACGGAACAGTTCGTCCAGAGAAGCATATTCAGCGAAAGGGGAAGAGACGGCATTAATACGCGGTAAGCTACCGGTGTCAGTCAGGTAGTCGAACAGACGCTGCATATGCGTCATCTCTTCCTGGGCGTGACGGCGCAGAAACGCGGCAGCACCTTCGAAGCTGTGATAGCTGCACCACGCGCTCATCTGTTGGTAGAGCAGAGATGAATATAACTCAAGATTCATTTGCTCATTCAGTTGGTCGATCATTTCTGTTTTCAGCATGGTTCTGCTCCACAAACGTTATTATATATTACGTGGCGCCACTATAATTTGTTATTTAATTATTTGCAAAAGGTAAAATAATAAATTTATTTATTAAAAATACGAATGGGAATAAAACGCATTAACGCTATTAAGCGGAGGATATAAATAACGAAGTAACTAATGACCAGCAAAAAAATGCTGGTCGAAATATTAATAATTGAATGAGGGCGCTTGAGATACCGCGACGCCGTGACACTGCCAGGCGAGCGTAATTTTGGTATTCAAACACAAAGAACCGGCATATACGCTACAGGTTGACACCGGTTGACCAAATGCTGCGGCGCTGGCGTAGCCCATACGCTGGCACTCTTTGGTGGCTGTTCCCTGGGTTACGTAGTCATCGGTTCGTGCCGTTTGCAACATGGCCTGGTTGTAGGTCAGTCGAACCACACCGGTGATAGCGCTGGCTTCGCTGACCTGCGCCTGTTTGGTAATAGTGCATCCTGTCAGCACGAGCGGCAAAAGGGCAAGGATAAAGGTCTTCATGTGATCGCTCTGAAAGTTCGGAGATAGGCTATCATGGCATACGTGTTGACGTATCAATGGCTTGAATAGCCTGAAAATCACCTGCGATTAATCGCAACGACGTCTGGTTCTTGAGGCTATTCTGGGCTGCTGAGGGAAAAATGTGAGCACTCCATTAATTTATAAAACAAAAGTTCATTAAATTTGAAAGTGAGTTTGCAAAATAGTAATGTGGCCTGAATGTTATGACTTTCAGCAGTCCCCGCTACGCATTCAGGAGATGACAGAATGAAAATTGCATTGATGATGGAAAACAGTCAGGCAAGCAAAAACGCCATCATTCATAACGAGCTTAAAGCCGTTGCGGATGAGAAAGGTTTTCCCGTTTTTAACGTCGGTATGAGCGATGAAAATGACCATCATCTGACCTACATTCATTTAGGTATTATGGCCAGCATTCTGCTTAATTCCAAAGCCGTGGATTTTGTGGTCACGGGCTGCGGTACGGGTCAGGGCGCAATGATGTCACTGAATATCCATCCGGGAGTGGTGTGTGGGTACTGCCTTGATCCGGCGGACGCATTCTTGTTTTCTCAGATCAACAACGGTAACGCGCTTTCACTGGCCTTCGCCAAAGGTTTTGGCTGGGGCGCCGAGCTGAATGTGCGCTATATGTTTGAAAAAGCGTTTACTGGCCGTACCGGGGAAGGTTACCCACCGGAACGTAAAGAACCGCAGGTGCGTAACGCCGGTATTCTGAATCAGGTGAAAGCGGCAGTGGTAAAAGAGAATTATCTGGATACACTGCGCGCTATCGATCCTGAACTGGTGAAAACCGCCGTGTCGGGTCCACGCTTCCAGCAATGCTTCTTCGATAACTGCCAGGACAAGTCTATCGAAGCGTTCGTGCGCGAGATTATTGGCTAAATCCTGCTGGCCCGGCGCTGTTCACCTGCCGGGCTATCTGTTCTTATCAGAGACTGCGCTTCCCGCATCACGGGTAAGCCGCAGCGTATCGACCATACCTATCAGACAAATTATGGCGATAACCACAAAGGCCAGACGGAAGCTGATCCCCGGAATATTGCCCAGTGCCAGCCATTCACTGACTTCATCGCCGATACGGATCCCAATAGCGGCTAATGAAATCCCCAATCCCACAGCTAACTGTGTTGCCGTACTGAACAGCGTATTGGCGTAGCTCATTTGTGGCGCGGGGACGTCCGCAAAGGCAAGCGTACTGACGCCGGTAAACTGGATTGAACGGAATACGCCGCCCAGATACAGTACCAGCAAAATAACCCACACGGGAGTTTGCGGCGTTATCAATGCACAGGCCAGCAGCGCCAGGACGTTGAGCGCCCCGTTGATCAGCAGCAATTTTTTAAAGCCCAGCCAGCGTATTAACGGTGTGGTGGCAGGTTTTATCGTCAGATTGCCCACAAACACTGCCAGGACCAGCGAACCTGCGTGAAAAGCGTTCATGCCAAAGCCTACCTGAAACATTAACGGCAGCAGAAATGGTACGGCGCTGATAGAAGCGCGAAACAGCGACCCGCCGTACATCGTGACGCGAAAAGTTGGGACACTCATGGCATCGAGACGAATCATTGGCCAGGCGGCGCGACGAAAATGGCGTAGGGCAAACAGGAAAGTCGCTATTCCCAGCGTGAGAAGTCCGGCAGTTAGCCAACCCTGCGGCTGCTGGGTTCCCAGTAATTCCATGGCATACACCAGGCTCACCATGGCAACAGAGGTGGCGACAAAACCCGTTATATCAAACGGACGGCGCTCGTCGTCATGAATATCCGGAATAAAACGTAGCGCCAGCGCTATCGCCAGTATTCCCAGTGGGACGTTAATGAAAAAGATCCAGCGCCAGTTGGCATAGCTGGTGATGAATCCCCCAAGCGGCGGACCGATGATGGGCGCGACTAACGCGGGCCAGGTCAGGGTCGCAATAGCGGTGATTAACTGATGTTTTGGTGTGGTGCGTAGTACCGCAAGGCGCCCAACTGGAACCATTAGCGCGCCGCCCACGCCCTGTAAGATTCGCATGGCGACAAAGCTCTCAAGACGGGTGGACAAACCGCATAAGATTGAGGCGAGGGTAAATATCGCCAGTGCGAGGGTAAATACTTTTCTGGCACCGAAGCGGTCCGCAATCCAGCCGCTGGCGGGGATAAGTACGGCGAGGGTGATCAGGTAGGCGCTGATACCAATGTTGAGGTCAACCGCCTGTACGCCAAAGCTTTTGGCCATGTCGGGTAGGGCGGTGGCGATCACCGTGCCGTCAATAAACTCCATAAAGAAAGCGCCGGCAACAAGTAATGCCGCTGGGGAGAGACCGCGTTTATTCTCAACCGCTAAATGTTCACTCATTTGTGCTTGCCATCTCAAAAGAAACTGACTGGAACTATTTTTATTTTCAGCGTATCCGCTATGCGTACACCGCTATCGTTTCGATCGCTGAATGGGTACTATGACGACCTTTCTATAAGGAGCTCATTATGTCCCAAACACTGAATGCCGATCAGGAACTGCTCTCGGACGTTGTTGCCTGTCAGTTAGTAATCAAACAAATTCTGGATGTCATTGATGTTATTGCCCCGGTAGAAGTTCGGGAAAAAATGTCCAGCCAGCTGAAAAGCATCGACTTTTCCAGTCACCCTGCGGGGGCCGATCCGGTAACTATGCGCGCAATCCAAAAAGCGGTTGCCTTGATCGAGTTGAAATTCACGCCGCAGAATGAGTCTCACTAAAATAAACCGTTGTTTCAGGTTTTAGAAAGGCTTTTTTGTGTCTCTGAGAATGAGAGGCGCGAGCGTAGAGATCATTGAGCGCTCGCCGGATAAGATACACGGCATGACTATCCGGCGAGCGTTATGAAAATTGAAGATTAGTGATGTTGGTAGTTTACGACGTTCAGCAGATGTTTATCGGTTTGCGCCATGCACAGTCCCGCGCGTTTCGCGCTGCGAACTTCATCAAGAATGGTTTGTAACAGCACGCCATCCTGTTGCTGTTCTTTTTCCAGATCGTGGAGAAAATCAACGGTTGGCTCATCGTTCAATGCTTCTGCTTCATTGGTTAAGCGTGATAGCTTACTCGAACGCTGTTGGTACTCATCCAGTGTTTTCTGAAACAGTTCTTCCAGGGAAGTCAGTTCATCACCCGGAACATCGATGGCCTTGACGATGGGGTTAGCCCCGGCGCTTTTCATAAAATTAAACATACGCATCATTTGAGTTACGTTACCCTGCGCCTGCGTGCGTAGAAACGTTGCGGTGCCTGTCAGGCTATGTTCGTAGCACCACTCGCTAAGGTGCAGGTAAAGATTCGATGCGTAGAACTCAAGATTCATTTGTGTGTTGAGTTTATGAACAATTCCAACAGCAGCCATATCAATATCCTTATTTCCAGAAAGGAGAGTGTACGTTACTAACGTCAGTGCAACGGGCTGCCGCCGCACTTCACATCTACGTACAATTAAAACTGTTAGCAGAATAGATCCGTTCCGCCGGTCCTTTAGTGATCACGAATTATATTCGCTTCCGATCGAGAATCAGCATAGCGCGTGACCTGGAATAAGAAAATCCTTAAATCTGCGTATTTATGTTTTTTTACATATTGTTATAGCAATATTCTTAATGCAGTTATTCCTCAATATAGGGATTGTTAATGTAATTATTTGATATGTATGAAGTTAAATCTTAATTTCATTTATGAAATGGTGTTTCATATCACAAAATAAAATTTAACGCTCGGTTATCGTCTTGTCTATGGTGATTTTCGACCCGCTCTGGTTGTAGAAACTTCACGACTGGCGAGGTAATTGAAAGTTGCCAGATGGCTAATTTTTTGCGCCAGATCATTTTTGCCGAAATTAATAACTTTAATGGCCTGTACGATTCAGCATTGATTGTTTGGCTCTATGTGGATAAAGCGAGGGATTACAAATGAAAAAGGTTGCGGTGCTGCTGGCGCCCGGTTTTGAAGAGGCGGAAGCGATAGTTACTATTGATATTCTGCGTCGCCTGAATATCGAAGTCGAAACACTGGCCTGCGCAGAGTCACGTGCGGTGGTGAGCTATCATGACGTGCCGATGGTGACCGACAGCACGTTGGCCGCGCGTCAGGCGCATCTCTACGATGCCGTCGTGTTGCCTGGGGGGCCGCAAGGTAGCGTTAATCTTGCCGCCAGCGAGGCAGTCATCCAGTTAGTCACCCGCCATGATGAGGCGGGAAAACTTATTTGTCCGGTGTGCTCTGCGGCCGCGCGCGTGCTGGGTGGCAACGGTCTGCTAAAGGGGCGTCGCTACGTGTGCTCGGGAGATTTGTGGCAAAACGTCACGGATGGGGAATATATCGATGCGCCCGTTGTCGAGGATGGCAATCTTATTAGCGGCAAAGGATTAGGGCATATTTTTGATTTTGCGTTTACGCTTTCGGCTCGTCTGTTGGGAGATGATATTCCGGTTCGCGATCACGCCGACCACATTTATTACCCATGGTAAACATTGTTCTCCCGAATGCTTGAGCATTCGGGGACAAGGATTTGCTGACTGATGTTATGGACTAATCTGCTATTTCTCTTTTTCTTCTTCGTCAAAATCGCGTTTTTTTATGTCATTTCTCGCTGAATTTATGTACGCAATTACTGTAATTCTGTGGTGTGATGCCGCTCTCTTATGGAGAATCAATTTCCCGCTAAAAATACTCCCAGCACTGGCATTGATCTTATCAATAAAAGGTAATGCCTTGTTTTATGTCCGAATTACAAAAAATCGTCTGATTTTACCCTACATAAAAGAACGTTAAAGCTGGAGTTGACCATGCACAAATTCACTAAAGCGCTGGCTGCCATCGGCCTGGCTGCCATTATGTCACAATCCGCTATCGCTGAGTCCATGAAGCTCGGTTTCCTTGTCAAACAACCGGAAGAACCGTGGTTCCAGACGGAATGGAAATTTGCCGATAAGGCCGGTAAAGACCTTGGTTTTGAGGTGATTAAAATCGCCGTCCCGGATGGTGAGAAAACCCTTAACGCGATTGACAGCCTGGCTGCCAGTGGCGCGAAAGGGTTTGTGATTTGTACGCCGGATCCCAAACTCGGGCCTGCCATTATGGCGAAGGCGCGCGGCTACGATATGAAAGTCATTGCCGTCGATGACCAGTTTGCCAACGCGAAAGGAAAACCGATGGATACCGTGCCGCTGGTAATGATGGCGGCAACAAAAATTGGTGAACGCCAGGGCCAGGAACTGTACAAGGAGATGCAAAAGCGCGGTTGGGATGTGAAATCTACCGCGGTAATGGCCATTACTGCGAACGAACTGGATACCGCGCGTCGCCGTACTTCGGGTTCAATGGAAGCGCTTAAAGCTGCAGGCTTCCCGGAAAAACAGATCTACCAGGTCCCAACCAAATCGAATGATATCCCCGGCGCATTCGACGCCGCCAACTCCATGCTTGTTCAGCATCCTGAAGTTAAACACTGGCTGATTGTTGGCATGAACGATAACACCGTACTGGGCGGCGTGCGTGCGACCGAAGGGCAGGGCTTTAAAGCGCCAAACGTGATTGGTATCGGTATTAACGGCGTTGACGCGGTGAGTGAACTCTCCAAAGGCGAAGCGACCGGGTTCTATGGTTCACTGCTGCCAAGCCCGGACGTTCACGGCTATAAATCAAGCCAAATGCTCTACAACTGGGTGACGAAAGGTGCAGAGCCACCGGCGTTTACTGAAGTGACGGATGTGGTGCTGATTACCCGCGATAACTTCAAAGAAGAACTGGCGAAGAAAGGTTTAGGCGGTAAGTAACATCAATGCCGGATGCGTCGCCAAAGCGTCTGATCCGGCCTACGAATTACGTACTCAGTAGGCCGGATAAGGCAAAGCCGCCATCCGGTATAAAGATCTGAATCACGGAGACGTTATGCAACAGTCTACCCCGTATCTCTCATTTCGCGGCATTGGCAAAACGTTCCCCGGCGTTAAAGCGCTTACGGATATCAGTTTCGATTGCTATGCCGGTCAGGTGCATGCGCTGATGGGCGAAAATGGCGCCGGAAAATCAACACTCTTAAAAATTCTCAGCGGTAACTATGCGCCAACGACGGGATCTCTGGCAATCCGCGGTCAAGAAGTTTCGTTTGCGGATACCACAGCCGCGTTGAACGCCGGTGTCGCCATTATTTACCAGGAACTGCATCTCGTCCCGGAGATGACCGTTGCCGAAAATATCTATTTAGGGCAACTGCCGCATAAAGGCGGCATTGTGAACCGCTCGCTGTTGAACTATGAAGCGGGGCTACAGCTTAAGCATCTGGGCATGGATATCGATCCCGATACGCCATTGAAATACCTCTCCATTGGTCAATGGCAGATGGTGGAGATTGCAAAAGCGTTGGCGCGTAACGCCAAAATTATCGCTTTTGATGAACCGACCAGTTCCCTGTCGGCACGCGAGATTGAGAATCTGTTTCGCGTTATCCGTGAGCTGCGCAACGAAGGGCGCATCATTCTGTATGTCTCGCACCGTATGGAAGAGATTTTTGCCCTTAGCGATGCCATTACCGTATTTAAAGATGGGCATTACGTTAAAACGTTTACGGACATGCAGCAGGTTGATCACGACGCGCTGGTGCAGGCGATGGTGGGGCGTGACCTGGGTGATATTTATGGCTGGAAATCCAGGCCTTATGGCGCAGAGCGTCTGCGTTTGCATGAGGTCAAAGCCCCCGGCGTGCGGACGCCGATCAGTTTATCAGTGCGTAGCGGTGAAATCGTCGGACTGTTTGGGTTGGTGGGCGCCGGACGTAGCGAATTAATGAAAGGATTGTTTGGCGGCACGCGTATCACCGCAGGCCAGGTGTTTATTGATGAACAGCCAATTGATATCCGCAAACCGAGCCACGCCATTGAAGCAGGGATGATGCTGTGTCCGGAGGATCGCAAAGCCGAAGGGATTATTCCGGTTCATTCGGTGCGTAACAACATCAACATTAGCGCGCGTCGTAAACATGTCTTGGGCGGATGCGTGATCAATAACGGCTGGGAAGAAACCAATGCCGATCACCATATTCGTTCGCTCAACATCAAAACACCGGGGGCGGAGCAACTGATCATGAACCTCTCTGGCGGTAATCAACAGAAGGCTATTCTTGGCCGGTGGTTATCGGAAGAGATGAAAGTGATTTTGCTGGATGAACCTACCCGCGGCATTGATGTGGGCGCCAAGCATGAAATTTATAACGTGATTTATGCCCTCGCGGCGCGCGGCGTGGCCGTGCTGTTTGCATCCAGTGACCTGCCAGAAGTTCTCGGTGTCGCCGATCGTATCGTGGTGATGAGGGAAGGCGAGATTGCCGGTGAGTTACTTCATGAACAGGCGGATGAACGCCAGGCGTTGAGCCTTGCAATGCCTAAAGTCAGCCAGGCTGTGGCCTGAATAAGGAGAGTATGATGTCTTCCGTTTCTACATCGGGTTCAGGTGCTGCGAAGTCGGCGCTAAATCTTGGCCGCATTTGGGATCAATACGGGATGCTGGTGGTGTTCGCCGTGCTGTTCCTGGTGTGTGCCATCTTCGTGCCAAACTTTGCCACCTTTATCAACATGAAGGGGCTGGGGCTGGCGGTATCGATGTCGGGTATGGTCGCGTGTGGGATGCTCTTTTGTCTGGCATCCGGTGACTTCGACCTGTCAGTTGCGTCCGTGATTGCCTGCGCCGGGGTCACGACTGCCGTGGTCATTAACATGACTGAAAGCCTGTGGATTGGCGTGGCTGCCGGGCTGCTGCTCGGTATTCTCTGTGGTCTGGTTAATGGGTTTGTGATTGCGCGTTTAAAAATTAACGCCCTGATCACCACTCTGGCGACGATGCAGATTGTCCGCGGTCTGGCCTACATTATCTCTGACGGTAAGGCGGTCGGGATTGAAGACGAGCGATTCTTCACCCTTGGCTATGCTAACTGGTTTGGGCTGCCGGCACCTATCTGGATAACGATCGTTTGTTTCATCGTATTTGGCTTACTGTTGAATAAAACCACGTTTGGTCGTAACACGCTGGCTATTGGTGGTAATGAGGAGGCTGCGCGCCTGGCCGGGGTTCCGGTTGTTCGCACCAAGATTATTATCTTTATTCTTTCCGGTCTGGTATCTGCAATTGCGGGAATTATCCTCGCATCGCGTATGACCAGCGGCCAGCCAATGACCTCAATTGGTTATGAGCTGATCGTGATTTCTGCATGTGTTTTAGGGGGCGTATCGCTGAAAGGCGGCATCGGAAAAATCTCATATGTGGTCGCCGGGGTGTTGATTCTGGGGACGGTTGAGAACGCGATGAACCTGCTGAACATCTCTCCTTTTGCGCAGTACGTCGTACGTGGTCTCATCCTGCTGGCGGCGGTAATCTTCGACCGTTACAAGCAAAAAGCGAAGCGCACCATTTGATGATTTAAGCCCTAACTTTTCAGTCTAGCTTCTGCTAATCGCCAGCCGCTACCAAATGGCGAGCATGGTCACACTGTCTATACTTATATCCGTCATACATCATCTATACGGCGCGATCCGCGCGGCGTACAAACCATGATGAGGAGGATAACCGGGTGACAGCATCACTGACATTACCCCCTGAACAATCTGCAAACTGTGCTTATTTTTTTGATCTCGATGGGACTCTGGCTGAGATCAAGCCCTATCCTGACCAGGTCGTTGTCCCTAAGACAATCCTGCAATTATTACATCAGTTGGCGACGCGTAACGCGGGTGCGCTGGCATTGATTTCAGGGCGCTCGATGGCTGAGCTTGACGGTCTCACCACTCCCTTTCGTTTTCCGCTCGCCGGAGTGCATGGTGCAGAACGCCGTGACATCAATGGTCAAACCCATATAGTACGCCTGGCCGCAGGTATTGAACGTGAAGCCGGCGCGTTGTTACAGACGGCGCTGTCGAAGCTGCCTGGCACGACGCTGGAAGCAAAAGGTATGGCTTTCGCGCTGCACTATCGTCAGGCGCCAGAGCATGAAGCGGCGCTGATAACGCTGGCTGAATGCATCACGCATACATGGCCGCAGCTTGCATTGCAGCATGGAAAATGTGTCGTTGAAATAAAACCTAAAGGCACGAATAAAGGCGACGCGATTGCTGCATTTATGCAGGAAGCGCCTTTTGCCGGACGGATCCCCGTATTTTTCGGTGATGATCTAACGGATGAAACAGGTTTCGAGGTAGTTAACCGCGCAGGCGGTATTTCAGTGAAGGTGGGGAGCGGGGCGACGCAGGCGACATGGCGTCTGGATGGCGTCAGGGATGTCTGGCGTTGGCTGGAGCAAATTAACTCTTCGCAGCAACAATCGAATACAACAAACAACAGAAGAGGTGACTATGGGTCGTTTAGTCGTAGTATCTAATCGTATCGCCTCGCCAGATGACAAAGGGAGCGCAGGTGGGCTCGCGGTCGGTGTGTTGGGCGCATTAAAAACTGCTGGTGGACTGTGGTTTGGCTGGAGTGGTGATACCGGTAATGAAGATAAACCGTTAAAAAAAGTCACTCGTGGCAATATTACCTGGGCCTCGTTTAATTTGAGCGAGCAGGATTACGAAGAGTATTACTGCCAGTTTTCGAATGCCGTTTTATGGCCTGCATTCCACTACCGGTTGGATTTAGTTCAGTTTCAGCGCCCGGCCTGGGAAGGGTATCAGCGGGTTAATGCTTTGCTGGTAGATAAGCTACTGCCGCTACTGAGCGAAGATGACATTATTTGGGTTCATGATTACCACCTGTTACCGTTTGCCTATGAGTTGCGTAAACGCGGAGTGAATAATCGCATCGGTTTTTTCCTGCATATCCCTTTCCCGACGCCGGAAATTTTTAACGCGCTACCTCCACATCAGGCCCTGCTTGAGCAGATGTGTGATTTTGATTTACTGGGTTTCCAGACCGAAAACGATCGCCAGGCTTTTCTGGATTGTCTGGCAGTCCAGACTCAGGTCAGTACCCGGAGCGATAAGCACCACAAAGCATGGGATAAAGCGTTTCGCACAGAAGTGTATCCCATCGGCATTGAGCCGGAGGAAATCGCACGCCAGGCTTCTGGTCCTTTGCCGCCGAAAATGGCGCAGTTAAAGGATGAGCTTAAAAATGTGAAGAATATATTCTCTGTTGAGCGTTTGGATTACTCCAAGGGCTTGCCAGAGCGCTTCCAGGCCTATGAGGCATTGCTGGAGCATTACCCGCAGCACCATGGCAAAATTCGCTATACGCAGATAGCGCCAACCTCGCGCGGAGAGGTGCAGGCCTACCAGGACATTCGCCACCAACTGGAGACAGAGGCTGGGCGGATTAACGGTAAATATGGGCAGTTGGGCTGGACGCCGCTTTACTATCTGAACCAGTATTTTGACCGCAAATTGCTGATGAAAATATTCCGCTATTCGGACGTAGGGTTGGTAACGCCGTTGCGCGATGGTATGAACCTGGTGGCGAAAGAGTATGTGGCTGCACAGGATCCTGCCAACCCTGGCGTTCTGGTGTTATCGCAATTTGCCGGGGCAGCAAATGAGCTAACTTCTGCGCTTATCGTGAATCCTTATGATCGGGATGAAGTGGCTGGCGCTCTAAACCAGGCGCTGACAATGTCGCTTGCTGAACGTGTGTCTCGTCATGCTGAAATGCTCGAGACTATTGTTAAAAACGATATCGACAACTGGCAGGCGAGATTTATATGCGATCTAAGAAAAGTTACGTCGCGCCAGAGCAAACGCCAGTTGTCAGACAATGTGACTCCCTGTTCGAAACTGGCGTGAAGACCTGAAGGCGGTATTAATCTCCAGCCAGAGGAACCAGCAGAACATCCACCAGGCTGGCACCGACCACACTTTTTGCTGAGCACGAAGCGCGCGAAAAGAAGCTCTGGTTATGGTTGCCGTAAATGACCAGATCGACTGCGTGTTTACGGCAAACGTCGAGAATATGTTCATTCAGTGCCCCATAGGTAATAAAAGTATGTTCGATGGGGTACTGCGCTTCTTTGCTGAGTTTATCGATAAAATCTTGGGTCTCCTCTTGCATTAGTTCACGCAGATCTTCCAGCATGGGGGCGGCAAACTGGTTATACATTTCAGGGTCTGAGACCAATGTGATCAGGCTAATACGAGCGTTGACAGGGCGAGCGATAGAAACTGCCTTGGCTAACAACTGCTGGCTTTCAGGGGTGGCGGCAACCGCCACCAGAATGTGCGCATAGCTCATAACTCGCTCCTTTTTTTCAAGAATTATGAGAGAACTTTTCTGCTTTACTCAGCTTACTCCATACTGCAACGTTTCCTCTTCACATAGTGTGAATGCCATCATGATTATTCATTAATTATTCTTATAAATAGAATAATTGCTTCACATCGTTTGCAAATACGTTCAGCGAACTTAAGTAAAACTCGTCGCTAATGAAAACAATGTGTTAATAAAAAACAAACAAATATTAACATTTGGCGAGTTATCACCACGCGGTATTAGTTAATCGCCCTTAATATTTAAGTTATTGTTTATAAACAATTTAATTGAAAAGGTGTTTTGCATGAAATATGTGATCCAGCTCGCTATTTCATGGTGTGATATTAACGTTCGTGAACAAAATACTATTCGCTTTTATTGCAAGAATATTCGTTAGCCAGGAATTGAAAAGATGAAACTTGGTTTAAAAAATAAGCAAAGTAAAAGCTACGCTGATGGATTTATGTTAAGTGTTTAATTGATTTATGTGATCTGTGTCACATATTCTTTAAATTCGCAGCACGGTTCCGTTGTATGTGTAACTGGCGGCGGGTAGAGTTGCGTCGAATTAGGAAAAATCTTAGACAATTGTAAGAATTGATGTGAGCTTGTAAGAAGTGCGCATTCTTCAAAAGGGCTGGTTTACACAACGTGTATGTGTCATCACGCTGCTATGTATTTGACCTTTTGCTTTTTTTTACCGGGGCTTCCCGGCGACATCACGGGGTGCGGTTTTACCGCATGAAAATAATGTTGGTTATTATGGATGCAAATAATGCATACATCCGAGTTGCTGAAACACATTTATGACATCAATTTGTCATATTTATTGCTTGCACAGCGTTTGATCGTTCAGGACAAAGCATCTGCGATGTTTCGCCTTGGTATCAGCGAAGAGATGGCGGACACGTTGGCAACATTAACACTTCCTCAAATGGTCAAACTGGCTGAAACAAACCAACTGGTGTGTCATTTCCGTTTCGACGATCACCAGACTGTTACTCGCCTGACGCAAGACTCCCGCGTTGACGATCTCCAGCAAATTCATACCGGCATCATGCTTTCTACGCGACTGTTAAGCGACATCGATGATGCAGCGCGCAAGAAAAGGGCTTGATGATGAGCGAAAAAAGCATTGTTCAGGAAGCGCGTGATATCCAGTTGGCAATGGAATTAATCACATTGGGCGCCCGTTTGCAAATGCTGGAAAGCGAAACGCAATTAAGCCGTGGTCGACTTATCAAGCTGTACAAAGAATTACGCGGCAGTCCTCCGCCAAAAGGGATGCTTCCTTTCTCCACCGATTGGTTTATGACGTGGGAACAAAATATCCATGCTTCGATGTTTTGCAATGCCTGGCAATTTTTGCTCAAAACAGGGTTGTGTAGCGGTGTGGATGCCGTAATTAAAGCGTATCGTTTATATCTTGAGCAGTGTCCGCAGCCGGAAGAAGGCCCCCTGCTGGCGTTAACTCGCGCATGGACGCTGGTTCGTTTTGTAGACAGCGGATTGCTGGAATTGTCCACATGCAACTGCTGCGGCGGGAACTTTATCACTCACGCACATCAACCCGCAGGCAGCTTTGCCTGCAGTTTATGCCAGCCGCCATCACGGGCCGTAAAAAGACGTAAACTTTCTCAGAATGCTGCCGATATTATTCCACAACTGCTGGATGAACAGATCGAACAGGCTGTTTAACTGATACGGTGTGGATAAACACTCCAGCAGCGGTAAGCGATTACCGCTGCTTTTTTTTGTCCTGACCTCAAGTTAACTACCCGACTGCGCATCCTGTCATAGTCAATTGCGAAAGGATGATGTCGTGCTTATCTTATTAGGTTACCTGGTTGTTATTGGTACAGTTTTCGGCGGCTACATGATGACCGGCGGACACCTTGGGGCACTCTATCAACCGGCTGAGCTGGTGATTATCGGTGGCGCGGGTATTGGGGCGTTCATCGTCGGCAATAACGGAAAAGCCATCAAAGGGACGATGAAAGCGATCCCGATGCTTTTTCGCCGTTCGAAATACACCAAAGCGATGTATATGGATCTGCTGGCGCTGCTCTATCGCCTGATGGCTAAGTCACGTCAGCAGGGCATGTTCTCTCTCGAACGTGATATCGAAAACCCTAAAGAGAGTGAAATCTTCGCCAGCTATCCACGCATTCTTGCGGATGCCGTGATGCTTGATTTTATTGTCGATTATCTGCGTCTGATCATCAGCGGCAACATGAATACGTTTGAAATTGAAGCGCTGATGGACGAAGAAATTGAGACTTATGAGAGCGAAGCCGAAGTGCCGGCTAATAGTCTGGCGATGGTTGGCGACTCGCTACCGGCCTTCGGGATCGTGGCGGCGGTTATGGGCGTTGTCCACGCGCTGGCTTCTGCCGATCGTCCGGCAGCTGAGCTGGGTTCGCTGATTGCGCATGCGATGGTGGGGACATTCCTCGGTATTTTACTGGCCTATGGTTTTATTTCTCCACTTGCCAGCGTCCTGCGTCAGAAAAGTGCTGAAACAACCAAGATGATGCAGTGTGTGAAGATCACGCTGCTCTCCAACCTGAATGGTTACGCCCCGCCGATTGCCGTCGAATTTGGTCGTAAAACATTGTATTCCAGCGAACGTCCTTCGTTTATCGAACTGGAAGAGCATGTTCGTGCGGTGAGAAATCCAGCGGCGCAGCAGACGACCGAGGACGCATGAAAAATCAGGCCCATCCCATTATCGTCGTAAAGCGACGCAAACATAAAGGTCACGGTGGTGGGGCGCATGGTTCGTGGAAAATCGCCTACGCCGATTTTATGACCGCGATGATGGCCTTCTTTCTGGTGATGTGGCTCATTTCCATCTCCAGCCCTAAAGAATTGATCCAGATTGCCGAATATTTCCGTACCCCACTGGCTACCGCGGTGACTGGTGGTAATCGCATTTCGAATAGCGAAAGTCCCATTCCAGGTGGAGGTGATGATTACACCCAGCAGCAGGGAGAGGTGCACAAGCAGCCGAATATTGATGATTTGAGAAAACGCATGGAGCAAAGCCGTTTAAGCAAACTTCGCGGCGATCTCGATCAACTGATTGAATCGGACCCCAAACTGCGTGCGCTGCGTCCGCATTTGAAAATTGATTTAGTTCAGGAAGGGCTGCGGATCCAGATTATCGACAGTCAGAACCGACCAATGTTTAAGACCGGCAGCGCTGAAGTTGAACCGTATATGCGCGATATCCTGCGGGCTATTGCGCCGGTGCTCAACGGCATCCCTAACCGAATTAGTCTTTCCGGACATACGGATGATTACCCTTACGCCAACGGTGAGAAAGGGTACAGCAACTGGGAACTGTCTGCCGATCGCGCTAATGCGTCGCGTCGCGAGCTGGTTAGCGGCGGTCTGGATGATGGAAAAGTATTACGGGTGGTAGGCATGGCCGCCACGATGCGTCTGAGCGATCGCGGTCCTGAGGACGCCATCAACCGCCGTATTAGCCTGCTGGTTCTCAATAAGCAGGCAGAAGAGGCCATTTTGCATGAAAACGCTGAAAGCCAGAATGAGCCGGTAAGTGTCTTACAACAGCCAGCGGAACTTCCGCCGGCAAGCGTTCCCACATCGCCACCAGCCAATCCGAGGTGATAGCGTGAGCATGGATATTAGCGATTTTTATCAGACTTTTTTTGATGAAGCCGACGAACTGTTGGCCGACATGGAGCAACACCTGCTCGATTTGGTTCCTGAAGCCCCGGATTCCGAACAGCTGAATGCCATTTTTCGTGCCGCGCACTCGATAAAAGGCGGCGCGGGCACCTTCGGTTTTACCATTTTGCAGGAAACGACCCATCTGATGGAAAACCTGCTGGATGAAGCGCGGCGTGGCGAGATGCAGCTTAATGCCGACATTATCAACCTGTTTTTGGAAACGAAAGATATTATGCAGGAACAGCTCGACGCCTATAAAAACTCAGAAGAGCCGGATGCCGCCAGCTTTGAGTACATTTGTAATGCGTTACGACAGTTAGCGCTTGAAGCAAAAGGTGAAACCTCACCCGCGCTTGTCAATACCGCAAAGCTGAGCGTTGTTGACAGCGCGGCGATACAGGAAGAAGCCGTTGCCAATCCCGCTGCGGCCAGCGAAGAGATCAAGAAACGCATTATTCTCTCGCGACTGAAATCCAGTGAAGTCGACCTGCTGGAAGAGGAACTGGGGAATCTGGCGACCTTAACCGACGTGGTGAAAGGGAGCGACACGTTGTCAGCAACGCTGGATGGCAACCTCGCGGAAGATGACATCATTGCGGTGCTCTGCTTCGTAATTGAAGCGGATCAGATTGAATTCGAAACCGTCAGCGCAGCGCCCGTGGCGGTTGATGCGAAAGCGGAAACTGAAGCGGTAGCCGTGGTTGCGACGCCGCAGCCGGTTGCCGTTGCGCCTGCGGCTAAAGCCGCCGCCAGTGAAGCGCCACACGCCCGCGCAGAGCGTGACAAACCAGCCCGCGCCAGTGAATCGACCAGTATCCGCGTAGCGGTTGAGAAGGTTGATCAGCTCATTAACCTGGTCGGTGAGCTGGTTATCACCCAGTCAATGCTGGCCCAGCGTTCTAATGAACTGGATCCTGTTAATCACGGCGATCTGATCACCAGTATGGGTCAGTTACAACGTAACGCCCGCGATTTGCAAGAGTCGGTGATGTCGATTCGTATGATGCCGATGGAGTACGTGTTCAGTCGTTTCCCACGCCTGGTGCGCGATCTGGCCGGTAAGCTGGGTAAACAGGTCGAACTGACGCAGGTCGGTAGCTCAACCGAACTCGACAAGAGCCTGATTGAACGCATCATCGATCCGTTGACGCACCTGGTGCGTAACAGTCTTGACCACGGCATTGAACTGCCGGAAAAACGCATGGAAGCGGGGAAAAGCCCAGTCGGTAACCTGACGCTTTCCGCCGAACACCAGGGCGGGAATATCTGTATTGAAGTTACCGATGATGGCGCTGGTCTGAACCGCGAACGCATCCTCGCCAAAGCGATTTCCCAGGGGATGCCGATCCACGAAAACATGAGCGATGACGAAGTGGGTATGCTGATCTTCGCGCCAGGCTTTTCGACCGCCGAACAGGTGACGGATGTCTCTGGTCGCGGTGTGGGTATGGATGTGGTGAAACGAAATATTCAGGAGATGGGCGGCCATGTTGAGATCCAGTCGAAGCAAGGACAGGGAACGACCATCCGAATTTTGCTGCCGCTGACGCTGGCGATCCTTGACGGGATGTCCGTACGCGTGGCGGACGAAGTCTTTATTCTGCCGCTGAATGCCGTTATGGAGTCACTGCAACCGCGCGAAGAAGATCTCCATCCGCTGGCCGGAGGAGAACGCGTTCTGGAAGTGCGTGGCGAATATTTGCCGCTGGTTGAGTTGTGGAAAGTCTTCGAAGTTGAAGGCGCAAAAACCGAAGCAACGCAGGGCATCGTGGTGATTTTACAAAGCGCAGGTCGTCGCTATGCGCTGCTTGTCGATCAGTTAATTGGCCAACACCAGGTGGTGGTCAAAAACCTGGAAAGTAACTACCGCAAAGTGCCAGGTATTTCTGCTGCAACAATTCTCGGCGACGGTAGCGTCGCGTTGATTGTTGATGTGTCTGCATTGCAGGGTTTAAACCGCGAACAACGTGTGGCGATCACAGCCGCCTGATTGAGTAAGAAAGGGAATAATATGACCGGTATGAGTAATGTAACTAAACTGGCCGGCGAACCGTCAGGTCAGGAATTCCTCGTGTTTACGCTGGGGGATGAAGAGTACGGTATCGATATCCTGAAAGTGCAGGAAATCCGTGGTTACGATCAGGTAACCCGCATTGCTAACACGCCAGCGTTCATCAAAGGCGTCACGAATCTGCGCGGTGTGATTGTGCCGATTGTTGATCTGCGCGTGAAGTTTAGCCAGAGCGATGTGGATTACAACGAAAACACCGTGGTGATTGTGCTGAATCTGGGACAACGAGTGGTTGGGATTGTGGTGGATGGCGTATCTGACGTGCTGTCGCTGACAACCGATCAAATCCGACCGGCACCGGAATTCGCGGTTACGCTGTCAACGGAATATCTGACGGGACTGGGCGCGCTGGGAGACCGGATGCTGATTCTGGTCAACATTGAGAAACTGCTGAACAGTGAAGAGATGGCGTTGTTAGATATTGCCGCCGCTCATATGGCATAAACAAGTAAACATATTATCCGGCCTACAATAATTGCTGTTGTAGGCCGGATAAGCGTAGCGCATCCGGCAACTTTCCTTCTTACGCTTTCCGCTCAACCAGCTCCGGTTCTTCTTCCAGTAAACCTTCATCCTGTGCCAGCATCGCCGTTGCAATCCCGTTACCCAATACGTTAATCGCTGAACGACCCATATCGAGGAAATGGTCGATACCCATCAGTAGCAAAATTCCTGCAACCGGAATATTAAAGCTTGGGATGGTTGCCGCCAGCACCACCAGCGCAGAACGCGGCACACCGGCAATCCCTTTGGACGCCAGCATCAGGGTCAACATCAGGACGGTGATTTCTGCAAAGGAGAGATGGATATTGTAGGCCTGTGCGATAAACATAGAAGCAAATGAGCAGTAGACCATAGAACCCACCAGGTTAAACGAATAACCGATAGGCAGTACAAATGACACGATATTGGGCGAGCAACCAAATTTGGTTAATTGCTCCAGCGTTTTCGGATAAGCGGCTTCGGAACTGCTGGTGGTAAAGGCGACCAGAACCGGGTCTTTCAGCATGCTGACCAGGCGGAACACCTCTTTTTTCAGCATCACATAACCCACGGCCAGCAGGACCAGACAGGTCAGCAAAATGGCCACATAATAACCACCAATGAACGACGCATAGTTGAGCAGGATCCCCAGGCCCTGGGTAGAGATAACGGAGGAAATGGCGGCAAAAATAGCCAGCGGCGCAACATACATCACGTAACCGGTTACCTTCAACATAATGTGGGAGACGACATCCAGCGCGGCAACCAGCGGGGCGTTAAATTTTTCGCCGAGCGATGCTCCACCAATACCGAAGAACATCGAGAACACGACGATTTGCAGGATCTCATTATTGGCCATCGCCTCGGCGATGCTGGTGGGGATGGTGTGAGTCAGAAAACCTTTCAGGCTCATACCGCCCACAGCCAGGCCGGTATCAGTGGCTTCCAGCGGAATCGCCAGATTCAGGCCGCTGCCAGGTTGTTCGAGCGAGACCACAAACAGACCGACCAGAATAGACAGAATAGAAGAGCTGATAAACCAGATCATCGCTTTGCCGCCCACGCGCCCGATGGTTGAGGTTTCGCCCAGGCGCATAATACCCACGGTCAGGGTGCTGAAGACTAAAGGCGCAATCACCATCTTAATCAGGCGTAAAAAGATGTCAGTGAGAAGCGTAATATTATCAGCCCAGGCGGTAACAATGCCGGGGGAGGCATAAGAGTGGATGACTGCACCCGACAGGATCCCCGCCAGCATGAAGATCACAATAAACAACGTGAGTTTGTTTGCATTTGCCACTAAAAAGCCCTCAGTAAGGATTTAACATTTATTGTTCGGTTACTCATTTTTTATACTTATTAAGTGGTAACTAAATATTCATCATATAAATTGAATTAAAGCGTAAGCGGATACAACTTTTTTTAATTTTTTATTCATTTTGTTGTGGTATTTACAAGGTCAATATGTGATCTCTGTCACGATAAAATGCATGATTGTTCTCATCTGGCCACAAGAACAGGCAGAAATAAATGTTATTTACATGATAATTATGATGTTTTTATGTGAATGGCTTGTGGTGGCTGTTCAACTGCTGTTCAGTGGTTCTGCCTGACTTTATTTCCTTCCTGTATTTCCCTTTCGCAAACGTAAAGTTATCTCAGCGAGTGCCGATAACGTTGATAACTCGTTTTCAGGAAGGTGCCTTATGTTTAACCGTATCCGCGTTGTCACAATGCTGATGATGGTGCTGGGGGTTTTCGCACTGCTACAGCTTGTTTCCGGTGGTCTGTTGTTTTCTTCATTGCAGCAGAATCAGCAAAGTTTTGTTATTTCTAACGATCTTCGACAGCAGCAAAGCGAACTCACCTCGACATGGGATCTGATGCTGCAGACACGAATTAATTTAAGCCGTTCTTCCGCGCGTATGATGATGGATGCGTCCAATCAGCAAAGCAGCGCGAAAAACGATCTGCTGAAGAATGCGAAAGCATCGCTGGCGCAGGCAGAAACGCATTACGCAAAATTTAAAAACATCACGCCGTTGCCGGAGATGGCAGAAGCCAGCGGCAGTGTCGATGAGAAGTATCAGCAGTACCATGCGGCCTTATCAGAACTGGTCCAGTTTCTGGAAAACGGCAATATGGACGCCTATTTCGCGCAACCTACTCAGGGAATGCAAAACGCGCTCGGCGAGGCGTTGGGTAAGTATGCCAGCGTTAGCGAGAAGCTTTACGTGCAGGCATTCGATCAAAGCGCGCGTGATTACCACTTCGCTCAATGGCAGCTCGGCATTCTGGCCGTGGTGCTGGTGCTGATTCTGGTGGTGGTGTGGTACGGCATCCGTCATACCTTGCTCAACCCTCTGGCGCGCGTTATTGCTCATATCCGTGAGATCGCCAGCGGTAATTTAACCGCGACGCTGACGGTCCATGGACGTAACGAGATTGGTGAGCTGGCCAGTACGGTTGACCATATGCAACGTTCGCTGACGGAAACTGTCACCCTGGTACGTGAAGGCTCTGATGCGATTTATTCCGGTACCAGCGAAATTGCAAGTGGTAACACCGATCTTTCCTCCCGTACTGAGCAACAGGCGTCTGCGCTGGAAGAGACCGCAGCCAGCATGGAACAACTGACCGCAACCGTGAAGCAAAATGCGGATAACGCGCGTCAGGCTTCTCAATTGGCGAAAAGCGCCTCCGATACCGCACAGCATGGCGGCAAAGTGGTTGATAGCGTGGTGAACACCATGCATGAAATTGCCGATAGTTCGAAGAAAATTGCCGACATCATCAGCGTCATCGATGGCATTGCCTTTCAGACCAATATTCTCGCACTGAACGCAGCGGTTGAAGCGGCGCGTGCCGGTGAGCAGGGGCGTGGTTTTGCCGTAGTCGCAGGCGAAGTGCGTAATCTGGCGAGCCGTAGTGCGCAGGCGGCGAAAGAGATCAAAGCATTGATTGAAGACTCTGTTTCCCGAGTGGATACCGGTTCAGTTCTGGTAGAAAGCGCAGGCGAAACCATGAATGACATTGTCAACGCGGTGACGCGGGTGACCGACATTATGGGGGAAATCGCCTCCGCTTCAGACGAGCAGAGCCGCGGGATAGATCAGGTTGCGCTCGCAGTATCTGAAATGGATCGTGTGACGCAACAGAACGCCTCGCTGGTTCAGGAATCGGCTGCCGCAGCGGCAGCGCTCGAAGAACAGGCCAGTCGCCTAACCCAGTCGGTGTCGATTTTCCGTCTCGCGTCACGCCCGGCGTCGGCTAAACCCCGTGATACACGGTTACCTGCGGCGGCGACTGCGACTGCATCATCTCCGCGCCAGAATATTGAACAAGATACGAATTGGGAAACATTTTGACTGGTAGTTAAACCGCGGCCTGCGCCGCCTGATGGGAGCGTTGATGTTTAATCGTATTCGAATTTCGACCACGCTGTTTTTGATTTTAATCCTCTGCGGTGTTTTGCAGATTGGCAGTAATGGCTTGTCCTTCTGGGCATTTCGGGACGGTTTTCAAAACCTGAATCAGGTCGAACGGAGTAACCAGCAACGCGCTGCGCTGGCCCAAACCCGTGCTGTGTTATTACAGGCCAGTACGGCCCTGAATAAGGCAGGAACGCTGACAGCCCTGAGCTATCCGCCAGAGGATATCAAAGCCTTGATGACGCTTGCGCGCGATAGCCTGGCGCAGTCCGAGTCAATGTTTAAACGCTTTATGGCGACGTCGGATACCACAGAACAAGGGAAGGCGCTGATTGGCGCGACGGAGAAAAGCTTTAGCCAATGGCATAGCGATCTGGTTCATCAGGCAACCTGGCTTGAGAACAACCAATTGTCGGATTTTCTGACCGCGCCGGTGCAGGCTTCGCAGGCTGCTTTTGATGCGAATGTTAATGCGTGGCAGAGCAACATCGACCGCGTGTTGCAAACAGCAGGGGATCTCAGCCAGCGAAATTATCATATGTCGGGGGTGATTTTCGCTGTCATGGTGGTACTGGCGGTGCTGTTAACCAGTGCGGCGTTGTACTGGTCGCGCAAGATGATTGTCCAGCCGCTGGCGATTATCGGCAGCCATTTTGACAGTATTGCCGCGGGTAACCTGGCACGGCCGGTAGCGGTTTATGGTCGCAATGAGATCTCGGCCATTTTTGCCAGCCTGAAGAAGATGCAGCAGGCGCTGCGTGAAACGGTGAGTGAAGTTCGCCAGGGTAGCTCAGCCATGCACAGTGGCATTTCAGAGATCGCGATGGGCAATAACGATTTGTCTTCACGAACTGAACAGCAGGCGGCTGCACTGGCGCAAACGGCCGCCAGTATGGAACAACTCACTGCCACCGTTGGGCAGAATGCGGATAACGCGCGCCAGGCTTCAGGAATTGCTAAAAGTGCGGCAGATACAGCGCATAAAGGTGGGGAGCAGACCTCGCGGGTCGCCAGTACGATGCATGAGATTTCCGCCAGCTCGCAGAAAATTGGCGACATTATCGGGGTGATTGACAGCATTGCCTTTCAGACCAATATCCTGGCGCTGAATGCCGCAGTAGAGGCTGCCCGAGCGGGGGAACAGGGGCGCGGTTTTGCCGTTGTTGCTGGAGAAGTGCGCAATCTGGCCAGCCGGAGCGCACAGGCAGCAAAGGAAATTAAGGGACTGATTGAGGAGTCTGTCACCCGGGTTCAGCAGGGATCGCAACTGGTGGATATGGCGGCGCGCACGATGACAGAAATTGTCAGCTCCGTTACCCGGGTGAACGACATCATGGGGGAGATTGCCTCGGCGTCCGATGAACAACGCAGAGGCATTGAACAGGTGGCGCAGGCCGTCAGCCAGATGGACTCCGTGACGCAGCAAAACGCCGGGCTGGTTGAAGAAGCCGCATCCGCCACCGGACAACTCGCCACGCAGGCCGATCATCTTTCTGCCTGTGTCGCATTTTTTAAGCTTGAAGAGCAAAACGTAGCAAAACAAGAGTTGGCGCAGCCGCAGGTTGTGCCCGTTGTATCCTGAATGTGATTGAGAAGGCGCTATGACATCATCTCTGCCCTCCGGGCAAACGTCATTATTGTTACAGATGACACAGCGCCTCGCGCTGTCTGACGCGCATTTTCGTCGGATATGTCAATTAATCTACCAGCGTGCGGGGATCGTACTGGCCGACCATAAACGGGACATGGTGTATAACCGCCTGGTCCGCCGTCTGCGAACCCTGGGACTGGATGACTTTGGTCGCTATCTCAGCATGCTGGAAGCTAACCAGAACAGTGCTGAGTGGCAGGCTTTTATTAACTCTCTGACCACCAACCTGACCGCGTTTTTTCGCGAAGGGCACCATTTTCCGGTGCTGTCAGATCATGCTCGTCGGCGTAGCGGTGAATATCGTGTCTGGAGTGCGGCAGCGTCAACCGGAGAAGAGCCGTACAGCATTGCCATTACGCTCGCCGATACCTTAGGTATGGCGCCGGGGCGCTGGCGTGTTTTTGCCAGCGACATTGATACCGAAGTGCTGGAAAAGGCCAGAAGCGGCATTTACCGTCTTGATGAGCTGAAGACGCTGTCACCCCAGCAGTTGCAGCGTTATTTCATGCGCGGCACCGGACCGCATGAAGGGCTGGTACGCGTCCGGCAGGAGCTGGCGGGGCATGTTGAATTTTCCAGCGTGAATTTACTGGATAAGCAGTACAACGTGCCAGGGCCCTTCGATGCCATATTTTGCCGTAACGTAATGATCTACTTCGATAAAACGACGCAACAGGATATTTTGCACCGTTTTGTTCCACTTCTTAAACCCGATGGGCTGCTATTTGCAGGTCATTCAGAAAACTTTAGCAACCTCGTGCGCGAGTTTAGCCTGCGTGGACAGACCGTGTATGCACATGCGCCAGGTAAGGATAAAGCATGAGTAAAATCAGGGTGTTGTCGGTTGATGATTCTGCATTGATGCGTCAAATCATGACCGAAATTATTAATAGCCACAGCGATATGGAAATGGTGGCGACGGCACCGGATCCATTGGTCGCCCGGGATTTAATCAAAAAATACAATCCCGACGTCCTGACGCTGGATGTGGAAATGCCGCGCATGGACGGCCTCGACTTTCTTGAGAAGTTGATGCGTCTGCGTCCGATGCCGGTAGTGATGGTTTCTTCGCTGACCGGTAAAGGTTCAGAGGTCACGCTGCGGGCGTTGGAGTTGGGGGCAATTGATTTTGTCACCAAACCACAACTGGGGATCCGTGAAGGGATGCTGGCCTACAGCGAAATGATCGCGGAGAAGATCCGCACCGCGTCGCGGGCAAAACTGGCGGCCCATAAGCCCATGGCTGCACCGACGACCTTGAAGGCAGGGCCGTTACTCAGTTCGGAAAAATTGCTGGTGATTGGCGCCTCAACCGGAGGAACAGAAGCAATTCGCCATGTACTCCAGCCATTGCCGCTTTCAAGTCCGGGTATTCTTATCACCCAGCATATGCCGCCAGGATTTACCCGCTCGTTCGCCGAACGTCTGAACAAACTGTGTCAGATCACGGTGAAAGAAGCAGAAGACGGGGAGCGTGTGCTTCCGGGGCATGCGTATATTGCGCCCGGTGACAAACATATGGAACTGGCGCGCAGCGGCGCGAACTACCAAATCAAAATTCATGACGGCCCGCCGGTTAACCGACACCGGCCTTCAGTGGATGTGCTGTTCCATTCGGTGGCAAAACATGCGGGGCGCAATGCCGTGGGAGTGATCCTGACCGGTATGGGCAACGATGGCGCCGCCGGAATGTTAGCGATGAACCAGGCTGGCGCCTGGACCATTGCGCAAAATGAAGCAAGTTGTGTGGTGTTCGGCATGCCGCGCGAGGCCATCAATATGGGTGGCGTAAGCGAAGTGGTCGATCTTAGCCAGGTAAGCCAGCAAATGTTGGCGAAAATCAGTGCCGGACAGGCAATACGTATTTGAATCAGGAGTCTATTTTTTATGGCGGATAAAGAGCTTAAGTTTTTGGTTGTGGATGACTTTTCCACCATGCGTCGCATCGTGCGTAACCTGCTTAAAGAGCTGGGGTTCAACAATGTTGAAGAAGCGGAAGACGGCGTGGATGCGCTGAATAAGCTGCAGGCTGGGGGATTTGGTTTTGTCATTTCCGACTGGAACATGCCGAACATGGACGGCCTGGAACTGCTGAAAACCATTCGCGCAGATGGCGGAATGTCCTCCCTGCCGGTGCTGATGGTTACGGCAGAAGCGAAAAAAGAAAACATCATTGCGGCAGCACAGGCAGGTGCCAGTGGTTATGTCGTGAAACCGTTTACGGCGGCGACGCTGGAAGAAAAACTCAATAAGATCTTTGAGAAACTGGGCATGTGAGGGTGTGATAATGATGATGCAACCACAAATTAAACCTGCTGACGAACACTCAGCAGGGGACATCATCGCGCGCATCGGCAGTTTGACCCGAATGCTGCGCGACAGCCTGCGCGAACTGGGGCTGGATCAGGCTATTGCCGAAGCGGCGGAAGCGATTCCTGATGCCCGCGATCGTCTCGATTACGTTGTGCAAATGACCGCGCAGGCGGCAGAGCGCGCGCTGAACAGCGTGGAAGCTTCGCAGCCGCACCAGGACGCGATGGAAAAAGGTGCCAAAGACCTGACCAAACGCTGGGATGAATGGTTCGAAAATCCGATCGAGCTGTCTGATGCCCGTGAACTGGTTACCGACACCCGTCAGTTCCTTGGTGACGTGCCTGGACATACCAGCTTTACTAATGCCCAGCTGCTGGACATCATGATGGCGCAGGATTTCCAGGACCTCACTGGTCAGGTCATCAAGCGCATGATGGATGTTATTCAGGAGATTGAACGTCAGTTGCTGATGGTTCTGCTGGAAAACATTCCGGAGCAGGGTACTCGTCCAAAACGCGAAAACGAAAGCTTGCTGAACGGCCCGCAGGTTGACACCTCAAAAGCTGGCGTGGTGGCAAGTCAGGATCAGGTTGACGACCTGCTGGACAGCCTCGGTTTCTGATGAGTATTTGCCGGATGTGGGGCGTGACCTCTCATCCGGCTTACGCGCAATTCTGCTTAAAGCCATAAATCCCGTCTTTTTTACCGCTTACTCTGCCCATTGCCGGATTGCTGTTCTGGCATCATTCTCGCCTATATGTCTATCCAGGGTCTGATGCGTGGCAGAAGAAAGCGACGACGACAAAACAGAAGCTCCCACACCCCACCGACTTGAAAAAGCACGGGAGGAAGGGCAGATCCCCCGATCCAAAGAGCTGACTTCACTGCTTATTTTGCTGGTGGGAGTGTGCATTATCTGGATTGGCGGGGAGTCGCTGGCCCGCAGACTGGCTGGCATGCTGTCGGCTGGGCTACGGTTTGACCACAGTATGGTCAATGACCCAAATCTGATCCTCAGCCAAATCATCCTGCTGATTAAAGACGCGATGATTGCGCTGTTGCCGTTGATTACTGGCGTCGTTCTGGTGGCATTGATCTCACCTGTGATGCTTGGTGGCTTGATCTTCAGTGGTAAATCTCTGCAACCCAAGTTCTCTAAGCTGAATCCGCTGCCGGGCATTAAACGCATGTTTTCCGCGCAAACCGGTGCCGAACTACTCAAAGCGATACTGAAGTCCACGTTGGTGGGAAGCGTGGCCGGATTTTATCTTTGGCATAACTGGCCAGCGATGATGCGGCTGATGGCGGAATCTCCGATTACGGCGATGGGCAACGCCCTGGATTTAGTCGGTATGTGCGCGCTGTTGGTGGTGCTGGGCGTCATTCCCATGGTCGGATTCGACGTTTTTTTCCAGATTTATAGCCATGTGAAAAAGTTGCGCATGTCGCGTCAGGATATCCGTGACGAATTTAAGCAAAGCGAAGGCGACCCGCACGTTAAGGGCAAAATACGCCAAATGCAGCGCGCGGCGGCACAGCGTCGCATGATGGCGGATGTACCGAAAGCGGACATCATTGTGACCAACCCAACGCACTACTCGGTGGCGTTGCAGTATGACGAGAACAAAATGAGTGCGCCGAAAGTTGTTGCCAAAGGCGCGGGGCTGGTGGCGCTGCGTATTCGTGAGATTGGCGCCGAGCATCGTGTTCCAACGTTAGAAGCACCACCGCTGGCGCGTGCATTATATCGCCATGCGGAGATTGGTCAGCAAATACCGGGTCAATTATATGCCGCCGTTGCCGAAGTGCTGGCATGGGTATGGCAGTTAAAACGCTGGCGTCTGGCAGGCGGCAAGCCGCCACCACAACCTGAAAACCTTCCGGTGCCTGACGCACTGGATTTTATGAACGAGAAGAATACTGATGGCTAATCTGGTCGCGATGCTGCGCCTGCCCGGCAACATGAAATCCACACAATGGCAAATTCTTGCCGGGCCGATCCTCATTCTGCTGATCCTGTCGATGATGGTACTGCCGCTGCCGGCTTTCATCCTCGATCTGCTGTTCACGTTTAACATTGCGCTGTCGATCATGGTGCTGCTGGTCGCGATGTTTACACAGCGCACGCTTGAGTTTGCTGCATTCCCGACGATTTTGCTGTTCACCACATTATTGCGCCTGGCGCTGAACGTCGCGTCGACGCGTATCATTTTGATGGAAGGACATACCGGTGCGGCGGCGGCGGGGAAGGTGGTTGAAGCCTTTGGTCACTTCCTGGTGGGCGGTAACTTTGCCATCGGTATCGTGGTCTTCGTTATTCTCGTCATCATTAACTTTATGGTTATCACCAAAGGCGCTGGTCGTATTGCTGAAGTTGGCGCGCGCTTCGTGCTGGATGGTATGCCCGGCAAGCAGATGGCGATTGATGCCGACTTGAATGCCGGACTGATTGGTGAAGATGAAGCCAAAAAACGACGTTCGGAAGTGACGCAGGAAGCGGACTTCTACGGTTCGATGGACGGTGCGAGTAAATTCGTACGCGGAGATGCCATCGCCGGTATTTTGATCATGGTGATCAACGTCGTCGGCGGCCTGTTGGTCGGGGTGTTACAGCATGGCATGAGTATGGGAAGCGCAGCGGAAAGTTATACCCTGCTGACTATCGGTGACGGCCTGGTCGCGCAGATCCCCGCGCTGGTCATCTCAACAGCGGCGGGTGTTATTGTGACCCGCGTGAGTACCGACCAGGATGTAGGCGAACAGATGGTGACCCAACTGTTCAGTAATCCAAGCGTTATGCTGCTTAGTGCAGCGGTGCTGGGTTTGCTGGGCCTGGTACCTGGTATGCCAAACCTGGTATTTTTGATGTTTACCGCTGCATTACTCGGCCTGGCCTGGTGGATGCGTGGTCGCGAACTTAAAGCGCCTGCTGAGCCTCAGCCGGTGAAAATGCCGGAAAATAACTCTGTGGTGGAAGCCACCTGGAACGATGTTCAACTGGAGGATTCACTGGGAATGGAGGTGGGTTACCGCCTGATCCCAATGGTGGATTTTCAGCAGGATGGTGAGCTACTGGGGCGCATTCGCAGTATTCGTAAGAAATTTGCCCAGGATATGGGCTTCCTGCCACCGGTGGTCCACATCCGCGACAATATGGATCTGCAACCCGCCCGCTATCGCATTCTGATGAAAGGGGTGGAAATCGGCAGCGGGGACGCTTATCCCGGACGTTGGCTGGCCATTAATCCAGGGACGGCGGCAGGTTCGTTGCCGGGTGAGAAAACGGTCGATCCGGCTTTCGGTCTGGACGCTATCTGGATTGAGAGCGCATTGAAGGAACAGGCGCAGATTCAGGGCTTTACGGTGGTTGAAGCCAGTACCGTTGTCGCTACGCATCTGAATCACCTGATTGGTCAGTTTGCCGCGGAGCTGTTCGGGCGCCAGGAAGCGCAACAGCTCCTGGACCGCGTCTCACAGGAGATGCCAAAACTAACTGAAGATATGGTCCCTGGGGTTGTGACGCTGACCACACTGCACAAAGTGCTGCAGAACCTACTGGACGAAAAAGTACCGATTCGCGATATGCGCACCATTCTCGAAACGCTGGCTGAACATGCGCCGCTGCAAAACGATCCGCATGAGCTTACTGCGGTAGTCCGTGTTGCGCTGGGGCGCGCCATCACCCAGCAATGGTTCCCGGGTAATGAAGAGGTTCAGGTTATTGGCTTGGATACCCCGCTTGAACGTCTGCTGCTGCAAGCATTACAGGGCGGCGGCGGTCTGGAGCCTGGTCTGGCGGACCGGCTGCTGGCCCAAACCCAGGAAGCGCTCTCCCGCCAGGAAATGTTGGGCGCGCCGCCGGTATTGCTGGTTAATCACGCGTTACGTCCGTTACTGGCACGCTTTTTACGTCGCAGCATTCCGCAGTTGGTGGTGTTATCGAACATGGAGCTTTCTGATAACCGCCATATCCGCATGACGGCGACTATTGGAGGTAAATAATGCGTAACTTACTGTGGCTGTTGTTGTTTCCTCTGGCGGTACAGGCAGCCGGAGAAGGGGCATGGCAGGCAAGCGGGATGGGGATCACCTTAAACCACCGTGGTCAGTCAGCTTCGTCTGCACCTCTGGTTCCGAGCCAACCAGTCTCGGGTTTGATGACCTTAGTGGCGTGGCGCTATGAGCTTAATGGCCCAACTCCTGCAGGGTTACGTGTGCGTTTATGCTCTCAGTCTCGTTGTGTCGAGCTGGACGGGCAAAGTGGCACCACCAACGGGTTCAATAATGTTCCTGCCATTGAACCTATGCATTTTGTCTGGGAAGTTCCTGGCGGCGGTCGCCTGATCCCCGCCTTACAAGTACAGAGCAATCAGGTGATTGTGAACTATCGTTAACGCCTCTCTTCATTAGGCCAGCAGCAGAAACTGCTGGCTGCTTCGCAATTTTAGCCCTCCGCTTTGATTAAAAAGAAACGCTGTTTTATAAAATTGGTGACATACGTTGCCGGACTCTTTGTGCTGTTGCCATTTCGCGAACATCCCTGGCAGAAACAGAAAGGTTTCACTTGCTGTTAGCTTTTACTGTGACCCTGAAAGGACGCCCAATATCAATGCGAGGATTGCGGGGCCTCCCAATAATGTGCAGGGGTAACGGCAATGAAGACACGTAAAATCGGATTGGTTAACTATTTTGCCTACGGTTCGGGGGATTTTTTAGGCGCAGGCACCACGGCATTAACCGCCGCCTGGCTGCTCTATTTTTACACTACGTTTTGTGGTCTGACGCCTATCGAGGCGACCTTCATTTTTGCCACCGCCAGGGTGCTGGATGCCGTGGTTAGCCCGTTAATGGGTTTTTTAACCGATAACTTTGGTTCCACCTGGCTCGGTAAACGCTTCGGGCGACGTAAGTTTTTTATTCTGTTGGGGATCCCCTGCGTCTTTAGCTACTCGCTGATGTGGGTGGGTGACATGGGGTTCTGGTATTACCTGCTGACCTATCTGATTTTTGACGTGGTCTACACCATGATTCTGGTGCCTTATGAAACGCTGGTGCCCGAAATGACCGATGACTTTAAACAGAAAACCAAGTTTTCTGGCGCACGTATTTCGATGGCGCAAATGTCAGCTATTCTGGCCTCGTTCTTACCCGGCGTTCTGCTAACGCTGTTTGGCAAAGATAACCCGGTGTCTTTTTTCTATGCCAGCCTGGTGTTCTCTGTGCTGTGCGCGCTGATGCTGACTTTCGTCTGGTTCTTTACCTGGGAGCGCCCACGTGCTGAGTGGACTGAAGCCGCGCTGCGAGCCGAAGAAGAGAAGAAAAAGCTGACCTTTAGCCAAAGCATGAACCGCCTGTTCGTTGAACTGAGCTCAACACTGCGCATCCGTATCTTCCGTCAGCATTTAGGAATGTATCTCGGCGGCTATATAGCGCAGGACGTTTTTAACGCCGTCTTTACCTACTATGTGGTGTTTGTGCTGATGCAGGAAGCCTCGATGGCGTCAAACCTGCTGGGAACGATGGCTATCTTCCAGTTTATTGCCGTTATCGCCATGATCCCATTGTGTATCCGCTTTGGACCCGCGCCATCATACCGGATGGTCGTTGTCCTGTTTGGCACGAGTTCTCTCTCTTATGCGCTGCTTTATTATGCCGGGTTAAGCGATGTTTATTCTCTGTTGCTGCTGGTCTCTGCCATTGCGGGCCTGGGACGCGGAGGGATCAATTATGTTCCCTGGAATACCTATACCTATATTGCGGACGTTGACGAAGTGATTACCGGTCAGCGTCGGGAAGGGATCTTCGCCGGGATTATGACGTTAACGCGCAAAGCGTCGCAGGCGGGCGCGGTGATGCTGGTGGGGATTGTCATGCAGTTGTCCGGTTTTGTCTCCGGCCAGAGCGCACAGCCCGCGGCGGTCAGCCATACCATTTTGTTAATTCTGAGCTGCGGTACGCTAATTGTTCTGGCGCTGGGTTTCCTGGTTTCCCTGCGCTTCAAACTAAACCTGCACACCCACAGCACCCTGCGTGAAGAGACCGCAAAAATGCGTGAGTCCGGGCGGCCTGTGCTGGAAGGACTTTCCGCTGAAGGACGCGCCACCGTAGAGATGCTGTCCGGCATGCCATATGAATCACTTTGGGGTAACAACAATATTGGTTACCTGAATCGTAATAAACCAGCGGCACCGAAACTGGAAAAGGGCGCCGCATTGAATTCGACATTGACAGAGGTTAAGTAAATGATTGTTTACCCGGTTAAACATAGCCCATTGTTGCGCCAACCAGAACATTTTATTGCCAGGGATGAATTAAAAGCGTTGATCAAAAAGGTGACGCATAACCTGGTCAATATTCATGACGAGACCGGCGAGTTCTTGCTACGTCTGGACGATGGACGCGTTATTGATACCAAAGGTTGGGCGGGATGGGAGTGGACGCACGGCGTCGGCTTGTATGGGATGTATCAGTATTATCAGCAAACCGGCGATGAAACGATGCGCGATATCATCGACAGCTGGTTTGCCGATCGTTTTGCCGAAGGCGCAACCACCAAAAACGTCAACACGATGGCGCCGTTTTTAACGCTGGCGTATCGCTATGAAGAGACGCGTAACCCCGCGTATCTGCCGTGGCTCGATAGCTGGGCGGAGTGGGCAATGCATGAGATGCCGCGTACAGAATATGGCGGTATGCAGCACATTACGCTGGCGGAAGAGAATCACCAGCAAATGTGGGATGACACATTGATGATGACGGTTTTACCGCTGGCGAAAATTGGCAAGTTGCTCAACCGTCCTGAATATATTGAAGAGGCAACCTATCAGTTCCTGCTGCACGTGCAAAACCTGATGGATAAAGAAACGGGGCTGTGGTTCCACGGCTGGAGTTATGAAGGACAGCATAATTTTGCCAACGCTCGCTGGGCGCGTGGCAACAGCTGGTTAACTATCGTGATCCCGGACTTTCTCGAACTGCTCGATTTACCAGAAAACAGTGCCGTTCGCCGCTATCTGATGCAGGTTCTGCACGCGCAAATCGCGGCGCTGGCTAAGTGCCAGGATGAAAGTGGATTGTGGCACACGCTACTGGACGATCCGCAGTCGTATCTGGAAGCGTCAGCCACAGCCGGATTTGCGTATGGGATCCTCAAAGCGGTACGTAAACGCTATGTCGGCCAAGAGTATGCTGCGGTGGCCGAAAAAGCCATCAGAGGCATTGTGCAACATATCTCACCAGAAGGAGAATTGTTGCACACCTCGTTTGGTACCGGAATGGGGCACAATCTCGATTTTTACCGCAATATCCCACGGACCTCCATGCCTTACGGACAAGCGATGGCGATGCTGTGCCTTACCGAATACTTGCGTAAGTATTTTTGATATCGGCGTCCGATGGTGCAGCTGCTATCGGACCTGATTGTTCCGGTGTCTCTGTTTGCGCGGCGTTGTCCTGCGGAGCAAACAGATGATCCATGATTTGACGCATAACCGGCGCGGCGGTGACGCCATCGCTGCCGCCGTTTTCGAGAATTAACGCCACGGCGACTTTCGGGTTTTTATACGGCGCAAACGCGGTATAAAACACATGGTCGCGCAAACGGACCGGAATCATTTTCGCATTGTAGGTCTGATTTTCTTTCAGGCTGAAGACCTGTGATGTGCCACTTTTCGCCGCAATGCCGTAAGGTGCGGTGTGAAAGAACTTATAGCCCGTGCCGTTTGGTTCATTCGCCATGCCGAACATCGCCTGACGCACCAGCCCCCAGTAGGGTGACGATGCAGAGGCGATTTGCGACGGCGCTTCAGGAGCCTGGTACGGTGTGTGGGTTTTGCCGCTTTCTTCATCAAGTAGCAGGTGAGGGGCGATGACTTTGCCGTTGTTAATCAGTGCTACCATAGCCTTTACCATCTGGATTGGCGTGGCAATCCAGTAGCCCTGGCCGATACCGACAGAAATGGTATCCCCTTGATACCATGCTTTTTTATGTACTTTTTGCTTCCATTCGCGGCTCGGGAGCAGGCCGTTATACTCCTCATCAAGATCGATACCGGTCGGTTTACCGTAACCAAACTGGCTGAGCATGCTGTTAATCCGGTCGATCCCCATCATATACGCCACCTGATAGAAGAAGGTATCGGCGGATTCTTCAATCGCTTTGGTGACGTCCAGCATACCGTGACCGGTTTTTTTCCAGTCACGATAATGCCGCTCGGTGCCGGGGAGCGTCCAGGTGGGGGCACCGAAGAAACTGGTCTGCGGGGTGATGACTCCGTCCAGTAAAGCAGACATCGCCATGTAAGGTTTGACCGTGGAGGCGGGAGGATACAGCCCCTGCGTGACGCGGTTGATTAAAGGCAGGTCTTTATCCTGCAGCAGCTTGTTATAGTCCTGATAGCTGATGCCTTTGACAAACGGATTGGGGTCATAGCTGGGGTTTGAGACCATCGCCAGCACGGAACCGTCGTGCGGATCTTCCACCAGTACCGCTGCACGCTGGCCCGCCAGCAGACTCTCAATGTATTGCTGTAAATGTAAATCCAGCGTCAGATGGATATCTTTTCCGGCAACGGGCGGCACATCCTTGATCAAGCGGACGATGCGTCCGTGGTTATCGACTTCCACCTCCTGATAACCGGTTTTTCCATGCAGTTCGTTTTCGTAATAGTGCTCAATACCCTGTTTGCCGATGTTGTGATCGGCGGCGTAGTTTTCTGCCAGACCTTTTTTATCCAGTGCTTTCAGATCGTTGTCGTTGATTTTTGAAACATAGCCAAGGACATGCGCCAGTGCGGCGCCATAGGGATACTGGCGGTCTTCATAGCTATTGATATTGACGCCACTGAAATGAAACTGGTTAACCGAGAAACGGGCGATTTCTACATCGGTCAGCGCATTTTTTAGCACTACCGGGCGATAACGGCTGCTGGATTTTAGCTCATGGCGGAACTGGTCAATGTCATCCGGGGTAAGGTCAACGATCGGCGTTAACTGCCTGATTAGGGCATCCATATCGCTGATTTTATAAGGCGTAACGGAAATGTCGTACCAGGTTACGTTGCGCACCAGCGGGATGCCGTTGCGATCGTAAATCATGCCTCGCGTTGGGGCGACTGGCAGCATTTTGATGTCGTTTGCATCCGACCGGGTGGTGTAATACTGGTGCTGACGGATTTGTAGGTTGTAGAGATTGTAAATCAGGATGCCAAAACAGATGACCACCACGCCAAAGGCCACTATTACACGCCGCTGGAAGAGTTTTTCTTCCGCCTCAAAATCTCTGAATGTCATTGACCCGTACCCGATTAATTCGCCGCCTAATGATACGGAGGCTCAAACGGGATGACAGGCCAAATATGTTCCATATCTCTACGGAAATGTGTCATTCCTTGTGAGTTGTTACAGATAGCCTGTTACGGAAATAAAAAAGGCCTGAGTCCGCGTTACAGACTCAGGCCTTAATCCTTGCGAACTTACATACGTTCTACGGTTTCGATACCCAGCGTATCCAGACCCAGCTTCAGGGTTTTCGCCGTCAACTGCGCCAGCTTCAGACGGCTGTTACGAATCTCTTCGTTCTCAGCGCTGAGGATAGGGCAATGCTCGTAGAAGCCGGAGAACAGACCCGCTACGTCGTACAGGTAGGCACACATCACGTGCGGCGTACCTTCACGGGCAACGACGGTGAGCGTTTCTTCAAACTGCAGAAGACGAGCGGCGAGTTGGGCCTCGCGATCTTCACGGATAATGACCTGCGCATTTGCCAGCGCGTTCTCGTCGATATCCGCTTTACGGAACACGGACAGTACGCGGGTGTAGGCATACTGCATGTACGGCGCGGTGTTGCCTTCGAACGCCAGCATATTGTCCCAGTCGAAGATGTAGTCAGTGGTACGGTTTTTGGACAAATCCGCATATTTCACCGCGCCGATACCGACCGCATTCGCCAGCTTTTCCAGCTCATCGGCAGGCATATCCGGGTTCTTCTCAGCCACCAGACGACGTGCGCGCTCCAGCGCTTCATCCAGCAGATCGGCCAGTTTAACCGTACCGCCCGCGCGGGTTTTGAACGGCTTACCGTCTTTACCCAGCATCATACCGAACATGTGGTGTTCCAGCGGCACGGAATCCGGCACATAGCCGGCTTTACGGACGATGGTCCAGGCCTGCATCAAGTGCTGATGCTGACGGGAATCGATGTAATAGAGAACGCGGTCGGCATGCAGCGTTTCGTAACGATATTTGGCGCAGGCGATGTCGGTGGTGGTGTAGAGATAGCCGCCATCTTTCTTCTGAATGATAACGCCCATTGGTTCGCCTTCCTTGTTCTTATACTCATCAAGGAATACGACGGTAGCGCCTTCGCTCTCAACGGCCAGGCCCTTAGCTTTCAGATCGGCCACGATACCTGGCAGCATCGGGTTGTACAGGCTTTCACCCATGACGTCGTCACGGGTCAGCGTGACGTTCAGGCGATCGTAAGTTAACTGGTTCTGCGACATGGTAATGTCGACCAGTTTGCGCCACATCTCACGGAAATATTCGTCGCCGCCTTGCAGTTTAACAACATAGCTACGGGCGCGTTCTGCGAAGGCTTCATCTTCGTCGTAATGCTTTTTCGCGTCACGGTAGAAACCTTCCAGGTCAGCCAGCGCCATCTCTCCGGCGTTTTCTTGCTGCTGTTTTTCCAGCCACGCGATCAGCATACCGAACTGAGTACCCCAGTCGCCAACGTGGTTAGCACGAATAACATTGTGGCCGAGGAACTCCAGCGTACGCACCGCAGCGTCACCGATGATGGTGGAACGCAGGTGACCCACGTGCATCTCTTTCGCTACGTTAGGCGCGGAGTAGTCAACAACAACGGTTTGTTTAGCCGGTTGAGTTACGCCCAGACGATCGGAGGCCAGCGCCTGCTGAACATGCTGCGCCAGAAATGCCGGATCGAGAAAAATATTGATAAAGCCCGGGCCAGCAATTTCAACCTTGCTGGCAATCCCGTTGAGATCCAGATGAGTCAGCACCTGCTCAGCCAGTTGTCGCGGCGCCATACCCAGTTTTTTAGCGACAGCCATCATGCCGTTGGCCTGATAGTCACCGAACTGTATTTTTGCTGACTGACGAACCTGCGGTTCGCAATCTGCAGGCGCGCCTGCAGCAATCATGGCCTGACTGACTTTTTCTGAGAGAAGAGCCTGAATATTCACCGGAATACCTTACATTTATGAAGCGGGATATAATTCACCGCGCCAGTTTAAGAATTTAGGGCGGGAGTATACTGCAAATGCCCGTTGTCGTCAGCATCGCGAGTACTGTGCGCTGTCGGAAATGAAAGCAACGCAATTACGTATAATTATGCATATTGCGTTCGAAAAAAACAGCGGTTGGATGGCGCAGCGCAACAGAGTAAATTAGCGGCTTTGAACATGGATATGAGCTTTTATTATGGCGAACTGGCAAACAGTTGCAGAACTGCATGATATTTCCGCAGATTTACCGCATTTCGCGCAGGCGTTAACGGAACTTTCCACCCGTCTTGGTCTGGATGTCACACCGCTTGAAGCCGATCACATTTCTTTGCGTTGTCATCAAAATACTACCGCAGAGCGCTGGCGTCGTGGATTTGAGCAGTGCGGTGAATTATTGTCAGAGAACATCATCAATGGCAGACCCATTTGCCTGTTCAAACTTCATGAGCCGGTTTGCGTCCTGCACTGGACATTTTCTATCGTAGAGCTGCCGTGGCCGGGAGAAAAGCGTTACCCACATGAAGGTTGGGAACATATTGAGATTGTCCTGCCGGGAGATGCGGAGACGCTGAATGCGCGAGCGTTGGCGCTGCTTTCCGATCAAGGACTGAGTCAGCCGGGCATCTTTGTGAAAACCAGCTCACCGAAAGGAGAGCGGGAGCGTTTACCGAATCCTACGCTGGCGGTCAGCGATGGCAGTGTGACGATAAAGTTTCATCCGTGGTCGATTGAAACCATTGTGGCAAGTGAGCGACAGGAGTGAACATGGCCTTACTGGAAGTTTGCTGTTACAGCATGGAATGCGCGCTTACGGCGCAGCAAAACGGCGCGGATCGCATTGAGCTTTGCGCGGCGCCCAAAGAAGGGGGCTTAACGCCGTCACTGGGCGTATTACGTTCGGTTCGCCAGCATGTGGCTATTCCCGTCAACCCGATTATCCGCCCGCGTGGAGGGGATTTTTGTTATACCGACGGTGAATTCGCGGCAATGCTGGATGATATTGCGATGGTCAAAGAACTGGGATTTTCAGGGCTGGTGACCGGTATTTTAGATGCGGATGGCAATGTCGATATGCCGCGCATGGAGAAAATAATGGCTGCTGCTGGTCCGCTGAATGTCACTTTTCATCGGGCGTTTGATATGTGTGCTAACCCACTCAATGCGTTACAAAAATTAGCTGAATTGGGCATTGCCAGAGTGCTGACTTCCGGGCAAAAATCAGATGCAGTGCAAGGTTTAACAAAAATAATGGAACTTATTGCGCTGGCGGGTGCTCCAATCATTATGGCCGGAGCGGGGGTTCGCGCCTCGAATTTGTCCCTGTTCCTGGATGCTGGAGTGCAGGAAGTCCATAGTTCTGCCGGAGTATGGCTGGCTTCCCCAATGCGTTATCGCAATTCGGGGTTGTCGATGTCTTCGGATACGCAGGCGGATGAGTATTCTCGCTATGCGGTAGACGGAGCGGCGGTTGCTGAAATGAAAGCAATCATGGCACGCCATCAGGCCAGCTGATTTTTACCGTTGCATCATGTCGCCCAATATGATGCTTGCTCGTACCAGGCCCCTGCAATTTCAACAGGGGCCTTTTTTTCTCCTTCATATTTCAAGCCGCAGCAGCGTTGGCCGCCTCGCGCACCCCGGTCACGTAGTTATCTACGCTCCCGGGGATTTGCAGCGTTGGCCGCCTTGCTGCAACTTGAACTATTTTGGAGAAACGGTGCTATACGTAACGGTCATTCGGCAATCCATTACGGTTTACGCGCAATCAATACCGCACGTAATGGGGCGGGGTAGCCTTCTACCGTTTTACTGTGGTCGTTCGGGTCGAGGAAATCGGCCAGCGATTCGGTTATCATCCACTCGGTGCGACGCTGCTCTTCGGTGGTGGTGACACAGACATCGGCGATGCGTACATCAACAAATCCGCATTTTTCCAGCCAGTTTTTTAGCGCCAACGCAGACGGGATAAAATAGACGTTACGCATCTGCGCGTAGCGGTCACCTGGCACCAGTACGGTATTTTCATCACCCTCGACTACCAGCGTTTCCAGTACCAGTTCACCCTCTTTAACCAACTGATCTTTCAACTGCCACAGGTGTTCCAGCGGGGAACGTCGATGATACAGCACGCCCATGGAAAACACGGTATCAAAGGCGTTGAGCGCCGGAAGCTGTTCAATACCCAGCGGCAGCAGATGCGCGCGCTGATCGTTGCCCAGCAGTTTACGCACCGCTTCAAACTGGCACAGGAACAATTGCGTAGGATCGATGCCAACCGCCAGGTGCGCCCCCGCGCCAATCATACGCCACATATGATATCCGCTGCCGCAGCCGACATCGAGAATGGTACGCCCGGTGAGATCCGATAAATGCGGCAGGACGCGATCCCATTTCCAGTCTGAGCGCCATTCGGTATCGATATTGACGCCGTACAGCGAGTATGGTCCTTTCCGCCATGGCATCAGGTTCCGCATCAGAGTGTCGATGCGTTTGAGCTGACCGTCGCTGAGCGGTTGTTCGCTTTCTGCGGTGACGCTATGCAGTAAGTCCAGACGATAGGGCGTTAACTCCGGTAAAAATTCTACCGCGTTCGACCACTGCTTAAATAAGCCATGCTGATCGCGCTGCCAGGCGGCGATTTGCGCCGGAAGCGTTTCCAGCCAATGGGAAAGGTGATTTTTGGCAATCAGTTGATAAAAGTTACCAAAGTCGATCATGCGCTGACCTCAGCTTTCAGCGCCACCAGGGAACCAAAGTTGAAGCACTGGAACCACAATTCGCTGTGCTCAAAACCAGCCTGATGCAGGCGCGCTTTGTGTGTTTCAACGGAGTCGGTCAGCATCACGTTCTCCAGCATGCTGCGCTTCTGGCTGATTTCCAGTTCGCTATAGCCATTCGCGCGTTTGAAGTCGTGGTGCATGTTGAACAGCAGCTCGCCAACTTGAGCGTCTTCGAAACTGAATTTTTCCGACAGCACCAGCGCACCACCGGGATTCAGTCCCTGATAAATCTTATCCAACAATGCCTGGCGCTCAGCTGGCTCAAGGAACTGCAGGGTAAAATTCAGCACCACCATCGAGGCGTTTTCGAGAGTAATGTCGCGAATATCGCCTTCGATGACTTCAACCGGGGTTGGGGCCTTATAAGCGTCAATATGACGACGGCAGCGCTCCACCATCGCCGGGGAATTATCAATGGCAATAATTTTGCAATTCTCGTGATGAATATTGCGACGCACTGAGAGCGTCGCCGCGCCCAGAGAGCAGCCGAGATCGTAGACCTGTGTGTTGGGCTGTACGAAACGTTCGGCCAGCATGCCAATCATCGAAATGATATTGGAGTAGCCGGGAACGGAACGCTGGATCATATCCGGGAAGACTTCAGCTACCCGTTCATCAAAGGTCCAGTCACCCAGACTGGCGATAGGCGCAGAAAAAAGCGTGTCGCGGTGAGACATAACGTAAAAATCCGGGAAAAATAAAGTGGCGTATTGTGCGCTAATGCAGGGAGAAAACCAACTCCCAGGGCATATACCAAAGATTCGCCAGCACCATTAGCAACAGCGAACACCAGGTCGCGCTCATGCCTGAACGCCGCCAGCGGAAAAGCCGGTGGTGGAATCCGTAATAATGCATCAGTCGTCCGGCAATCAACATCAGCCCGCAAATATGCACCATCCACGTCTCTGCGCCGTTCATTTCCATAAATAACAGCAGCACTAACGCGACGGGAATATATTCCACCGCATTACCATGAATGCGGATAGCGCTTTGCAGTTCGCTAAAACCACCGTCACCATAAGCAACGCGGTACTGCATACGCAGGCGAACGACGTCAAATGAGAACTTTATTAACAATAACGCACCCAATACGGCATAAAGCGCGCTTACCATACAAACTCCCTTTAAAATGGCAGATGGCACTGTCTATGATAGGTGGCAATTTCAGAAAAGAGAAGATTGCTGTGGAATAGACGGTGCTGATCCGATCTCTGGCAGGGCGTTACGTAAATCCGCCCATAACGTGTCTACAAGCTCCGGGGCCTGCGCGATATCCGGCGTATGCAAAAATAAATATGGCGTTGTGGACTGTTGCCACAGCGCCAGTTTGGTTAACCAAACTGCAAATAACTGCCGGTTTTGTGCCATATCATCGCTACCGATAAAACGCACCATCGGATGATTGGCCGTTACCACTGCATGAACCGGAACCTTCGGTTTTTTACGTTGTGCTTCGCGTATCGCTTCAGTATGCGGGATGGCGGCATGCACTGGGCGACTGTCCAGGATAACCCTATTTACACCTCGTTCATGCAGGCCGCGATTCAGTTGCTGCTCGGCTTCGCCTTTGGCAAAGAAATCCGGATGGCGAACTTCGACACCGTAGGTAAAGGATTTGGGGAGCGCGTCGAGAAACGGCCACAGAGCAGACAGGTCGCGTGGGGCGAAGGTGGCGGGTAATTGCAACCAGTATTGCCCGATGCGCGCTTCCAGCGGTGACATGCGCGTGAAAAATTCCTGTACCAAATCATCACAGTTACGCAACGCGGCCTGATGTGAAATAGTGGCCGGAAACTTAAAACAAAATCGAAACGCATCGGTGGTTTGTGCATGCCAGCGGGTGACAATCTCGGCTTTTGGCAGCGCATATAGCGTGGTATTGCCCTCCACACAGTTAAAGTGGCGGGCATACTCTTCCAGGCTGGTGATCCCAAGTCGCACCCATTTCGGGTGCGACCACTGGGGTAAGCCGATATAGATCATAACGCTTGCAGGATCTCGTCCACGCTGCGAACGCGCGCGATACGTGGGAAAATGTGTGTCATGCTGCCCTGATGCTGATCAGCACTGGCGGCGCTACAGGCATCTTCCGCAACGATCAGATTAAAACCTAGCTCCCATGCGTTTCGTGCGGTGGATTCCACGCCAATATTCGTGGAGATGCCACACAGAACGATGGTATTGATACCCCGACGGCGCAACTGTAGCTCGAGATCGGTACCGTAGAACGCTCCCCACTGACGTTTGGTGACTTCCAGATCGCTGGCGCATTTGCCCAGAGCTTGCGGGTAATCCCACCAGTTGTCGGGTAACGCTTTGGCCGGAGCCTGGGCATCAACCGGTTGTTTCAGCGCTTCGGCGTAATCGTCAGACCAGCCAACGCGTACCATTACTACTGGAGAACCCTTAGCACGAAATTTTTCCGCCAACCGTGCGGCGCGGGTAACCACATCGTGTGCCGTATGTGGTCCGCCAGCGAAAGGCAGGATCCCTTCCTGTAAGTCAATAACGACAAGGGCGGTTGTTGTTGCGTTCAGTTCCAGCATGGTCACTCCAGTAAAAAATAAGAATTCCGTTACACCTTAATCGCGAATCAGTGTGAAAGGGGCGACAATTTTTGTTATTTTTTGTGAGATTACGCAATGCCCGTCGAGGAAACAGGCGTACAGTCAGTACCGGACTTATCGTGCGGCAGAATTTCCAGTATAATAGCCGCCTTTTTTCATTCAGTTGTGACATTCAGCTAAAGCTGCGACTTCGTCATCTGCGAGACAGGTGACAATCCGCCTGCGGCAAAGTTAAGGGATATCTCATGCGTACAGAATATTGCGGGCAGCTACGTCTGTCCCACGAGGGGCAGCAGGTGACTCTGTGTGGTTGGGTCAACCGTCGTCGTGATCTTGGTAGCCTGATCTTTATCGATATGCGCGACCGCGAAGGTATCGTGCAGGTATTTTTCGATCCGGACCGTGCGGACGCGTTAAAGCTGGCCTCCGAACTGCGTAATGAGTTCTGCATCCAGGTTACGGGCACCGTGCGTGCGCGTGATGCGAAAAACGTCAATGCCGATATGGCGACTGGCGAAATTGAAGTACTGGCGTCCGATCTGACCATCATCAACCGCTCAGACTCACTGCCGCTGGACTCTAACCACGTCAATACCGAAGAAGCGCGTCTGAAGTATCGTTATCTGGATCTGCGTCGTCCTGAAATGGCGCAGCGCCTGAAAACACGCGCCAAAATTACCAGCCTGGTTCGTCGTTTTATGGACGATCACGGCTTCCTCGACATCGAAACCCCGATGTTGACCAAAGCGACGCCGGAAGGTGCGCGCGACTATCTGGTGCCTTCCCGCGTTCATAAAGGCAAGTTTTACGCGCTGCCGCAATCTCCTCAGCTGTTCAAACAGCTGCTGATGATGTCTGGCTTTGACCGCTACTATCAGATCGTAAAATGCTTCCGCGATGAAGACTTACGTGCTGACCGTCAGCCTGAATTTACCCAGATCGATGTGGAGACATCCTTCATGACTGCGCCGCAGGTGCGAGAAGTGATGGAAGCGTTAGTGCGTAATCTGTGGCTGGAAGTGAAAGGTGTGGATCTCGGTGATTTCCCGATCATGACCTTTGCCGAGGCTGAGCGCCGTTACGGCTCCGATAAACCAGACCTGCGTAACCCAATGGAGCTGGTTGACGTCGCCGATCTGGTAAAAGACGTTGAGTTCGCGGTGTTCTCTGGTCCGGCGAACGATCCGAAAGGCCGTGTCGCAGCCCTGCGCGTACCGGGCGGTGCGAGCTTAAGCCGTAAGCAGATCGATGATTACGGTAACTTTATTAAGATCTACGGCGCGAAAGGCCTGGCTTACATCAAAGTCACCGAGCGCGCGAAAGGTCTGGAAGGTATCACCAGCCCGGTGGCTAAGTTCCTGAACGCAGAAATCGTGGAAGCGATTCTGGCGCGTACCGGTGCGCAAGACGGCGACATGATTTTCTTCGGTGCCGACAACAAGAAAGTGGTTGCCGACGCGATGGGCGCGCTGCGTCTGAAACTGGGCAAAGATCTGAGCATTACCGACGAGTCGAAATGGGCGCCGCTGTGGGTCATCGACTTCCCGATGTTTGAAGACGATGGTGAAGGCGGTCTGACCGCGATGCACCACCCGTTCACCTCGCCGAAAGACATGACCGCTGCTGAGCTGAAAGCTGCGCCGGAAGATGCGGTTGCCAACGCTTACGATATGGTTATCAACGGCTATGAAGTAGGTGGTGGTTCCGTCCGTATTCACAACGGTGATATGCAGCAGACCGTATTCGGTATTCTGGGCATTAACGAGCAAGAGCAGCGCGAGAAATTCGGTTTCCTGTTGGATGCGCTAAAATATGGTACACCGCCGCATGCGGGCCTGGCATTTGGTCTGGATCGTTTGACCATGTTGCTGACGGGGACGGATAACATTCGCGACGTTATTGCCTTCCCGAAAACGACGGCAGCCGCGTGTCTGATGACCGAAGCGCCAAGCTTCGCTAACGAAGCTGCGCTGGCGGAACTGAGCATTCAGGTTGTGAAGAAGGCCGAGAATAACTGATATGAAGTACAAACAGCCTGTCTCGGTGTTGGTCGTGATTTATGCAAAGGACACCGGGAGAGTGCTGATGTTACAGCGACGCGACGATCCTGACTTCTGGCAGTCGGTCACCGGCAGCCTGGAAGAGGGTGAAACCGCGTCGCAGGCCGCCATGCGCGAAGTAAAGGAAGAGGTCGCCATTGATGTTGCGACTGAGCAACTGACCTTAATTGACTGTCAGCGCACGGTGGAGTTTGAGATTTTTCGCCATTTACGTCATCGCTATGCGCCGGGAATTGAGCGTAATACTGAATCCTGGTTTTGCCTGGCTCTTCCCTCAGAACGAGAGATCGTGTTCACCGAACATCTGACCTATCGTTGGGTTAATGCGGTTGAAGCCGCCCAGTTAACCAAGTCGTGGAGTAATCGGCAGGCGATTGAAGAATTTGTGATTAACGTCGCCTGAGAAGGCGCGCTTTTTGGAGATATTATTTATGGCAGGTCATAGTAAATGGGCCAACACCAGACATCGTAAAGCCGCTCAGGATGCTAAACGCGGTAAAATTTTTACCAAAATCATTCGCGAGCTGGTAACGGCGGCTAAACTGGGCGGTGGCGATCCGGATGCTAACCCGCGTCTGCGCGCGGCGGTGGATAAAGCGCTGTCCAACAACATGACCCGTGACACCCTGAACCGTGCCATCGCGCGTGGCGTGGGCGGTGATGAAGACTCGAACATGGAAACCATCATCTATGAAGGTTACGGTCCTGGCGGCACAGCCGTGATGATTGAATGCCTGTCTGATAACCGTAACCGTACCGTGGCTGAAGTGCGTCATGCGTTCAGCAAAACCGGCGGTAATCTGGGCACCGACGGCTCCGTGGCTTACCTGTTCAGCAAAAAAGGCGTGATCTCTTTTGAGAAAGGCGACGAAGACACCATCATGGAAGCGGCGCTGGAAGCCGGTGCTGAAGATGTAGTGACCTACGACGACGGCGCGATTGATGTTTACACCGCGTGGGAAGAGATGGGCAAAGTGCGTGACGCGCTGGAAGCGGCTGGCCTGAAAGCAGACAGCGCTGAAGTGACGATGATCCCATCCACTAAAGCGGACATGGATGCTGAAACGGCACCGAAACTGATGCGTCTGATCGATATGCTGGAAGACTGCGACGACGTACAGGAAGTTTACCACAACGGTGAAATCTCCGATGAGGTTGCTGCGACCTTAGAATGATGTGGTTAAGCCATAAAGTAACAGGAGATGCGTGATGTCTATTATTCTCGGCATTGACCCGGGGTCACGCATTACCGGTTATGGCGTAATCCGTCAGGTCGGCAGGCAACTGACCTACCTCGGCAGCGGCTGTATTCGCACCAAAGTCGACGATCTTCCGTCACGTTTGAAGCTAATTTATGCGGGCGTGACGGAGATTATTACCCAGTTCCAGCCGGACTATTTTGCCATTGAGCAGGTTTTTATGGCGAAGAATGCCGACTCGGCGCTAAAGCTGGGGCAGGCGCGCGGCGTGGCAATCGTTGCGGCGACCAATCAGGATCTTCCGGTCTTTGAATACGCGGCCCGCCAGGTAAAACAGACCGTGGTTGGTATCGGTAGTGCGGAAAAAAGCCAGGTACAGCACATGGTGCGTACGCTGCTGAAGCTGCCCGCCAACCCGCAGGCGGACGCCGCGGATGCGTTGGCGATTGCCATTACCCACTGCCATGTCAGTCAGAATGCCATGCAAATGAGCGAGTCGAGGCTGAATTTGGCGCGAGGTCGGTTACGTTAGTGACAAATGAGGCTGGATATCTATCCAGCCTTTTTTTATGATAGCGCATTACCTTTTAGCCCTTAACGCAGGAGCGTCACGTGATAGGCAGACTCAGAGGCATCATTCTTGAAAAACAACCCCCGCTGGTCCTTCTGGAAACCGGCGGCGTCGGCTATGAAGTGCATATGCCCATGACCTGTTTTTACGAGCTGCCGGAAGCCGGACAGGAAGCGATTATCTTCACCCATTTTGTGGTGCGTGAAGACGCGCAGTTGCTGTATGGCTTCAACAACAAGCAAGAACGCACGCTATTTAAAGAGTTAATTAAAACCAACGGCGTAGGCCCGAAGCTGGCACTGGCGATCCTTTCCGGTATGTCTGCCCAGCAGTTCGTGAATGCCGTTGAACGTGAAGAGCTTGGCGCGCTGGTGAAGCTACCTGGTATTGGAAAGAAAACTGCCGAACGTTTGATTGTTGAAATGAAGGACCGCTTTAAAGGTCTGCATGGCGATCTCTTCACCCCGGCGGCAGATCTCGTCCTGACCTCTCCGGCAAGTCCGGCAACGGAGGACGCCGAGCAGGAAGCGGTTGCTGCGTTGGTGGCGTTAGGCTATAAACCACAGGAAGCCAGCCGCATGGTGAGCAAAATTGCCCGCCCTGATGCCAGCAGTGAAACCCTGATTCGTGAAGCGCTTCGCGCGGCATTGTGAGGTAAAGGATGATTGAAGCAGATCGCCTGATTTCGGCTGTCAGCACGACACCTGAAGACCTGGTGGATCGTGCGATCCGCCCTAAATTGCTGGAAGAGTATATTGGCCAGCCTCAGGTACGCTCGCAAATGGAGATTTTTATCCAGGCGGCTAAGCTGCGTGGTGATGCCCTCGATCACCTGCTGATTTTCGGCCCTCCTGGCCTCGGTAAAACCACGCTTGCCAATATTGTTGCCAATGAAATGGGCGTCAACCTGCGTACCACATCCGGACCGGTACTGGAGAAAGCGGGCGATCTGGCGGCTATGCTCACTAACCTTGAACCCCACGATGTGCTGTTTATCGATGAGATCCATCGCCTGTCACCGGTGGTGGAAGAGGTGCTGTATCCGGCGATGGAAGATTATCAGCTGGATATCATGATTGGCGAAGGGCCTGCTGCACGTTCAATTAAGATCGATCTGCCACCGTTTACCCTGATTGGGGCGACGACGCGCGCCGGGTCGTTAACGTCCCCGCTGCGTGATCGCTTTGGTATTGTGCAGCGCCTGGAGTTCTATCAGGTTGCCGATCTGCAGCACATTGTCGGACGTAGCGCCCGCTTCATGGGACTTGAAATGAGCGATGAAGGGGCGTTGGAAGTGGCGCGTCGCGCCCGCGGTACGCCGCGTATCGCCAACCGTTTATTACGCCGGGTACGTGATTTTGCCGAGGTGAAGCATGACGGCACCATTTCGGCGGATATCGCCGCTCAGGCGCTGGATATGCTCAACGTCGACGCGGAAGGCTTCGATTATATGGACCGCAAGCTGCTGCTGGCGGTGATCGATAAATTCTTCGGTGGACCGGTCGGCCTGGATAACCTGGCAGCGGCAATCGGGGAAGAACGTGAAACCATTGAGGATGTGCTGGAGCCGTATCTGATTCAGCAAGGTTTTCTGCAACGTACGCCGCGCGGAAGAATGGCAACGGTGCGCGCCTGGAACCATTTCGGGATCACGCCGCCAGAGATGCCTTAACGCCTGAAGTCGCTACATTCATCAGGCCTGGGCGATTTTGTAGGCCCGGTAAGCGCAATGCCACCGGGCAACACACGTTTAGCTTGCCTGCTTTTTCATCATACTGAAGATAAACAGCAGCGCGGCACACAGCACAACGGATGGCCCTGCTGGAGTATCATAAAAGGCTGAGAAGGTCAGACCCCCTGTAACCGCTATCATACCCACACCAACGGCGACGCCGGCCATCTGTTCCGGCGTACGGGCGAAACGACGGGCGGTTGCCGCAGGGATGATCAGCAGCGAGGTGATAATCAGCGCCCCGACAAACTTCATCGCCACACCGATAGTTAAAGCTGTAACCAGCATCAGCAGCAGCTTAACGCGTTGCAGCTTCACGCCATCAACAAAGGCCAGGTCCGGACTGATTGTCATTGACAGCAGGTTGCGCCACTGCCAGAACAGAATCGCCAGAACGATAACCACGCCAATAGCGATGGAGATGAGATCTTCTGGCGTCACGGCGAGTAAATCACCAAACAGGTAGGCCATCAGATCCACGCGGATGTTTGACATCAAGCTGACGACAACCAGCCCCAATGACAACGCGCTGTGCGCCATAATACCGAGCAAGGTATCGATCGCGAGGTGAGGGCGCTTCTCCAGCCATACCAGACCGGCCGCCAGCAGCAGGGTCACGGCAATGACGGCATAGAAAGGATTTACATTCAACAGCAGACCAAAAGCGACACCCAGCAGTGAGGCGTGGGCCAGCGTATCACCAAAATAAGACATGCGACGCCAGACGACGAACGAGCCGAGTGGGCCAGCGGCACAGGCCAGCATGATCCCGGCTAACCAACCGGGTAATAACAATTCAATCATGAGTGACCATTTCCCCGGCGTAAGACGATACGACCCTGTAAATCGTGGCGATGATTATGATTATGACGGTAAATTCCGAGTTGTTCGGCGCCGCGTTGCCCGAACATTGAGATGAATTCCGGGTGCATGGAAACCACTTCCGGCGCGCCGGAACAGCAAATATGATGGTTGAGGCACAGCACTTCATCGGTTTTAGCCATCACCAGATGCAGGTCATGGGAAACCATCAGTACGGCGCAATCCAGTTCGCGTCGTAACTGGTCGATAAGATCGTACAGTGCGACCTGACCATTGACATCCACACCCTGAGTTGGCTCATCAAGGACTAGTAGTTGAGGCTTATTCAATAAAGCCCGGGCCAACAGGACGCGTTGCGTTTCCCCGCCAGAGAGTTTTTGCATCGGTGCATTCATCAGATGCCCGGCCTGAACGCGCTTCAGCGCCGGAAGGATATCCTCTTTTTTGGTGCCGGGACGTAAGCGCAGAAAACGACTTACCGTCAGCGGAAGCGTGGTATCGAGGTATAGCTTTTGCGGCACATAGCCAATCCGCAATTGACCATTACGCTTGATAACTCCCTCATCAGCCGCTACCAGCCCTAAAACAACGCGCACCAGCGTAGACTTGCCGGCGCCATTCGGGCCGAGAAGCGTCAAAATTTTACCGGGTCGAAGTTCAAGCGATACGTCAGAAAGGACGCGGCGTTGACCATAAGAGACCGAGACATTTTCCAGTGAAACCAAAGTCGTCATATCAATTTTAGTCTTGCAGAAGTTATAGAATGTTATAATATCACATTTCTTACATTCATTACGATGATTGGTCGCATTATGTTACATAAAAATACGCTTCTTTTCGCAGCATTATCCGCTGCTCTTTGGGGTAGTGCAACACAGGTGGCAAATGCCGCTGTAGTGGCGTCTCTTAAGCCGCTGGGATTTATTGCTTCAGCCATTGCTGATGGGGTAACTGATACCCAGGTTCTGCTGCCTGACGGGGCTTCCGAACACGATTACTCACTACGTCCTTCAGACGTAAAACGCTTACAGGGCGCGGACTTAGTCGTGTGGATTGGACCTGAGATGGAAGCGTTTATGGAAAAGTCAGTCAAGAATATTCCTAACGCGAAACAGGTAACGATTGCGCAGCTTAATGACGTGAAACCGTTACTCATGAAAGGTGCTGACGACGACGATGACGATCATGGACACAATGATGCTGGTGGTGAAAAAAGTGACGAGCATCACCATCATGGCGATTACAACATGCATCTTTGGCTCTCCCCAGAGATAGCGCGGGCCTCAGCGGTTGCAATCCATGAAAAATTAGTGGAACTTATGCCGCAAAGTCGAGCCAAACTTGACGCCAACCTGAAGGATTTTGAGGCACAATTAGCCGCAACCGATAAGCAGGTAGGTAACGAGCTCGCGCCGCTCAAGGGTAAAGGTTATTTCGTTTTTCATGACGCCTATGGCTACTACGAGAAACACTACGGACTAACGCCGCTTGGTCACTTTACCGTGAACCCTGAGATTCAACCTGGTGCGCAGCGTTTACATGAAATAAGAACACAGTTGGTTGAGCAAAAAGCAACCTGCGTTTTTGCTGAGCCACAGTTCAGGCCAGCGGTCGTTGAAGCCGTCGCGAGAGGGACAACCGTTCGAATGGGAACGTTGGATCCGCTCGGAACGAATATCAAACTGGGTAAAACAAGCTATTCAGCGTTTTTGAACCAATTAGCCAACCAGTATGCGAGCTGCCTGAAAGGAGATTAATGAGGAAGTGAATACGTGCAACAGATAGCCCGCTCTGTCGCTCTGGCATTTAATAATCTGCCTCGACCCCATCGCGTTATGCTGGGGTCGCTTACTGTACTGACATTGGCCGTCGCTGTGTGGCGGCCCTATGTTTACCACCCCGATTCTGCACCCATCGTCAAAACTATCGAGCTGGAAAAAAGCGAGATTCGTTCACTGTTGCCTGAGGCCAGCGAACCTATCGATCAGGCCGCTCAGGAAGATGAAGCTATCCCCCAGGATGAACTGGATGACAAAACGTCTGGTGAGGCCGGTGTGCATGAGTATGTCGTCTCTACGGGCGATACGCTGAGCAGTATCCTGAATCAGTACGGCATCGATATGGGTGACATCAGCCAGCTTGCCGCTTCCGATAAAGAGTTGCGTAACCTGAAAATTGGTCAGCAACTTTCCTGGACGCTAAGTGCGGAAGGTGACCTGCAACGCCTGACCTGGGAAGTCTCTCGTCGCGAAACCCGTACTTACGATCGCACCGCGACGGGTTTCAAAATGAGTAGCGAAATGCAGCAGGGCGATTGGGTCAACAGCCGTATCAAAGGCACAGTCGGTGGGAGCTTCGTCGCCAGTGCTAAAGATGCCGGGCTGACCAGCTCGGAAATCAGTGCGGTGATCAAGGCCATGCAGTGGCAGATGGATTTCCGCAAACTGAAAAAAGGCGATGAGTTCTCGGTGCTGATGTCTCGCGAAATGCTCGACGGCAAACGTGAGCAAAGCCAGCTGTTGGGCGTGCGTTTGCGTTCTGAAGGCAAAGATTATTACGCCATCCGCGCTGAGGACGGTAAGTTCTATGATCGTAATGGTACCGGACTGGCAAAAGGCTTCATGCGTTTCCCAACGGCGAAACAGTTCCGTATCTCGTCGAACTTTAACCCGCGTCGCCTGAACCCGGTGACGGGACGCGTGGCACCGCATAAAGGTGTCGACTTTGCGATGCCGCAGGGCACGCCAGTGCTGTCGGTAGGTGATGGTGAAGTGGTTGTCGCGAAGCGCAGCGGCGCCGCTGGCTATTATGTTGCGGTACGTCATGGTCGCACCTACACCACACGTTATATGCACTTGCGTAAGCTGTTGGTTAAGCCAGGACAAAAAGTGAAACGTGGCGACCGTATCGCGCTGTCAGGCAATACCGGACGCTCAACGGGTCCGCACCTGCATTACGAAGTGTGGATCAACCAGCAGGCTGTTAACCCACTGACGGCGAAACTGCCGCGTACAGAAGGGTTGACCGGCTCAGATCGCACTGATTACCTGGCACAGGTGAAAGAAGTTGTTCCTCAGCTGCGTTTCGATTAATTAGCACACTGACAGAGCCGGTACGCGATGCGTGCCGGCTTTTTTATTTTGTACGGCGCACGGTGCGCCGCTACACTATCAGCAGATTTACTTTTCGCGATACCAGACACTGGAAGAGCATGGAAACGAAAAAAAAGAATATTGAGTATATCCCTGAGTTTCACAAATCATTTCGCCATCCGCGCTACTGGGGCGCCTGGCTTGGCGTGGCGGCGATAGCCGGGATTGCGTTAACGCCAGCATCATTCCGCGATCCTGTTCTGGCGAAGCTCGGACGGCTCGCCGGAAGACTGGGAAAAAGCTCACGTCGCAGAGCATTAATCAATTTGTCTCTCTGCTTTCCTGAGCGTAGTGAAGCCGAGCGCGATGCCATTGTCGATGAAATGTTCGCGACCGCGCCTCAGGCGATGGTCATGATGGCGGAACTGGCGATACGCGGCCCGGAGAAAATTCAGAGTCGGGTCGACTGGCAAGGATTGGATATCATCGAAGAGATGCGTCGCAACGATGAAAAGGTGATTTTTCTCGTTCCTCATGGCTGGGGAGTGGACATCCCGGCGATGTTGATGGCCTCTCAGGGGCAGAAAATGGCGGCGATGTTCCACAACCAGGGAAACCCGGTATTCGATTACGTATGGAACACAGTGCGCCGTCGTTTCGGTGGTCGCCTGCATGCGCGTAACGACGGTATCAAACCATTTATTCAGTCTGTACGTCAGGGATATTGGGGGTACTATCTGCCGGATCAGGACCATGGTCCTGAACACAGCGAGTTTGTGGACTTTTTTGCTACCTATAAAGCAACGTTACCGGCGATTGGCCGTCTGATGAAGGTGTGCCATGCGCGCGTGGTGCCTCTGTTCCCGGTATATGATGGTAAAACGCACCGCCTGACGATCCAGGTACGTCCTCCGATGGATGACATTCTGACTGCGGATGATCACACCATTGCCAGACGAATGAACGAAGAGGTGGAAATTTTTGTTGCGCCACACCTTGAGCAATACACCTGGATTTTAAAGCTGCTTAAGACGCGTAAACCCGGTGAAATTGAGCCATATAAACGCAAAGATCTCTATCCGAAGAAATAAAAAAAAGCCTCTCAAACGAGAGGCTTTTTTACATCAAACGCTGGCATTATTCGACAGTCAGAATACGCGTAGTGTTAGTGGAGCCAATGGTGCTCATGACATCGCCCTGGGTCACAATCACCAGATCACCGGAGACCAGATAACCTTTATCGCGCAGCAGGTTCACCGCTTGATTGGCGGCAACCACGCCATCAGTTTCGCTGTCAAAGTGAACCGGGGTGACACCGCGATACAGAGAGGTCAGATTCAGTGTACGTTCATGACGAGACATCGCGAAAATCGGCAGACCAGAACTGATACGAGAGGTCATCAGCGCGGTACGACCAGACTCAGTCATCGCGATGATAGCGGTTACCCCTTTCAGGTGGTTAGCGGCATACATCGCTGACATAGCAATTGCTTCTTCGACGTTGTCAAACTGCACGTCAAGACGGTGTTTGGAGACATTGATGCTCGGGATCTTCTCGGCACCCAGGCATACGCGAGCCATTGCTGCGACGGTTTCTGCCGGGTACTGGCCTGCTGCCGTTTCTGCAGAGAGCATAACGGCATCGGTACCGTCCAGAACGGCGTTAGCCACGTCCATCACTTCCGCACGGGTCGGCATTGGGTTGGTAATCATCGACTCCATCATCTGTGTGGCGGTAATGACCGCACGGTTCAGCTGACGCGCGCGACGAATCAACGCTTTTTGAATACCTACCAGCTCAGGATCGCCGATTTCAACGCCCAGGTCGCCACGCGCCACCATCACCACGTCAGAAGCCAGGATGATGTCATCCATCGCATTCTGGTCGCAGACAGCTTCCGCACGTTCTACCTTGGCGACAATTTTAGCGTCGCAGCCAGCGTCGCGCGCCAGACGGCGGGCATAGTTCAGATCTTCGCCGCAGCGAGGGAAGGAGACTGCCAAGTAGTCAACGCTGATTTGCGCTGCAGTGACGATGTCAGCTTTATCTTTTTCGGTCAGGGCTTCAGCAGAAAGACCGCCGCCCAGTTTGTTGATGCCTTTATTGTTGGACAGCGGGCCACCGACGGTGACTTCGGTGAAGACTTTCATACCCTGAACTTCCAGCACCTTAAGCTGTACGCGACCGTCGTCAAGTAGCAGGATATCGCCTGGCACAACGTCAGCAGGCAGACCTTTATAATCGATCCCGACTTTTTCTTTGTCGCCTTCGCCTTTGCCGAGGTTGGCGTCTAACAGGAACTTGTCGCCAACATTAAGAAAAACTTTACCTTCTTTAAAGGTTGATACGCGGATTTTAGGTCCCTGCAGGTCACCCAAAATAGCTACATGACGTCCCAGTTTTGCGGCAATTTCACGGACCTTATCCGCCCGCATTTTGTGATCTTCTGGAGAGCCGTGCGAAAAGTTCATACGTACGACGTTCGCACCCGCAGCGATAATTTTTTCGAGGTTGTTATCGCGATCAGTTGCCGGGCCTAACGTGGTAACGATTTTGGTTCTGCGAAGCCTTCTGGACATGTAATACTCCGTTGACTGAAACAACTAGGTGTTGCGTGAACATTAATCCGGCCGTTCTCAAACATTGACGGTAAATGAACGACCCGGATGATAAAAGGGTAGAACATTGTTATTGCTTTTAGCGATCATCACTCTTGATGAGTAATTCTTTATCAAAACGCGATTCCTTGAGTGCTTCCTTGACACGCTTCAAGTTATCTCTAAATTTTGCCCCGCGGCGCAAAGTAAATCCTGTAGCCAGCACATCTATCACGGTCAGTTGAGCAAGTCGAGAGACCATGGGCATATAAATGTCAGTATCTTCCGGTACGTCGAGGGTAATGGCCAGCGTTGCTTCACGCGCCAGCGGCGTACCGGGAGAGGTCAAGGCGATAACCATCGCGTCGTTTTCCCTCGCCAACTGCGCCAGTTCAACCAGACTCTTGGTTCTTCCGGTATGCGAAATCAACACAATAACGTCGTCGTCGCTACAATTCATGCAACTCATGCGTTGCAGTACAATATCGTCGGAATAGATCACCGGTACGTTAAAACGAAAAAATTTGTTCATCGCGTCGTGCGCTACTGCGGCGGAAGACCCAAGGCCAAAAAAGGCAATTTTCTTTGCCTGGGTTAACAAATCCACCGCCCTGTTTACCGCGGTGTTATCCAGAGACTGGCGTACGTGGTCAAGACTTGCCATCGCCGACTCGAAGATTTTTCCCGTGTATGATTCTACGCTGTCATCCTCATCCACATTACGATTAACATATGGGGTGCCATTTGCCAGACTTTGCGCCAGATGCAGTTTAAAATCAGGAAAGCCGCGCGTATCCATACTGCGACAGAATCGGTTCACCGTTGGCTCGCTAACATTGGCTTCCAGCGCAAGCGCGGCGATGCTTGAATGGATTGCCCGGTCGGGTGAGGCAAGAATAATGTCAGCGACTTTACGTTCTGACTTGCTCAAATGTTCCAGTTTTAACTGGATTTTTTCCAGCATATTCATGATGTAGGTCGACTCATGGCTCATGGGAAAAAGCGATTTCAGCGATACGGGGAAATCGGGAGATACATTTGTTAGATATTACCCCTGCTAAGGAAGGAACGGGGCAAAATGGACAGAATAGTTGTTGTTTTTTTTCATTACATGATCGGAGTCTGGTTTTCTTACTTCTTCATAGGTACGAAAAAAAGCGACTTTTTTATCCATTTTGCAGAGGTAAACGCCAATCAAACGCCTGTTCGCGGTAACAGCACGGCTGGATAAGCGTTTACGGTTTCCGGATTCACGTAAAAGCAGTACAGTGCACTGTAATAAAATTACAACCAGTGTCTGGCAAAAGCACCAGACACTTAATTGAGGAGAATGACATGGCGGTAACGCAAACAGCCCAGGCATGTGACCTGGTCATTTTCGGCGCGAAGGGTGACCTGGCGCGGCGGAAATTGCTGCCTTCCCTGTATCAACTGGAAAAGGCCGGCCAGATTAACCCGGAAACCCGTATTATCGGGGTAGGGCGTGCCGACTGGGACAAGGCAGCCTATACCAAGGTTGTGCGCGAAGCGCTCGAAACCTTCATGAAAGAAAAAATTGATGAAGGTTTGTGGGAGACCCTCAGCGGTCGTCTGGAATTTTGTAATCTGGACGTCAATGATACCGCCGCATTTAGCCGTCTGGGTGAAATGCTGGATCAGAAATCACGTACCACTATTAACTATTTCGCGATGCCGCCAAGCACTTTTGGCGCAATCTGCAAAGGTTTGGGTGAAGCAAAGCTGAATGCTAAACCTGCCCGCGTCGTGATGGAAAAACCGTTAGGAACATCACTGGCAACATCCCGCGAGATCAACGATCAGGTCGGCGAATATTTCGAAGAGTGTCAGGTTTATCGTATCGACCACTATCTCGGCAAAGAGACGGTGTTGAACCTGCTGGCACTGCGCTTTGCCAACTCCCTGTTTGTAAACAACTGGGATAACCGCACGATCGATCACGTTGAAATTACCGTCGCGGAAGAAGTGGGTATTGAAGGTCGCTGGGGCTATTTTGACCAGGCCGGTCAAATGCGCGACATGATCCAAAACCACCTGCTGCAGATCTTGTGCATGATCGCGATGTCTCCGCCGTCGGACCTGAGCGCCGACAGCATCCGCGATGAAAAAGTGAAGGTACTGAAATCACTGCGTCGCATCGATCGCTCGAACGTGCGTGAAAAAACGGTTCGCGGTCAGTACACCGCGGGTTTTGCCCAGGGCAAAAAAGTCCCGGGATATCTGGAAGAAGAGGGCGCGAACAAGAGCAGCAATACAGAAACGTTTGTGGCGATCCGTGTGGATATCGATAACTGGCGTTGGGCGGGCGTTCCGTTCTATCTGCGTACCGGCAAGCGTTTACCGACGAAGTGCTCTGAAGTCGTGGTCTACTTCAAAACGCCTGAGCTGAATCTGTTCAGAGAGTCCTGGCAGGATCTGCCGCAGAACAAGCTGACTATTCGTTTGCAGCCTGATGAAGGTGTTGATATCCAGGTGCTGAACAAAGTGCCGGGTCTGGATCACAAGCATAACCTGCAAATTACTAAGCTTGATCTGAGCTATTCCGAAACCTTCAACCAGACACACCTGGCTGACGCCTATGAGCGTCTGCTGCTTGAAACGATGCGCGGTATTCAGGCACTGTTTGTGCGTCGTGATGAAGTTGAAGAAGCCTGGAAGTGGGTCGACTCAATTACCGAAGCATGGGCAATGGACAACGATGCGCCGAAGCCGTATCAGGCAGGGACCTGGGGACCGGTTGCCTCTGTGGCAATGATCACCCGTGATGGCCGTTCCTGGAACGAATTCGAGTAAAATATCATCTAGCCCATAGTGGTTATTTTACCGGTAACATGATCTAACACAGATTGCAGAATAATTTTTGCACTTTTAAGCCTCGCGTGGATTCACCCGCGGGGCTTTTTTTATTACACTGCCTGAAACGATTTTGCCCCTGAGCTACGGCAAACAAGCGATTCAGCACTTTTAATCTGACTGATAAGCATTGTTAATCCTACCGCTCTGACAGATAAATTTTAGGAGCCTCTATGAATCCGAATTTGTTACGCGTAACACAACGTATCGTCGAACGTTCTCGCGACACACGTTCTGCCTATCTCGCCCGTATTGAACAAGCTAAATCGACCACCGTTCATCGTTCGCAACTGGCATGCGGTAACCTGGCGCATGGCTTTGCCGCGTGTCAGCCGGACGACAAGGCATCGCTGAAAAGCATGCTGCGTAACAATATCGCGATCATTACCTCCTACAACGACATGCTTTCCGCGCATCAACCGTATGAACATTATCCGGCGATCATTCGCAAAGCACTGCATGAAGCCAATGCGGTAGGTCAGGTTGCCGGTGGTGTGCCGGCCATGTGTGACGGTGTTACCCAGGGACAGGATGGGATGGAACTTTCGCTGCTGAGTCGTGAAGTGATTGCGATGTCAGCCGCTGTAGGTCTCTCTCACAATATGTTCGATGGCGCACTGTTCCTCGGCGTGTGCGATAAAATTGTCCCGGGCCTGGTAATGGCGGCGCTGTCATTCGGTCACCTGCCGTCAATCTTCATTCCTTCCGGCCCGATGGCGAGTGGCCTGGCGAACAAAGAAAAAGTGCGTATTCGTCAACTCTATGCGGAAGGCAAAGTTGATCGCATGGCGCTGCTTGAGTCCGAGGCGGCGTCCTATCACGCACCGGGTACCTGTACGTTCTACGGCACGGCGAATACTAACCAGATGGTCGTGGAGTTCATGGGGATGCAACTGCCAGGTTCTTCATTCGTCCATCCGGATGCGCCGCTGCGTGAAGCGTTGACCGCTGCTGCAGCCCGTCAGGTTACGCGTCTTACCGGGAACGGCAATGAATGGATGCCGATCGGTAAAATGATCGATGAAAAAGTGGTGGTGAACGGAATTGTGGCGCTGCTGGCGACCGGGGGCTCAACTAACCATACGATGCATCTGGTGGCCATGGCGCGTGCGGCCGGGATTCTGATTAACTGGGATGACTTCTCCGATCTGTCCGATATCGTGCCGCTGATGGCGCGTTTGTACCCGAACGGTCCGGCGGATATTAACCATTTCCAGGCGGCGGGCGGCGTACCGGTTCTAATGCGTGAGCTGCTGAACGCGGGTTTGCTGCACGAAGATGTGAATACCGTTGCCGGATTCGGTTTATCGCGTTACACCATGGAGCCGTGGCTCAACAACGGTGAACTGGACTGGCGCGAAGGGGCGGCGAAATCGCTGGACAGCAACGTGATTGCCTCTTTTGACCAACCTTTCTCCCACCACGGCGGTACCAAAGTGCTGAGCGGTAACCTCGGGCGCGCAGTGATGAAAACGTCGGCAGTACCGGTCGAAAATCAGGTTATAGAAGCCCCGGCAGTTGTTTTTGAAAGTCAGCACGATGTGTTACCGGCCTTTGATGCGGGTCTGCTTGACCGCGATTGCGTAGTTGTTGTGCGTCATCAGGGACCAAAAGCGAACGGAATGCCAGAATTACATAAACTCATGCCGCCACTTGGTGTATTATTGGACCGTTGTTTCAAAATTGCGTTAGTTACCGATGGACGACTTTCAGGTGCTTCAGGTAAAGTGCCTTCAGCAATCCATGTAACCCCAGAAGCCTATGATGGCGGTCTGCTGGCAAAAGTACGTGATGGCGACATCATTCGTGTGAATGGACAGACAGGTGAATTGACGCTGCTGGTTGACGAAGAGGAACTTGCCTCACGTCAGCCTCACATTCCAGACCTCAGTGCATCGCGCGTGGGTACTGGACGTGAAATGTTCAGCGCGTTGCGTGAGAAGCTGTCCGGCGCGGAGCAGGGCGCAACCTGTATCACTTTTTAAGACTTATTTTGTAATCAGGCGAGAGAAAACTCTGATGAAAAACTGGAAGACAAGTGCAGAAGCAATCCTGACCACTGGCCCGGTTGTACCGGTTATTGTGGTTAATAAACTGGAACATGCGGTGCCGATGGCAAAAGCGCTGGTTGCAGGTGGCGTGCGCGTTCTGGAAGTGACATTACGTACCGCATGTGCGATGGATGCCATTCGCGCGATCGCGAAAGAAGTTCCGGACGCCATCGTCGGCGCAGGTACTGTACTGAATCCGCAACAACTGGCTGAAGTCACTGAAGCCGGTGCGCAGTTTGCTATCAGCCCGGGTCTGACCGAGCCGCTGTTAAAAGCCGCAACGGAAGGGACTATTCCGCTGATCCCAGGTATCAGCACCGTTTCTGAACTGATGTTGGGTATGGACTACGGATTAAAAGAGTTCAAATTCTTCCCGGCGGAAGCGAACGGCGGTACTAAAGCGCTGCAGGCGATTGCGGGCCCGTTCTCTCAGGTGCGTTTCTGCCCAACCGGTGGTATCTCCCCGGCGAACTACCGTGATTACCTGGCCCTGAAAAGCGTGCTGTGCATCGGTGGTTCCTGGCTGGTTCCGGCAGATGCGCTGGAAGCTGGTGATTACGATCGCATTACTAAACTGGCGCGTGAAGCAGTAGAAGGCGCGAAGCAGTAAGCCGTTAATGCGTATACCGTAGGCCCGATAAGGCGCGTCAGCGCCGACATCGGGCTTTGCCGGATGCGGCATCAACGCCTTATCCGGCCTACGGGTCTGGTTTTTATCCGGTAACTTTCACCTGTGCGGCGGCGTCTTTCGCACGTTCAACCGCGTCTTCAATGGTCTGCGCTGTAGCCAGTACCACCCCTAAACGACGACTCCCGTCGATCTCCGGCTTACCAAAGAATCGTACTTGCAGGCCAGCGCCCACGGCAGACTGTACGTTATCAAACGTCACATTCTGGCTGGTAAGTTGCGGCAGAATAACGGCGGAAGCAGAAGGTCCGTACTGACGGATTGCGCCAACGGGCAGACCGAGAAATGCGCGTACGTGCAGGGCAAACTCAGACAGGTCCTGCGATATTAAGGTCACCATTCCGGTATCGTGTGGGCGAGGGGAGACTTCGCTAAAAATCACCTCATCACCGCAGACAAATAGCTCCACGCCAAACAGACCGTAGCCACCTAACGCCAGCACGACTTTACGGGCAATATCCTGCGCGCGCGCCAGTGCCAGGTCGCTCATCTGCTGAGGCTGCCAGGATTCACTATAATCGCCATCTTCCTGACGATGCCCTACCGGCGCGCAAAAGTGCACGCCATCAACGGCGCTAACGGTAAGCAGGGTAATTTCAAAATCAAAATCTACCACGCCTTCGACGATAACACGCCCGGCGCCTGCCCGGCCTCCCTGTTGAGCATAGTTCCAGGCTTCGGTGAGTCGATCGGCTGAACGAATAAAGCTTTGCCCCTTACCTGAGGAACTCATTACTGGCTTCACGATGCAAGGAAAGCCTATTTCGGCGACGGCCTCGCGAAAGCGAGTTTCGCTGTCTGCAAAGCGGAAAGAAGAGGTTGGTAAAGACAGCTCCTCTGCGGCGAGGCGACGGATCCCTTCGCGGTTCATGGTCAATTGGGTCGCTCGTGCGCACGGCACAACGTGTTGCCCTTCCTGTTCCAGTTTTACCAGCATATCCGTGGCAATCGCCTCTATTTCCGGCACGATATAATGTGGCTTTTCGCGCTCGACAACCTCGCGCAATGCTTCGCCATCCAGCATGTTGATAACGTATGAGCGATGGGCAACGTGCATGGCTGGCGCGTCGGGGTAACGATCCACTGCAATGACTTCCACACCCAGGCGTTGGCATTCGATCGCCACTTCTTTACCCAGTTCACCTGAACCTAATAACATCACTCGCGTTGCTGCGGGACGCAGCGCTGTTCCTAATAACGTCATAAATTAATCCCCTGTTTTATCTGGGCGCAGTATATACGAAAACGTTTGCGTCTGTCTTTATTACCAGGTTGATTTTGGGGCTTAAAAAGAATATACTGTACATAAATACAGGTAATTTAAGAGGCTGCAAAAATGGCGGTTGAAGTTAAATACGTAGTCATTCGGGAAGGTGAGGAAAAAATGTCGTTTACCAGCAAAAAGGAAGCCGATGCGTATGACAAAATGCTTGATACAGCGGATTTGCTCGACACATGGCTGGAGCAGTCACCGGTAGCGCTTGAAGACGAGCAGCGTGAAGCGCTTTCCCTGTGGCTGGCTGAGCAAAAAGATGTGCTGAGCGCCATCCTGAAAAACGGCAAACTGCCTTCTCCGCAGGTCGTTGAAAATGACGCACACGCTGAGGATGATACCCAGGCTGCCTGAAACGACTTGCGCTCCTGACGTTTTGTACCATGCTTTTCCCTGAATCATTGTGCAATCCCTGACGTTCTTTCGCGTTGCTACATGCAACCGGAAGGACGAAGGGGAGATAAAGGAGAAAAGAATGTATAAAAAAAGAGCGTTGTTAAGCCTGCTGTTGTTATCTGCCAGCGTATCTGTACTTGCGGCAAATATGGAAAGCAAAAATGTTCAGTTTCCCAAGTGTGAAGGGCTGAATGCTGATGGTATTGCGGCGAGCGTGAAACGTGATTATCAGCAAAATCGCATCGCGCGCTGGGCTGACGATCAAAAGCGTGTTGGGCAAGCCGATCCTGTTGCCTGGGTTAATACCCCCGATATTACGGGCAAAGATGGCAAGTGGTCGGTCCCGCTGACGGTCCGTGGGAAAAGCGCGGATATTCACTATCAGGTAAAAGTAGACTGCAAAGCCGGAACGGCGGAGTATCAACCGCAGTAACGAGCGTATTTGCACATCTTTTGATGAGCTGAACACTTCCTGACATCCCCTCGGGTACGCTTTGACGATTATTCGTCTGTACTTGAGGGGCAAAATGGCTAACTGGCTGAACCAACTACAATCTCTTCTTGGGCAAAAAGGATCCTCCGCATCATCTTCCGGCGAGCAAGGGCTGAGTAAACTTCTGGTCCCTGGCGCGTTAGGCGGTCTGGCGGGATTACTGGTTGCCAACAAATCCTCACGTAAGTTACTGAGTAAATATGGCACCAGCGCGCTTCTGGTGGGTGGCGGTGCAGTTGCCGGAACCGTGCTGTGGAACAAATACAAAGATAAAGTTCGCGCCGCGCATCAGGATGAGCCGCAGTTCGGCGTACAAAGCTCGCCGCTGGATGAGCGAACTGAACGCCTGATCCTGGCGCTGGTTTTTGCGGCTAAAAGCGATGGTCATATTGATGCTAAAGAGCGTACCGCCATTGAACAGCAGCTTCGTGAGGCGGGTGTTGAAGAACAAGGCCGCGTTCTGATTGAGCGGGCGATTGAACAACCGCTGGATCCTCAGCGCCTGGCGCAAGGGATCCGCAACGAAGAAGAGGCGCTGGAAATATACTTCCTGAGCTGTGCGGCGATTGATATCGACCACTTTATGGAGCGCAGCTATCTGAATGCGCTGGGTGACGCGTTGAAGATCCCACAGGATGTTCGTGACGGCATTGAACAGGATCTCAAGGCGCAAAAACAGGCTTTACCGGGTTAATTACTTATCGCTAAGGTGCATGTTTCGCTTGCATCATCGCTGTCTTTTGCCACCCTTATAGGATGTTTAAGCAAAAGAACAATGACATGCTACCAAAAGCTTCTCGTATTCCCCACGCCATGACGCAGCATGGCGATACACGTGTTGATAATTATTACTGGCTGCGAGACGACACCCGCTCGCAGCCGGACGTGCTCGAATACCTGCAACAGGAAAATGCGTATGGCCATCAGGTTATGGCTTCGCAGCAGGCTTTGCAGGAGCGTGTTCTGAAAGAAATTATCGACCGTATTCCCCCACAGGATGCATCCGCTCCCTATGTGAAAAATGGTTATCGTTACCGCCATATTTATGAACCGGGATGTGAATATGCCATTTATCAGCGCCAGTCGGTTCTCAGCGAAGAGTGGGATGAATGGAATATTCTGCTGGACGGCAACCAGCGCGCAGCCCACAGTGAATTTTATACGCTGGGAGGGCTGGCGATATCACCCGATAATAGCATTATGGCGCTGGCCGAAGATTACCTCTCTCGTCGGCAATATGGCGTTCGCTTTCGCAACCTGGAAAGCGGCAACTGGTATCCGGAAGTACTGGATAACGTTGAAGCGGATCTGGTCTGGGCGAATGATTCCCAGACCTTCTATTACGTTCGCAAACACGCCACGACGTTACTGCCGTACCAGGTCTGGCGGCATACCGTTGGATCTCCCTCGTCACTGGACGAATTGGTGTACGAAGAAACCGATGACATGTTTTATGTCAGTCTGCATAAAACCACCTCGTTACATTATGTGGTGATCCATATCGCCAGCGCGACGACCAGTGAGGTTCTGCTGTTGGATGCAGAACTGGCCGACGCCGAACCTTTGCTTTTTTTAGCGCGGCGTAAAGACCATGAGTACAGCCTCGATCACTATCAGCACAAGTTTTATCTGCGTTCTAATCGTGAAGGTAAAAACTTTGGTCTGTACCGCACGCGCGTACGCAATGAACAAGCGTGGGAGGTGCTGATCCCGCCGCGCGAGAACGTCATGCTGGAGGGGTTTACCCTGTTTACCGACTGGCTGGTGGTGGAAGAACGCCAGCAGGGTTTAACCAGTCTGCGTCAGATCAATCGCAAAACGCGCGAAGTGATCGGTATCGCCTTTGACGATCCGGCGTATGTGACCTGGCTTGCCTATAACCCGGAACCGGAGACATCGCGCCTGCGCTATGGCTATTCCTCCATGACCACGCCGGACACGTTGTTTGAACTCGATATGGACACCGGGGAGCGTCGCGTGCTTAAGCAGACGGAGGTCCCCGGATTTGATGCGGCGAATTACCGCAGCGAACATGTCTGGATCACCGTCCGCGATGGTACCGAGGTTCCGGTCTCGCTGGTTTATCATCAAAAGTATTTCCTGAAAGGGAAAAACCCACTACTGGTTTACGGCTATGGCTCGTATGGTGCCAGCATGGATGCTGATTTCAGTAGCAGCCGTTTAAGCTTATTGGATCGCGGCTTTGTTTACGCCATTGCCCATGTGCGTGGCGGCGGCGAGTTGGGTCAGCAATGGTACGAAGACGGTAAGTTTCTGCACAAAAAAAATACCTTCAATGATTACCTCGATGTCTGCGATGCGCTGCTAAGAATGGGTTATGGTGCGCCATCGTTATGCTACGGCATGGGGGGAAGCGCCGGAGGAATGTTAATGGGCGTCGCCATTAATGAACGCCCGGACTTGTTCCATGGCGTGATTGCCCAGGTGCCGTTTGTCGATGTGGTGACCACGATGCTGGATGAGTCAATTCCCCTGACCACCGGTGAATTTGAGGAATGGGGTAATCCGCAGGATCCGCAGTACTATGCGTATATGAAAAGCTACAGCCCCTATGACAACGTCACCGCGCAGGATTATCCACATCTGCTGGTCACGACAGGATTACACGACTCCCAGGTGCAATACTGGGAACCGGCAAAGTGGGTGGCAAAATTGCGTGAGTTAAAAACGGATGATCGCTTGCTGTTACTGTGCACGGATATGGATTCCGGGCACGGCGGTAAGTCCGGACGTTTTAAATCTTACGAAGGCGTGGCCCTTGAGTACGCATTTTTGATTGGGCTGGCACAGGGAACGCTGCCTGAGCAAGCTTCAGATCAGGCGTTATCCAGATAGTGCTTCAGCGTTAATCGCAGCTCCGGGCTCATACTGTCGAGATTATTAAATAACCAACGCAGATAGCCCGGATCGCGTTCAGCCACCTCTGATACCGGTTTTCCACGGTACTTACCAAATGTGAAGGTCGTGAGTAACGCGGGGCGACCGGTAATGTCGACCATCTGCTCTGCGGTCCAGCCTGAAGTTTGCATGATGTCGATCAGCAAAGCCGCAGTGATGTAGCAGTCGTACAGAGCACGGTGATGATGCAGGCCTGCGGGCGTCTGAACGCTCAGCTTACGTGATTTATACAGCGCCATATTGCTGTATTTGATTCCCGGCCACAATCGACGGGAGAGCTTCATGGTGCAGATCCACTCACCGGGCATCTCTGGCAATACGCGGCGGTCGAAGCTTGCGTTGTGCGCCACGTACCACTCGCTACCGTAATAGTGCGGAATGATATCTTCAATCCATGGCTTATCGGCCACCATTGCTTCAGTAATGCGATGAATAGCCATCGCCTGGGGACTAATAGGGCGGTCAGGACGCACCAGATGGCTCATTGGGTTAACTATCTTTCCATCAACCACATCGACAGAAGCAATCTCAACAATGCCTCCCTGCAGACCACAGGTTTCTGTATCTATTATGCGCAACATGCCATGCTCCCGACCAAAACGACTAGCGTAATGGAATGATATCACCTTGCCAACCCCGTGGCGTGCGTTGACCGGTTAAGAGCAAAGAACCGCTGTCGGCGCGGACAATCAATTGGCCTCGCTCGTCCCATAACGCACTACTCCCGCGCGCATTGGCCATTAATACTGCGATGGCGAATTTATGCGAGAAACGTTGTAGACGAGATGTGGAGGAGAGCAATTCAGGTTCGCTGACGGACTGGCTACTGGTAAACAGCGAAAAATTCGGGTCGATATCGATACCTTCTGGCTGACTATCCACAACGCTGATGGTATTGCGCTGTCTGGCAATACAGGCCCCGTGGCTCTGATGAAACGTTAATGGTGAGGTCATCCAGGGAGAGAAAAGCGCAATGCCTTTCACAAAACGATTGTTATGCTCTACCGGCAATCCCGCGATAATGGTCATGCGGTAAGTCGCTGCGGCATGCGCCAGCGGTTCCAGCAACGCTTCATCAGGTGGCGCTGGGAGGGAGTCATTCTCATCAACGCAGCCCAACAAGGAGAGGGCGGGGAAGACCAGCAATTCACATTGGCATTGTGCGGCTGCCTGAATGAATTGCAGGTGATGGGCAACGTTTTCGGTCACTGACGTGTGAAGGGGTTCGTATTGTGCTGCTGCGATTTTCCAGTGTGACATAATGATTTCCTTTTCATAGTGTCTACAACCATCTTTAAAGTATAGATTAAGAATATACTTATACTGTAGCAGGCATCATGTAAGGAATCGTAACGTAATATAAGTTTTATTTAACTTTCGGCTCGTACGGTAAACGTGAAAGGGAGACGGATGCCAGGCGATGTGCGATGAGTCTTTCACGAAACCAGTCGCGTAAATGTTCGGGCTGTTCACGTTCAACCACTTCGGCAACGATCGGCATATTGTAGCGTTCTTTAAATGCGACACCCGCCGCGGCCAGATCAACATTGACCTTATCCATTTCAGCTTGCTCAAGTTTGGCCAGATTGATGTTCATAGGCTGCTCCTTTTCTCTGTCTTCCGGCGCGCAAAGTTACTAAGAGTGCGCATTAATGGCAAGACAGAATTGATGATTCTCGACTCGATCATTGTAGAAGGTTATTCTCTATAGATTAGACATAACAAAAAGGAATAGTTGAAATGGCTTCATCTGCATCTTCGCTACGTAATACTATCATCGTACTCGCCAGCCTCCTCGCAACACCCGCTGCATTGGCGCATGCCCACCTGACAAAACAAAGCCCGGCGGCGAATGCGGAAGTCACCGCTTCTCCCCAGGCGCTGACGCTGAATTTTTCTGAGGGTGTCGAACCCGCTTTCAGTGGCGCAACGCTGACAGGTCCACAAAAGGAATCAATCAAGACGGGTAAAGCGACTCGCAGCGATCAGGACAAAACGCAACTGATTATTCCGCTCGATCAAACGCTGGAGGCCGGAAAATATACGGTGGACTGGCACGTTGTATCCGTGGATGGTCACAAGACAAAGGGACAATATACCTTTAGCGTGAAATAACCGATGCTGGCATTTACCTGGGCTGCCCTGCGATTTATTCATTTTACCGCGTTGATGCTGGTGTTTGGTTGTGCGCTTTACGGCGCGTGGCTGGCTCCCGTTTCAGTTCGCCGTTTAATGATGCGTCGTTTTTTACGTCTGCAACGCCATGCCGCGACGTGGAGTTTTATCAGCGCGACGCTAATGCTGGCGATCCAGGGGGGCTTAATGGGCTCAGGCTGGCGGGATGTCGTCTCGACAGACGTTTGGGGCGCCGTTCTGCAGACGCAATTTGGCGGCGTCTGGTTATGGCAGATTATCCTCGCAATGGTCACGCTGGTAGTGACCATCGTTGTGCCGCGCAGCATGTCGCGACTGCTGTTAATGCTGACGATTGCCCAATTTATTTTGCTGGCAGGTGTTGGACATGCAACGCTGCATACTGGCGTCCCTGGGGCTATCCAACAGGTTAACCATCCCTTGCATCTGATATGTGCAGCAGCCTGGTTTGGTGGCTTGCTGCCCGTACTTTACTGTATGAGAATGGCGCAGGGCCGCTGGCGGGAACAAGCGATCTCTACCATGATGCGTTTCTCCCGCTATGGGCATCTTTTCGTTGCCGGGGTTTTACTTACCGGGATTATGAATGCCCTGTTTATTGTCGGTGTTTCCGGCTCCTGGCATATGGCTTATGGGCAACTCCTTTTGTTAAAAGGTGCCCTTGTCATGCTAATGGTGGCGATTGCCCTGGCGAATCGGTATGTTCTGGTACCACGCATGCAGGATAATGACTGTATGACGCTCTATTTCATTTGGATGACAAAACTGGAATGGGGAATAGGGGCCGTAGTGCTGGCGATTGTCAGCCTGTTTGCAACCCTCGAACCTTTTTGATTGATGGACTGGCAAAACGCATGAAAAAAATCATTCTCTCTTTACTACTACTGGCAAGTTCAGGGGCCGCGCTGGCAGCGCCACAGGTCATCACCGTCAGCCGTTTTGAGGTTGGCAAAGATAAGTGGGCGTTTAATCGGGAAGAGGTGATGCTGACCTGCCGTGCAGGTAACGCGTTGTATGTCATCAATCCCAGCACGCTGGTGCAATATCCATTGAATGATGTTGCCAGAAAACAGGTTGAGAGCGGCAAAACCACGGCGAAGCCGATTGAGATTATCCAGATTGATGACCCGACGAAACCTGGCGAAAAAATGAGTCTGGCACCGTTTGTGGAGCGCGCAGAAAAGCTCTGTTAATTGTCAGATGTAGCGTTCTGATTTCCAATAAAAAAACCGCAGGATCTCACAGAAGAACTTGCGGTTTTTGCATTTGGTCGTGTGACGAACTGCCTTTTTTTCCGGCCACTTTAACCACGGACTGGAAAACCTGGCGCTGTCATCTATTCTTAAATGGCAGGGTAACTTAGCCTGCATTAATGCCAACTTTTAGCGCACGGCTCTCTCCCAAGAGCCATTTCCCTGGACCGAATACAGGAATCGTATTCGGTCTCTTTTTATGTGGTGAATGCTATGCCATCCAGGGCCAAACACTGCGTATCACAGGCTGCATTCTGCGTAAACCATACCATACTCCGCCCCTTGATCGTCCAGGATTTTTTGCAGCCATTGCTAAAATTATAACCAGGTCTCAATGTGCTCAGGAGGTTGCATGGCACAGCCTGACAATATCTACCAACGAATCGAAGGTTCACACTGGCGTCACGTCTGGGTCGTGGGAGATATCCACGGTTGCTTCTCTTTATTAATGGCGAGATTGCGCCAGTGCCAGTTTGATCCCCGGCAAGATCTGCTGGTTTCAGTGGGTGATGTTATTGACCGTGGGCCTGACAGTCTGCGTTGCCTGCGCCTGCTGCCTAAAAGCTGGATTGTGGCAGTCAGGGGCAATCATGAGCAGATGGCGTTGGATGCACTGGCGACGGGGGAGCAACTTTTGTGGTTTATGAACGGCGGCGCGTGGTTTGCTCACGCGGATCAGTCTGCGGCGAGATTAGCACTGAAAGCGTGTCGAAAGTTACCCTGGATTCTGGAACTACGCTGCCGGAGTGGCATACACGTTGTTGCTCATGCGGATTACCCGGATGATGATTACCAGTGGCAAAAAGAGGTCGATTTACAGCGGGTGCTGTGGGATCGTACGCGGTTGATGAACAAAGGTAACGGCATACGTGGCGCGGATCACTTTTGGTTTGGTCATACGCCACTGCGGGATCGGTTGGATCGTGACAATCTGCACTATATTGATACCGGTGCGGTATTTGGCGGCGAATTAACGCTGGTGCAATTGCAATAATCAGAAATCGCTGTATTCCTGGGCTGGACGCCAGAAGCTGTCGATGTAATCGTCCGCAGGCAAACATCCGCCGTTACGAATGCGCTGATCGTCCATCGATACAAGGCATTGCTGCTCAGTTTTGTAGACATCAACCACGATATCTTCACAACCGCCGTCAAGGTAGCACACAAAAAGAACCAGCGTGAACATTTCATCCTCAAAGGGTAAAGCCATACCTGTAGTGTAGAAGATGTTGATAGATGAGGGAAATTAACCAAGAAATAACCCGTCTGGCGACGGGTTCTTTTTGAATCAGGCAAGGCGCATGATCCAGGCATCTGACTTACGATCGTAGTGCTCGCGGAACAGAACAGAGTGTTCTCCATTCAGAAGGGCCGGGACGCTGGTGTCGGCATCCCAGGCGTCCAGTTGCATACATAAATCCGGATCGGATTTACATGGAATGGTTAACGTTCGGTCCCCCGGCGATTCGCCATGCAACTCGGCGTCGTCGATCTCAAAAGCGCCAATGCGCACACTGGTTTTCATCATCGTGCTCTCCGTTTATCTGCTGATTGTGGTACGACCAGTTAGGCCGTCCATTTTTCAGCGTAGTCAACGTTAGCAAAAGCGCCAGTCAAAACGTGCGTTATCCTGTAAAGAGTTTGCCATCCCGGACAAGATCGCGTGGATAGCTATTCTTCAATCGCGATCCAATACGTTTTGCCAGACCAATCGGCTGATGCTGGAACGTAACCAACACATCGTCAGTTGCGGGTGAAGTTTGCGGGTAAACATCTCTACCGCGATACCACTCTTCCGCTTCGGCGAGGCTCAGTTCGAACGCATGGCTGTGGCTTGGATCGGCGAGGGCGATGATGGCTTCATGCTGCCAACGATACCCTTTGTTATGGGTCTCAGCCAGTTTAACCCCGAGTCGTGAGAAGCGAACTTTGCCAATCAGGGGTTCAATCTCTGTCGGAAATAACCAGATCTCTTTATCGCGCTGCCACAGGCGCAAATTATCTGCCCATTGTAATCCGCAGGCGTTAGCGGCCTGGGCAACAAGCGCGGATTCACGTCCTTTCAGCGGGCTGAACGGGAAGTTACCCACTTTATATTTCGGTGAGGGTAGCGCAGGAATGGCGGCCGTTTTGCGCAAACGCGCGACGAAGAAACCTTCACAATCGTAGATCTGCGGGAACACATGCAGGAATCCTTCCGGCGTCAGGGCGCGTTCAGCCTCCGGGAATAAATCGCCCAGCGGTAAAAATTCAACGGCATCCGGGTAGGTTTCAATCAACCACTGCATAATGGCTTCGTTTTCGTCACGGTTTAGCGTACAGGTTGAATAAACCAATGTGCCGCCGGGACGCAGAGCGTGAAATGCGCTGTCGAGGAGCTCACGCTGGGTTGCGGCAATTTCCAGATTACTTTCTATGGACCAGTTTTTCAGCGCATCGGGATCTTTACGTACCACACCTTCGCCGGAACATGGAGCATCCAGCAATATGGCATCGAATGTTTCTGGTAATGCCGCGCCAAATACCCGCCCGTCAAAATGGGTCAGGGCGACATTGTTGATACCGCAACGGCTGATATTGGCATGCAGGACTTTGACGCGACTGGCGGAAAACTCATTCGCCAGAATCACGCCCTGATTATTCATTTTGGCGGCAATTTGCGTGGTTTTGGAGCCGGGAGCTGCCGCGACATCCATTACGCGTTCCGGCGTATTGCCATCGGCAAACAGCGCGGCGACTGGCAACATTGAGCTGGCTTCCTGAATATAAAACAGGCCGCTTAAATGTTCTGCGGTGCTGCCGAGCGGCAGTGACGTTTCATCATCGCGTTCAATCCAGAAGCCTTCAGCACACCATGGAACAGGGGTGAGCGACCAGTTATATGGCGCTGTCAGAGTGAGGAAATCGGCAACAGAGATTTTCAGCGTATTGACGCGGATGCTACGGCGCAGCGGACGCTGGCAGGCAGCGAGAAAATCATCGAATGAGAGCGTGGAAGGCATTGCTTCACGCATTTGTGTCAGAAAGGCGTCGGGAAAATAAGCCACTTGGTACCACCGGCAAAAAAACAGGTGCGCAGTGTAGCATAAGTGCTCCGGCGCGAGTACGCCGGAGCAAAGGGAGAGGTTATCGTGGCAGGGCGGTTCCCCATTCACGCCACTCTTTCGGTTCGCTTTCCTGCAACAGGAAGTGTTTACCAGCCTGTGCTTTCGGGGCCAGTGGCGTACCCGGCGGGGTTGCGAAGGCGATACCGCCGCGAATGAATTGATTAAAGGTACCGGTCTTCACGACGCCGCCGGTCAGGCCGAAGTCGAGACTGTAGCCGGATGCCAGCCAGAATACAGAGTTGTTACGCACCAGATGCTGATAGCGCTGGCTGATGCGCATAGCGATCATCACGCGATCGGAAAGGGAGCCGAGCGTCAACCCGGTGACGGTCCCGACTTCAATACCTCTGAACAGAACTGGCGTACCGATGTTTAATGAACCCGCTTCCGGTGCTTCCACCACAATACTCAGACCATCGAGGTAACGAGAGTCGGTGATAGTGGCTTCCTGCAGCTCAAAATCACGGCGCGGGTTACCGCGGCCAGGTTCAACGTTGATATACGGCTGTAAGATGGTATCTAAATGCTCCACGCCCGCGGCTGAGATTTGTGGGGTAATCACGGAGAAGCGTGTGCCGCTACGCGCAAAGGTCTGTACGTACTCCGGATACAGCACCGCTTTGGCCTGAACTTCATTACGGGAAGTGATCAGCTCTAGCGTCTGGATCTGGCCAATATCGATTCCCAGGTAGCGAATCGGCATACCGGCCGCCAGTTTACCGGCATCGAAGGCGTGCAGGGTTATCTGGCCGCCCACTGCACGCGCAGCGGTTTCTGACGCATACAGAATCCGCTTATCGCCTTTGCGTTGGCTGGCGCTGGCGCCGCTCAGGTTATCGAAGCTAATTGCGCCTTTAAGCGCTCGCGACAGGGGAGAAGCCTGAACGGTTAAACCGCTGCCGTTAAGCTGAACCTTGGCGCCGCCCTCGGCCCAGAACACACTGTTGCTGGTCAGCAGGTTGCGATATTCCGGCTTGATATGCAGATCGATATCAAACGCATCGGCGCGTGGACGAACGCTAATCACTTCACCGACTTCGAATTTACGATATAAGACCACCGAACCGGCCTGCACATCGGGCAGCGTCTCGGCACTCAGGCTGACCGTGGTGGTTGGCAGATCGCTCAGGCTGTTCTCAATCGCTTTTTCCAGGTTGGCATACAGCGGGTAGCTTTTTTTCATTTCACCTTTTGTACCAGGCAAAATACGAATGCCGCCGCTGATCCACTCACTGGCGCTGGCGCCAAGAAATTCCACGCCATCAAGCCCAACTTTGACATCGACCCGACTGTTGACCACGAACTTACTGTCGCCTTGTACCAGCGCGCGATGCTGCGGTTCGATGGCGACGGTAAACGAAACGCCTTTGCTGGAGAGCGTGCGCTCAATCACCTGACCGACCTGTACGCCGTGAAGAATCAGCGGTTGGCCGGCATCAATACCGTAACTTTCCGGCGCGGTCAGCGTCAGCGTCATGACGCCCGGATCGTGTAACAAGGATTGCTCTGCAGGAATCACTGCAAACTGGTTACGCGGTTCGCCCTCGCCAGGTATCAGTTCGAATGTTTTGCCCGTCAGAAGCGAACTGAGATTCGCATCGCTTAACGATAATTTAGGACTGTGTAATTCAATACGCGTGTTGTCACGCAATAGCGTTACGACGCTGGGATCGACCGTCATTTCGCCGGTGACTTTACCGCCCGGATTTAAATCCAGTTTGGTCAGTTGACCGACTTCCAGTCCTTGATACATCAGCGAGGTTGAGCCAGCCTTAAGTCCGTCGCCGCTGGGTAAATCGAGCTTCACGATCACGCCGCGCTGGCTGTGCGCGAGATCCTGATACAAACCAAACGTATCGTCGGCAACGGCGGGTTGCGAATCTTCCGGCGAATCAAAAGCAATGGCGCCATTAACCAGCGCTGCCAGACTCTCCAGCTTCACTTTGGCGCCGCTGAGACTGACATCCGCATCGACCCCTGATACGTTCCAGAAACGACTGCCTTTTTTCACCAGATTGGTAAAGCGGCGTTCAATCAGCACGTCGATGGTTACGCCCTGATTATTTGGATTAATGGTGTAGTCATAGACCCGACCTACAGGGATTTTGCGGAAATAAACCAGCGAGCCGCTGTTAAGCGATCCGAGGTCGGGGGCCCGCAGGTGCAGCATCAAATCGCCGTTGTTCAGGCGGTATTTGGGCTGTGTATCAAGCGCGACGAAATGATCCTCTGGCTCGCCGGTACCGGGCATCATGCCGATATAGTTGCCGCCAACTAACGCATCCAGGCCAGAAACCCCCGCCAGTGACGCTTTCGGCGTGACCAGCCAGAACTGTGTATCTTTGCGCAGTGCATCTTTCATATTTGATTTGATGCTGACGCGGACTTCAATTTTGCGCAGGTCTTTGCTGAGGTTGATATCCTGCACCGTGCCCACTTCGACGCCCTGATAGCGAACGGGGGTACGGCCAGGTACAATGCCGTCCGCCGACATAAAGTCAATGGTTACGGTATTCCCGCGATCTTCATAGCTTCCCCAGATAAGCCATCCTGCAATCATCAATGCGATGAACGGCAGCAGCCAGAACGGGGAGATACGACGTTTTGTTTTAATCTGCGCTTCAGTCTGCGAAGCGGGCGTTTCCTGACTCATGTGCATCCCAAAGTAAGCGGCTGTCCAGCCATTCCACTGCAAGAATAGTCAATATTACCGCTGCGCCGAAATAAAACGCAGCCGGTCCCATAGTAAAAGCAAGTATCTGATCGCGATTAATCAGCGACATAGTTAGAGCGATAACAAAAAGATCCAGCATTGACCAGCGACCAATCCAGGTCACTATGCGCAGCAGTTTGATGCGGGTACGCAATCCTTGCTCACAGTTAAAATGAATGCTGATGAGCAACGTAAACATCACAATCACTTTGGTGAATGGCACCAGAATACTGGCAATAAACACGATCGCCGCCACGCCGATATTACTGTTCGCCAGAGACAGTATGCCAGACATGATCGTGTCTTCCTGCCGGGAGCCATTGACATAAATAATCGAGATAGGCAGGAGGTTAGCAGGCAGCAGCAGGACAATCGAGGCCAGCAGAGCAGCCCAACATTTTTGAATACTTTGATTTCTGCGCCAGCGCAACGGTATATGGCAACGAGGGCAGCGACCGCGGGCATCCGGATACCCTGTAAAGTGGCAACCAAGGCAAACGCGAAGCTTTTCATCGGGCCGACGAGCAGGCCTTTGCGGGTAAAAACGGTCCCAAAGCTGTTCTACGTTGAGGTGCGATAACGTCAAAATACTGAGGATCACCAGCGCAATAAAAGCAAACAGTCCCACCCCAGGCTGCAAATAAGCATAGTCCTGAACTTTAATCGACGCGACGCCGATACCCACAAGATAGATATCAAGCATCACCCACTCTTTGAGCCTTTCCAGCATCAGTAGCACCGGGCGTAGGTTCATCCCGAGAATATTGCCAAACCACAGATAAGCGATTGAGGTAACGAGAATAATCGGCGCGCCCGCAACGCAAAATAGCACGAAGGATGCGGTGAGAGGGTCACCCTGGCGGGTCATTTGCCAGATACCCTGCATCACATTGGCGTCAATGCGTACACCGAGCAAAAAGATGTGTAAGAGCGGTTCTCCCCAGGCGAAGGGCATCAGCAGCATCATGGTGACAGCCATTGCTGCCAGGCGCGTTAAGGACCAGTCGCGCCCGTCACGGATTTTCGCCTGACAGCGTGGACAGAATGCACTTTGGTGCGAGCGCATTTTAGGCAAGCTAAAAATCAGGTCGCATTCAGGACAACGATGATAATGTGCACGCGGGAGTGCCTCACCGATGGATCTGATGGCGATTTTTTTAGTGGGCGTGATGCGTGATGTCGTAAGGGCCATGTACCGCGTATCAAAATGTTGAAGTAATGTTATCTTAACTCATGACGGGAATGATCTTGAGCATTTACGCATTTAATGTTTATTTTAGTAGGCTGCAGTTTTAAGTAAGACAACTAAGTGATTACATAATGAACAAATCAGAGCTATACACGGATCTGAACCGTGATTTTCAGGCATTAATGGCAGGTGAAACCAGTTTTCTGGCAACGCTGGCAAATACCAGCGCATTGTTGTACGAGCGTCTTGCACAAGTAAACTGGGCCGGTTTTTACCTGCTTGAGGGCGAAACTCTGGTACTTGGTCCTTTCCAGGGCAAAATTGCCTGTGTGCGGATCCCGGTAGGACGTGGCGTATGCGGTACCGCGGTGGCGCGCAATCAGGTGCAGCGCATCGAAGACGTGCACGCGTTTGACGGGCACATCGCATGCGATGCCGCCAGCAATGCGGAAATCGTTCTGCCTGTCACCGTTGAAAATCAGATAATCGGCGTGCTGGATATCGATAGCACCGCGTTTGGTCGCTTCACTGAAGAGGACGAACTGGGGCTGCGTACGCTTGTGGCACAGCTTGAAACCGTGCTTGCAACGACGGATTACAAAAAATTCTTTGCGAGCGTCGCAGGATAATCAACGGATAACGTAGCAATTACTGATGACGTCATTATAATGTCGCCTGTTCATGCCTGCGCTTGTTGGCTACGTCCGTTGTAATCAGGAAATTTCATGGAAAATCAACCTAAGTTGAATAGCAGTAAAGAAGTCATCGCGTTTCTGGCCGAACGCTTCCCGCAGTGTTTTAGTGCTGAAGGCGAAGCGCGCCCACTGAAAATTGGCATTTTTCAGGATTTGGTAGAGCGTGTTGAGGGGGAAATGAACCTCAGCAAGACACAGCTCCGTTCTGCCTTACGTCTCTATACTTCCAGCTGGCGCTATCTGTATGGCGTAAAATTGGGCGCAACGCGTGTTGATCTCGACGGCAACCCATGTGGTGAGTTGGATGAGCAACATGTTGAACATGCTCGCAAACAGCTGGAAGAAGCTAAAGCTCGCGTCCAGGCGCAACGTGCAGAGCAACAGGCGAAAAAACGCGAAGCGGCCGCTGCTGCCGGCGAAAAAGAAGACGCACCGCGTCGCGAGCGTAAGCCGCGTCCTGCTCCGCGCCGTAAAGAAGGGGCTGAACGTAAACCTCGCGCTGAAAAACCAGCAGCCAAAGCACCGCGTGCTCCTCGCGAAGAACAGCATACCCCGGTATCTGATATTTCAGTGCTGACGGTAGGGCAGTCTTTGAAGGTGAAAGCAGGTAATAATGCGATGGATGCCACCGTATTAGAAATCACCAAAGATGGCGTCCGTGTACAGCTGAATTCGGGTATGTCTTTGATTGTACGCGCAGAACACCTGGTGTTCTGAAACGGAGGCCAGGCCTGGCATGAACACTTTTTTTAGGCTTACTGCGTTAGCTGGTCTGCTTGCATTAGCAGGCCAGGCACTTGCTGTAGAAGACATCACGCGTGCCGATCAAATCCCCGTTTTAAAGGAAGAAACCCAGCATGCGACGGTGAGTGAACGTGTAACATCACGTTTTACACGTTCACACTATCGCCAGTTCGATCTGGATCAGGCGTTTTCGGCAAAAATTTTTGACCGCTATCTGAATCTGCTCGACTACAGCCATAACGTGCTGTTGGCGAGCGATATCGAACAGTATGCAAAAAAGAAAACTGTCCTCGGTGATGAACTGCGTACCGGTAAACTGGATGTCTTTTACGATCTCTATAATCTGGCGCAAAAACGTCGATTTGAGCGTTATCAGTACGCATTAAGCGTACTGGCTCGTCCAATGGATTTCACCGGTACCGACACCTTTAACCTCGACCGGAGCAAAGCTCCGTGGCCGAAGAGCGAAGCAGAGCTTAATGCGCTGTGGGACGGCAAAGTTAAATTTGACGAACTCAGCCTGAAGCTGACCGGTAAAACCGATGCGGAAATTCGCGAAACGCTGACCCGTCGCTATAAATTTGCCATTCGCCGTTTGGCGCAGACCAACAGTGAAGATGTGTTCTCACTGGCGATGACGGCTTTTGCTCGTGAAATAGACCCGCATACTAACTATCTTTCTCCGCGCAACACTGAACAGTTTAATACTGAAATGAGCTTGTCTCTGGAAGGTATTGGCGCAGTTCTGCAAATGGATGATGACTACACCGTCATTAACTCCATGGTGGCGGGCGGCCCGGCAGCCAAGAGCAAAGCGATAAGCGTTGGTGACCGTATTGTCGGCGTGGGCCAGACCGGAAAAGGCATGGTCGATGTGATTGGCTGGCGTCTGGATGACGTTGTAGCGCTGATCAAAGGACCTAAAGGCAGCAAAGTTCGCCTCGAAATCCTGCCTGCTGGTAAAGGTACCAAGACGCGCATTGTCACGCTAACGCGTGAACGCATTCGTCTCGAAGACCGCGCCGTTAAAATGTCCGTGAAAACCGTTGGCAAAGAGAAGGTCGGCGTACTGGATATTCCTGGCTTCTATGTTGGCCTGACGGATGACGTCAAAGTTCAGCTGCAGAAACTGGAAAAACAGAATGTCAGCAGCGTGATTATCGATCTGCGTACCAACGGTGGTGGCGCACTGACCGAAGCGGTCTCGCTTTCCGGTCTGTTCATTCCTTCCGGTCCGGTGGTTCAGGTTCGTGACAATAACGGCAAAGTGCGTGAAGACAGCGATACCGACGGCGTTGTGTATTACAAAGGTCCGCTGGTGGTGCTAGTTGATCGCTTCAGTGCCTCGGCATCGGAAATTTTTGCCGCGGCAATGCAGGATTATGGCCGTGCGTTGATCGTCGGTGAACCGACCTTTGGGAAGGGCACCGTACAGCAGTATCGTTCTCTGAACCGTATTTACGATCAGATGCTGCGTCCGGAATGGCCAGCACTGGGTTCTGTTCAGTACACGATCCAGAAATTCTACCGTGTAAATGGTGGCAGTACGCAGCGTAAGGGCGTTACGCCGGATATCATCATGCCGACAGGTAATGAAGAAACTGAAACCGGTGAGAAGTTTGAAGATAACGCGTTGCCGTGGGATAGCATTGATGCTGCGACCTACACTAAATCAGATAACCTGACGCCGTTTGGACCTGAATTGCTAAAAGAGCACAATGCACGTATTGCGAACGATCCTGAGTTCCAGTACATCATGAAAGACATTGCGCGATTCAATGCGATGAAGGATAAGCGCAGCATCGCTTCTCTGAATTACGCTCAGCGTGAGAAAGAGAATAACGAAGATGATGCACTGCGTCTGGCGCGCATCAACGACCGGTTTAAGCGTGAAGGCAAACCGTTGCTGAAGAAACTGGACGATCTGCCCAAAGATTACCAGGAGCCGGATCCGTATCTGGATGAAACGGTAAAAATCGCGCTCGACCTGGCGCATCTTGAAAAAGACAAGCCAGCGGAACAGCCCGCAACCAGTCAATAACCTCCAACAGGCACAAGAAATTGTGCCTGTTTTTTTAACAAGCGCATGAAGACGTCAGTCTGATACGATAAAATGTAAAGTTGTGTCTTTCTGGTGACTTAGCACCTATGGATGCTTGAAAATAGCCATAAGACCCATACGATATGGGTAATCGCATAGTGCGTTTTGTTAAATTGAGGTTAAAAGAAAATTATGATGCGAATCGCGCTCTTCCTGCTGACGAACCTGGCTGTGATGGTCGTTTTCGGGCTGGTATTGAGCCTGACAGGGATTCAGTCAAGCAGCGTTCAAGGCTTGTTGATCATGGCACTGCTGTTTGGTTTTGGTGGTTCCTTCATTTCGCTGCTGATGTCCAAATGGATGGCGTTAAAGTCCGTTGGCGGGGAAGTGATCGAACAGCCCCGTAATGAAAGAGAACGCTGGCTGATGAATACGGTAGCGAATCAGGCCCGCCAGGCCGGTATCGCTATGCCGCAGGTTGCAATCTACCATGCGCCAGATATTAACGCGTTTGCTACCGGTGCGCGCCGGGATGCTTCGCTGGTGGCTGTGAGTACTGGCCTGTTGCAAAATATGAGTCCGGACGAAGCCGAAGCGGTTATCGCGCACGAGATCAGCCACATTGCCAATGGCGATATGGTGACCATGACCCTCATTCAGGGGGTGGTGAACACCTTCGTTATCTTTATCTCCCGTATTCTGGCGCAAATTGCCGCCGGATTTATGGGCGGTAACCGCGATGAGGGCGAGGGCAGCAACGGTAACCCATTAATTTACTTTGCGGTGGCGACGGTGCTGGAACTGGTGTTTGGTATTCTGGCCAGCATTATTACCATGTGGTTCTCACGCCACCGTGAATTCCATGCGGATGCCGGTTCTGCCAAACTGGTCGGCCGTGAGAAGATGATCGCCGCGCTGCAGCGTCTGAAAACCAGCTATGAGCCGCAGGAAGCGACCAGCATGATGGCGTTCTGCATCAACGGTAAATCCAAATCATTGAGTGAGCTGTTTATGACTCACCCGCCGTTGGATAAGCGTATTGAAGCGCTGCGCAGTGGGGAATACCTGAAGTAACCTGCGGAAGTCCAGAAGAAGCGCGTCGCCAGACGCGCTTTTTTTATGCCTGAACGCGCGGCTGCGTGATACGTAAGCCGCTCACTATGGCGGCAGCCGTTGCCAGTACACCCGCGGTTATCAGCGATATATGTGTTCCGCTGTCACCAAACTGATTGAGCATTAACGCCACCAGCGCCGCGCCGGTACTTTGTCCTAACAATCGCGCGGTCCCCAGCATCCCGCTTGCTCCGCCGCTGCGTTCACGTGGTGCAGAGGTGATGATGGTGTGGTTATTCGGTGACTGGAATAGACCAAAACCCGCGCCGCACAATATCATCGGCCAGATAATATTAAAATCGGAGGGCGCAGAGGGCAGTAGCACCAGTGCAAATAATCCGCTTGCCATCACGCCCATACCCAATGCACCCAACAATCCCGCGTGGACGCGTTCGATAAGATATCCGGCCAGCGGCGCCATCACCATGGTTGCCAGCGGCCATGGGGTCAGTAGCAGTCCTGTTTCGACTTCGCTACGACCGAGCACGGTTTGTAGAAAGAAGGGCAGAGAAACCATCGCCAGCATTTGTGCGCTAAATGAACAGATTGACGTGCAAATCGAGAGTGAAAACAGCGGAATACGCAGCAGGTCAACCGGTAATAACGGTACCGGCAACGCCAGCTGGCGGCGGATAAAGAAAAAACCGACCACGATAAGCGCCACAAGCTCGGCACCAATCAGTTTTAGCGACTGTCCTTGCGCGAACCCACTGAGGGCAGTAATTAACAAGCCAAACGTTAAGGCATTCATTACCGCACTGGGCAGGTCAAAGCGTGGTTTATTGCTGCGGGATGAATTTGGTGGCAGAAAGCGCATGGCCAGCAGCAGGGCAATAATCCCCAGCGGGACGTTAATCAGAAACAGCCATTTCCAGGACGAGATAGAGAGGATCGCCGCGGCAATGGTGGGGCCTGCCGCTGAGGAGACCGCCACGATGAAGGAGTTGATTCCCATCCCCCGGCCAAGCTGACGCTGGGGATAAATAAGTCTAATTAAAGCTGTATTCACACTCATCAGCGCCGCACCGCCAAACCCCTGAGCCACACGGGCCAGAGTTAGCATTTGTAGCGAGTCTGATAAAGCACAGAACAGCGATGCAAGCAGGAATACGACGAGACCACACTTATAAATGCGTCGATAGCCAAACATATCACCCAAAAAGGAGAGTGACAGCAGTGAAACGACAATGGCGATTTGATAGGCGTTAACGATCCAGATTGAGCTGGCGGGTGAAGCCTGAAGGTCGGTAGCAATCGTCGGAAGTGCCACGTTAGCTATTGCGCCGTCGAGTACTGCCATAGAGATGCCAATAACAATGGTTAAAATTGCACCATATCGCTGGGGCAATGGCAGACCATCGGTCTGAGTTTTTTCCATAGGAAGTCAATATTGTCGGAATTTATGATGAGAATAATAATTTTAGCATTGATATTCAGGCGTTAGGTCGCAGATTTGTAACTAAGTAAGCAAAGAGCGATTGCGAGGGGGGATACGTGAAATTATAATAAAAACCGGTTCTGATTTTTATAAAACACTCGAAAGGGGTGATAAATGGCAATCGCAGATCTGGATAAGCAACCCGATTCTGTATCTTCCGTGCTGAAAGTTTTTGGCATTCTGCAGGCGCTGGGTGAAGAGCGCGAAATTGGTATTACCGAGCTGTCGCAACGCGTCATGATGTCAAAAAGCACCGTTTATCGCTTTTTGCAGACCATGAAAACGCTGGGTTATGTGGCACAAGAAGGAGAGTCAGAGAAATACTCTCTGACCCTGAAATTATTCGAGCTGGGTGCGCGCGCGTTACAAAACGTTGATCTGATCCGTAGTGCTGACATCCAGATGCGTGAACTTTCACGTTTGACCAAAGAGACCGTACACCTTGGTGCGCTGGATGAAGACAGTATCGTCTACATTCATAAAATCGACTCTATGTACAATCTGCGTATGTATTCCCGCGTCGGTCGTCGTAACCCATTGTACAGCACGGCTATTGGTAAAGTTCTTCTGGCATGGCGTGACCGCGAAGAAGTGAAGGAAATTCTTGGCGGCATCGAGTATAAACGCAGCACCGACCGTACTATCACGAATACTGATGAATTGCTGGTACTGTTAGATAAAGTGCGTGAACAGGGGTACGGCGAAGATAACGAAGAGCAGGAAGAAGGCCTGCGCTGCATCGGTGTTCCGGTGTTTGACCGTTTTGGCGTGGTGATCGCGGGCTTGAGTATTTCATTCCCGACGCTGCGCTTTTCGGAAGAACGTTTACACGAATATGTGGCGATGCTGCATACGGCAGCGCGTAAGATTTCTGAACAAATGGGCTATAACGACTATCCGTTCTAATCAGAAAAATTGCCTAAGTGCAAAACCCCAGGTATTGCGTACCTGGGGTTTTTTAATGAATAAAATTAGCGCTATTTTGCGTAAATAGCATAGAGAATGTACTACCGCTATCTTAACCGTTATCGATAACGACAGTACTTTTGCGTAATACAGGGCAATCTGAAAGGCCAATAAGGCCGCTGTTTGTGTGGACATATTGTGCGGTGCTGGTCCCGCGAGCGGTCAGATATTGGCATTGCAGACCCAGACCGGCCGCATTCTCTTTACTCCCAATCAAAACTCCATAGCCGCTCAGTAATAAACCGATCCAAACCAGAGCTAACAACACAATAGCGCGGATTATCAGACGCATTACAACCTCTTATCTTTTCTCGTTATTAGTAGATTAGCCTGTACATGGGCTGAAACAAGTCAATCATTCCTAAAAAGATGGAATGCCGTTACAGTTAACGCTGGGTTTAGGTAACGCATGATAATTTATAGACATAAGATGTAGAGTCGAAGAGTGGAGCTGGAGTGAAAAAAATACGCTGGGTGGTACTGATTGTTGTCGTGCTGGTATGCATATTGATGTGGGCGCAGGTGTTTAACATCATGTGCGATCAGGACGTACAATTTTTCAGCGGTATTTGTGCCATCAATAAATTTATTCCCTGGTAAGCGCATTTTTACAACAGTTGATTACCTTCTTGTGCGGCAGTGGTAAACTACGCTGTCTACATTGAGGTGGTGAAATGAACGAAGTTTTGAATTCTGGCGCGTTGAGTTTTGCGTCTTTAGCGGTATCGGTGGTGGTTTTGGTTGTTGGGCTTGTGTTGTGGTTTTTCATTAATCGGGCAAGTTCGCGTACTAACGAGCAGATAGAACTGCTTGAAGCATTGTTAGACCAGCAAAAAAGACAGAACGCATTACTCCGTCGCCTTTGTGAAGCTAACGAACCAGAAAAAGCGGCAGAACCTGCAGCGGTCACCGCGAAGGATGACGATGATGATATCATCCGCCTGGTAGCTGAGCGCTAAAAACAGTATGTCAGGATGAAGCTCTGCTGATGCTGTGCGCAGATACTTCATCCTGTCGTCAACATGTCAGATCATTTTCTTCTGCTTTGCCCGCGTAATTAGCGTTCCGGAGTCGCCTGTAATCTGAGTATTTTCAGATACTCTAACCAATTAATATCTTATGTCCGGTCTGTTATAAATATATTTTCCCATACGTTAAAAATATGATTATGTCATTTTTGTGATAACGATCGTCTTATTAACAGCGAAACGTTTCTCTTACTTTTTTTGTGCATTGTCATCATTCTTTCATTATTTTAGTGCAAAAACAGAAGGCGGATCTCATTTTTACGCTTGTGACATTTTATGCATTACTAAGCATAAAAAATGATATCCGCCAGACCCTGTGACAGATAACCTGGAACAACCGAAGCTATTGAGCTATGGTAGAAATGTCCCTGTGACGGTGCAAGCCTGACGGGGCAAGGGGAGAGAGGTGACAATATAACTCTGCTTGGTCTGGCGCATAACTGTGCAGTCGTTGTTTGATGAAAGACAGGATTTGTGCGACCGATCGAGACACGTTTAAAAATGGCTTGCCATTATTTACGTTGTATGTGATAACACGTTTTGGGTTAAACGAGGTACAGTTCTGTTTATGTGTGGCATTTTCAGTAAAGAAGTCCTGAGTAAACACGTTGACGTTGAATACCGCTTCTCTGCCGAACCTTATATTAGTGCCTCAAGCAGTAATGTCTCAGTTTTATCTATGTTATGCCCGCGGGCGAAGAAAATACTCTAAGGAATTTTGCAAATGGCAAAGATTAAAGGTCAAGTTAAGTGGTTCAACGAGTCTAAAGGTTTTGGCTTCATTACTCCGGCTGATGGCAGCAAAGACGTGTTCGTACACTTCTCCGCTATCCAGGGTAACGGCTTCAAAACTCTGGCTGAAGGCCAGAACGTTGAGTTCGAAATTCAGGACGGCCAGAAAGGTCCGGCTGCTGTTAACGTAACAGCTATCTGATCGACACCACTGATTTGATGCGCTCATGCGCAACCATCTCAGATATAAAGCCTCGCTTATGCGGGGCTTTTTAATTCAAATTACGTCAAAATATTTCTGAAAGCCCATCCATTAGCGCTTTGTTGCAAAGGCGTGATGTTCGTAGCATAGTTTTCCCCGCATTCTCGCAGCATTTCTCGTTAAATCAGACACCTGAAAAACTATCATGCGGGAGTCCTGGTGAAAAAGAAAAACGACATAGATGCGCGCAATTTTACTCCCGTACGTTTTGCCCTGCTTTGTGTGGCGATATTATTAAGTCTGGGATTGCTGCTGGGTCGGGTGGCGTGGCTACAAATTGTCACGCCGACAACTCTGGTAAAACAGGAAGACATGCGTTCGTTACGCGAGGTAACTATAGCCTCGCCACGCGGAATGATTACCGACAGAGAAGGGCGACCGCTGGCAGTAAGTGTCCCGGTGAATGCCGTCTGGGCAGATCCTAAAACCATTATTAGCAAGGGTGGCGTGGGCTACAACGAACGTTGGCAGGCGTTAGCAAAGACTCTGAACATTTCGCTCAGTTCTCTGGCTGAGCGCGTTAACAGTAATCCTGCGGGACGCTTTATTTATCTGGCGCGCCAGATCTCACCTCAGCAGGCTGAATGGGTCGATAACCTTAATCTTCCGGGGATCAATCTGCGTGAAGAATCCCGTCGCTTTTATCCCGCCGGACATGTTGCGGCTAATCTCATTGGTTTCACTAATATTGATGGTCAGGGTATTGAAGGTCTGGAGAAAAGCTTCAATAGCCAGTTGATGGGCAAACCCGGCTCCCGTCTGGTCCGTAAAGACAAATTTGGTCATGTCATCGAAAATATCACCGAAGTAATGCCGGTGCCTGCACACGAATTACAACTCAGTATTGATGAGCGTTTGCAGACGGTTACCGAAGACGCGCTGGATAATGCCGTGACGTGGAATAAAGCGGAGTCAGGGGCAGCTGTACTGGTCAATATCGCTACTGGCGAAATTCTCTCCATGGCAAGCTTCCCAGATTTTAACCCCAACAATCGTGACGGCGCGGTACTGGATGATTTTCGTAACCGTGCCATTAGCGACACCTTTGAACCCGGCTCAACCGTAAAGCCGCTGGTGATTATGACCGCGCTCCAGCAGGGGATTGTGCAACCGGACAGCGTAATTGATACCCATCCTTTTAATGTCGACGGACATCGTATTCGTGACGTCGGATTTTACCCTGAGCTGTCGCTTACCGGCATTTTGCAGAAATCAAGCGATACGGGTGTATCACACCTGTCGTTAGCTATGCCTGTGCAGAAATTGCTGGATACCTATAAGCGTTTTGGTTTTGGCGATCCAACCGGGTTGGGATTAACTGGTGAAAGCAGTGGTTTAATGCCCCAACGCCGCTACTGGAGCGATTTGGATCGCGCGACCTTCGCATTCGGTTATGGGCTGATGGTGACGCCGCTCCAGTTGGCACATGTCTACGCCACTATCGGTAGCTTTGGCATCTATCGGCCTCTTTCTATAACGCGTATTGATCCGCCGGTAATAGGAACGCGGGTGATGCCGGAGGCACTGGTTCATCAGGTTGAACATATGATGGAAAGCGTTGCGTTACCCGGCGGTGGGGGAACTAAGGCGGCGGTCAGGGATTATCGGGTTGCGGTAAAGACCGGGACGGCGAAAAAAATCGGTGATGATGGTAAATATGTTGATAAATACGTGGCCTATACGGCAGGCGTTGCGCCAGCGAGTGACCCGAAATTCGCGTTAGTCGTGGTTATTAATAATCCACAAAACGGTGCTTACTACGGGGGGGCTGTCTCCGCGCCGGTATTCAGCCAGATTATGGGAGATGTCCTGCGCCTGGAAAATGTTAAGCCAGATGGCATGCCTGCCGACTCCGATCATCTGCTGGTGATGCATGGCGACAGTGGATCCTCGCCAGCGCTGTAAGTTATTTTCCCGGGGCGCAATTCGCGTTACACTTGCGCCCTCAAATCACCTGCCGGAGTTGTCATGTCGTTTTCCTGTCCTCTTTGCCACCAGCCTCTTACTCAAACGAAAAACAGTTTTATTTGCCCTGAGCGGCACCAGTTTGACGTGGCGAAAGAAGGGTATGTCAACTTACTGCCAGTTCAGCATAAGCGGTCGCGCGATCCGGGTGACAGCGCTGAGATGATGCAGGCGCGCCGGGCGTTTCTTGATGCCGGACACTATCAACCACTGCGCGACGCGATTGTGAAGGTGCTCACAGAGAGGCCAGGTTCAGAAAACGCGGCGATTCTGGATATCGGCTGTGGAGAAGGGTATTACACCCATGCCTTTGCTGATACGCTGACTGGCGGCAAGACCGTTGGCCTCGACGTCTCTAAAGTGGCGATTAAGGCCGCAGCCCGCCGTTATCCGCAGGTAACCTTTTGCGTGGCTTCCAGCCATCGTTTGCCGTTTGCCGATGCGTCCATGGATGCCATCATCAGGATCTACGCGCCCTGTAAAGCGCAAGAGCTGGCTCGCGTGGTTAAACCGGGTGGATGGGTAATCACCGCCACACCAGGGCCGCGGCATTTAATGGAGCTGAAAGGGCTGATTTATGATGAGGTGCGTTTGCATGCGCCACATACCGAACAGCTGGAAGGTTTTGTTCTGCAGCAGAGTATTGCGCTGGGCTATCAGATGCAGCTCCAGGGCAGCGAAGCCGTTGCATTACTGCAAATGACACCGTTCGCCTGGCGGGCAAAACCGGAAGTGTGGGAAACGCTGGCAGGAAAGACGAAGTTTGACTGCCAGACAGATTTTAGTATTCATATCTGGCAGCGCCTGAATTAAGCGTGGAAGTGTGCCCAGAGGATCTGGGCGCCGATACCAATCAGTACCACCCCGCCCAAAATTTCAGCTCGTTTGCCCAGCATCGGACCAATAAAACGACCGATCATCATGCCGAGCGTGGACATAATTAACGTGGCGCAGCCGATGGCCAGCGCAGTCGCAATGATGTTAACCTGCAGGAATGCCAGACCCACCCCGACGGCCATCGCATCGAGACTGGTGGCAATGGCGGTGGTGACCAGCAGCCAGAATCCATGACGGCGCTGCGGCTCTTCATCTTCATCACCGTTGTCGCGAAAACCTTCGATTATCATTCGCCCACCTAAGAAAATCAGCAGAATGAAAGCGATCCAGTGGTTCCACTCCAGTACAAATTTGCTGGCCAGCATACCCATACCCCAGCCAATCAGCGGGGTCAGGGTTTCAACTGCGCCGAAAATAAGACCGGTGCGCAGCGCTTCAGAAAATTTGGGTTTATGCAGGGTGGCACCTTTGCCAATTGACGCAGCGAAAGCATCCATCGACATGCCAAAAGCAAGAAGTACAGTAGCGGTGAGATTCATAACAGCGTCCTGACCGGGGTATCCATAAAACACATCACTGCCCCCAGTAACCATGCATACAGATTGAAAACACGAAATATATCGTGCCATTCAGGTATGCATTGCAGTTGATGTGCCTATGGTCTCGCCTGACTGAAACTGTATGTTCAGTCCGTACGCGCCACGTTTTTCAACGAGTATGTTGACACGTACATTTCCGGAGTCTGGAAATCGGCTACTCCCCAACGACGGGCGCAACCTTAACATATTTTGAGAATATAAAACAAGAAACAGGGAAATAATATTTGACTTTTAATTGAAAACGATTTTCATTTAGATTTATTTATAAATAGAACGTTAAAATAAATAACATTACGGGCGGGGTAATATAGCCTTAGCTATGTTTTGTTTTCATTAATATATGAAAAACATAGTTCAGGCTATCTTGTTAACTTACTGATTTGAAATAAGAAGCTTATATATTTTTTCGAGATCGTCTATATTTCGTACGCGAACAAGCAATCTACGCTGTTCTAATTGCATCACCAGCACGCCGTCTTCTGATAAATTCATCTCTTTAATGCGGTTATATTCAATCCAGACGTTAGCAAAGAAAAAACCTTTTTGCTTGAAGATGATTTTCGGCGTACGGATCCAGAACAGATACAACCCCATCAACACCAGTGCACATAATAACCATGTGGTGAATTGCGCCCCGTGGCTAGTGACGTTGTTGTAGATAAGAATAGCTACCAGGCCAATGAAGATAACACTGTCAACACGGCTGCGAGGAAGCAGGGCGACCGTCAGCAGAGTAGGGCCATTACGGCGGGGCATGATGAACTGATCGTAAATGGCATACGCCAGCAGCGAAAAGATAAAAAGAACCAGCACCAGGTCCGTGATAGTCATGAATCCTCAACCCTCTAAATAGAAAAACCGGGGGCAAGCCCCCGGTGATGTACAACAGTCTTACAGGCCGAGCAGGCCGACAGCGTAGCCCGCGATACCGATGACGAAGAAGCCAACGATAATCCACAGCGGGTTCACTTTCTTACGCAGTAGCCACATACAAGCGAAAGTCAGCAGCAGAGGAACCAGGCCCGGCATCAGCTGGTCAAGGATAGTCTGCACGGTGGTAACGCGAGTCTGGCCATCCTGACCGGTGATAGTGGAGACCACCAACGGGATGTTCACGTGCGTCCACTTGTTAACCAATGCCCCCATGACAAACAGGCCGAGGATTGACGCCCCCTCAGTCAGTTTCTGCAGGAAGCCGCCGCCCATATCTTTAACGATATCGACACCTTTACGGTAGCCGTATGCCACACCGTAGTAACGGGTAGCCAGACGCACCAGGTTAAACAGGATGAAGAACAGCAGTGGCCCAAGCAGGCTGCCGCTCATCGCGATACCTGCACCAAGCGCGGCAAATACCGGACGTACGGTACCCCAGAAGATTGGATCGCCAACGCCTGCCAGCGGTCCCATCAGACCCACTTTGATACCGTTGATAGCACCATCGTCAATCTCTGCGCCGTTGGCACGCTGCTCTTCCATCGCCAGCGTAACGCCCAGCACAGGTGCGGCTACGTACGGATGGGTGTTAAAGAATTCCAGGTGACGCTTAATAGCCTGCTTACGTGCATCGTTGTTTTCCGGGTACAAACGGCGGATAGCCGGTACCATGGAGAAACAAAAACCCAGCGCCTGCATACGTTCGAAGTTCCATGAACCCTGAAACAGGTTAGAACGAATGAACACGCCACGAATGTCACTCGGAGTGAGTTTTTTCTCGGTGGTAGTTTTAGTCATATCAACCATTTCGCTCACCTGCTAGTCCAGTTCGTTATCAAGATCGTTGTTACCAGCTGCCTGAACTGGCGCACCGGCGACGCGGTTATATTTCGGGCTCAGCTGAATGTAGAGGATTGCCATCACAGCGCCAATCACACCCAGAGCAACCAGGTTGAAGTTAGTAAATGCCGCGGTGACGAAGCCGAGATAGAAGAACGGCATCAGGTAGCCCGCGCGCATCATATTGATGACCATCGCATAACCAACCACTACGATCATGCCACCTGCGATGTTCAGGCCGCCGGTGACGACTTCCGGAATGGCGTTGAGCATGCTCTGAACTTCACTGGTACCTACAGAAATCGCCACGATTACCGCCGGGATAGCGATACGCATAGCCTGCAGGAACAGTGAGGATACGTGCAGCCAGGAGAGCGCCGTCAGGTTGCCGTTTTCGGCTGCCTTATCCGCTGCGTGCTGGAATGCTACGGTGATGGTACGAACGATGATGGTCAGAACCTGGCCTGCTGCTGCCAGCGGGATAGCCAGCGCGATACCGGCACCAATACTTTGGTGACCCGCGATAACCAGAACGGTAGAGATAATTGACGCCAGTGCGGCATCTGGTGCAACCGCAGCACCGATGTTCATCCAGCCCAGGGCGATCATTTCCAGGGTACCACCGATGATAATACCGGTTTTCATATCCCCGAGAACGGCGCCAATAAGCGTACAGGCCACCAACGGACGGTGGAACTGAAATTCATCGAGTACCGACTCCATACCCGCGATACATGCGACGATGAACACCAGCACAATCTGAAGAGTGGTAATCTCCATTGTACTTCTCCTATTGCTATACAGACTTAAGTGTGAAAACTAAGTAAATGCCAGGGAATTATTTCGCCTTGGCAATCAAATCCATCATTTTCAGTTTCTGATCGGTTGAAACTTTACGCGCTTCGAGCTCAATACCGCGTTCGTTGAGTTTTTTGAAGGCTTCGATGTCTTTTTCATCAACAGAAATTGCGTTGTTTACCTGTGTTTTACCCTGACGGAAAGCCATACCGCCAATGTTTACAGAGGTAATTTTCACACCACCTTCAACGATACGTTCCACATCGGTCGGGTTGGTGAACAACAGCATCACACGCTCGCCTGCATATTTCGGGTTGTTGTAGACGCGGATCATTTTCGCGACATCAACCACATGCGCCGTCACACCCGGAGGTGCTACCTGAGTCAGCAACGTTTTACGCACGGTATCGGCGGCAACTTCATCGCTGACGACGATAATGCGCGTTACGTTGGTTTCTTTGGTCCAGCGAGTGGCTACCTGACCATGAATTAAACGGTCATCGATACGCGCCAGGCCGATCTGCATATAATCGTTGGGGCCCATCGGTTTCGCCGGTGCTGCTGCTTTGGGTGCCGCAACGGGGGCAGGAGCGGCTTTTTCCACTGGTTTCGCTTTCAGCGCTTTCACGCCTTCGCTACCGGTTTCAACGGCCAGTGCCACTAATTCATCGAAGCTCGGGTTGTCATCACGCGCCATGAAGGTCTCGACCAGCATGGGAATGTTCACACCGGCGATAACTTCGTAATGCTCTTTATCGACGACAATGCGGCTCGCAGCGTTAAACGGGCTGCCTCCCCATGTGTCAACGAGAAACAGCACGCCTTTACTGGTATCGAGTTTTGCCAACTGAGCGTTGTACTTTTCGATCAGCGTTTCGGCATTTTCACCTGGAACGAAATCGATCCAGCCGACGTTTTCCTGCTCGCCTAACAGCATCTCTGCTGTCTTAAGTAACTGCTCTGCAGCCCAACCATGTGTGCCTATTACAATAGCAATGGTCACTTGCTACCTCCTTTATTATCGTTAACACATCAACGTGAAGATGTATTTGAATCGTCGTCCGCAATCGAATCGATTCAGATAAGGGTTACAAAGAAAAACCTATGATTTTCGTGAATTATTTTAGATATCGAAAAAAATATTTTATGTGATGAAGATCCGTAATTTAACTTCCGATGAAAAGAAATTTCGAAGGGTAAAATATCTCCGAAACAACTTATTGCAAAGGAAGGTAAATCTTTGCTAAAAACCGGTTGTCTCTGTTATGTTTAGCATCTGTTTAATTACTCAGGAGTATAGGGCAGTAGCCCACCATATGGATCGTCACCGACGTCATTTCACCCTCAGGCCGCTTTGCGCCTGTCAGATTGGCACTTTTTGCCACAAATTTTCTCTGCATAATGCTTTAACGCCTGAGATCCTCAGCGCGCAGTTTGGTCATTCCTTAAGCAGGAGCTTGTCATGGAATTATTAATGGACCCGCAGATTTGGGTGGGTTTGCTCACGCTTGTCGTTCTCGAAATTGTTCTGGGTATTGATAACCTGGTCTTCATTGCGATCCTGGCTGATAAGCTGCCGCCGAAACAGCGAGATAAAGCGCGTTTAATCGGTTTATCACTGGCACTGATTATGCGTCTGGGCTTGTTGTCCGTGATTTCGTGGATGGTGACGCTGACAAAGCCGCTGTTCACGGTAATGGACTATGCGTTCTCAGGGCGCGATCTGATTATGCTGCTGGGCGGTATCTTCCTCTTGTTCAAGGCTACGACAGAGCTGCATGAGCGGCTTGAAAACCGTGAACATGATACCGGGCAGACGAAAGGGTATGCGAGCTTTTGGGTTGTCGTAACGCAGATTGTCATCCTCGATGCGGTGTTCTCGCTGGATGCGGTGATTACTGCGGTCGGTATGGTCAACCATCTGCCGGTCATGATGGCGGCGGTCGTGATTGCTATGGCCGTGATGCTGCTGGCGTCCAAGCCGTTGACGCGATTTGTGAACCAACATCCGACGGTGGTGGTGCTGTGTCTGAGCTTCCTGTTGATGATTGGTCTGAGTCTGGTTGCCGAAGGGTTTGGCTTCCACATTCCGAAAGGCTATCTGTATGCGGCGATTGGCTTCTCGATCATTATCGAGTTGTTTAACCAGATTGCGCGTCGTAACTTTATTCGCCACCAGTCGGCACTACCGCTGCGTGCGCGGACTGCCGATGCAATCCTGCGTCTGATGGGGGGTAAACGTCAGGCCAGCGCGCAGATGGAATCCGACAATCCAGTACCTGTGCCCGTTCCGGAAGGCGCATTCGTGGAAGAAGAACGCTATATGATCAACGGCGTACTCTCCCTGGCCTCGCGTTCATTACGTGGCATTATGACGCCTCGTGGCGAGATTAGCTGGGTTGATGCGGACCTGAGTGTAGCGGAAATTCGCGAGCAATTGCTTTCGTCACCGCACAGCCTGTTCCCGGTATGTCGCGGTGAGCTGGACGAAATTATCGGTATCGTCCGTGCCAAAGAACTGCTGGTAGCGCTGGAAGAGGGTGTGGATGTGGCGGCGATTGCCTCTGCTTCTCCGGCTATCGTGGTCCCGGAAACGCTGGACCCGATTAATCTGTTAGGTGTTCTGCGTCGTGCCCGCGGCAGTTTCGTGATCGTCACTAACGAATTTGGTGTCGTGCAGGGGTTGGTTACTCCGCTGGACGTATTAGAAGCTATCGCCGGTGAGTTCCCGGATGCCGATGAAACGCCTGAAATTATTGCTGATGCAGGCGGTTGGTTGGTGAAAGGCGGTACCGATCTGCATGCGTTGCAACAGGCGCTGGACGTGGATACGCTGGTGAATGAAGACGAAGATATCGCGACGGTGGCAGGTTTAGTCATCGCGGCTAACGGTCATATTCCACGCGTCGGCGATGTTATCGAGGTTGCGCCGCTGAGCATTACGATTGTCGAAGCGAATGACTATCGTGTGGATTTAGTTCGCATTGTTAAAGAACAACCCGCTCACGACGAAGACGAGTAACCGGGCTAGCGAAACGGCATAACGGGCATACTATGTCGCCCGTTATGCCGGGCGGGCGGCGGGGTGCTGCCCGCCAGCCATTTCGGAAAATCTCGTAGCGGCATTGGCTTCGCATACAGAAAACCTTGCAATAAATGTACACCGTGCCGGCGCAAATGCTGTGCCTGCGCCTGCGTTTCAACCCCTTCTGCCACCAGTTCTATATTCAGTCTTTTTCCCAGCGCGATGATGATGTCTGTAACGGTTGAGTTCACGGCATCGGTACCGATCGCAGAAGTAAATGATTTATCAATTTTCAGTACATCTGGGCGGAGTTTTTCCAGCCAGGAGAGCGAGCTGTTGCCGGTGCCAAAATCGTCAATCGCCAGTTTTACGCCAAGGCGATTTAGCTCGCGTACAATCCGATAATCCACATCCAGTAACGCATCTCGCTCGGTAAGTTCGATGACTAACTGCTGAATGGGATGCTGGCTAAACCAATACTGGTTGAGATCTTTTAACAGCGTGCCATGGCGAAAATGGCTGGCGGCGACATTGATCCCGATATGAAACTGACTGCTCATGGGGAAGACGTGTCGCTGCTGAATGGTTTCTGCGATGACATGACGCGTCAGGGGCACGATCAGGTTGTGCTCCTCGGCGATGGGAATAAACACTTCGGGAGAGATCCAACCCTGACGCGGATTATTCCAGCGTAAAAGGATTTCCACCCCCATGCATTGCTGCGTTTGCGCATTGAGCAGCGGCTGGCAGAACAGCTCGAATTCTCGGGCGGCAAGGGCCAGATTAATCTCCCAGGAGAAACTCATTCTGTTGGCGGTTGCCAGCCACGCCAGGTACCCCATTAACAGACTGAGGATCACCGCCAGCGGCAGCTGTGTTGGCAGATGCTTAATCGCCAGTTCGCTGGCGCCCGGACCGGTAACGCTGATAGTAAACGGGAAATGCTGTGATGAAAGCTGGTAGCGTTTTTCATTCTTTAGCTCAGGTAGCGTATCGACAACACCTTGTCCGTAGAGCAGATGGCGATTGCCGACGCTTAAGCTGGCATGGGTGATTTGTGGCGGTTGGGGTTCAAGCAGCATCGACGACAATAAATCAATATTAACGATCTCCAGCACGCCATCTTCACCATCGGCAGAGGATGGATACCATTGCGCCAGAATCGGGCTGCCTTTAATTAGCGAATGGTCGGTAGACAGCAGCAGCTGCGGCTCCCGGCTGGGTAATTCAGGCTCCAGTTGACGAACAGGCACATTGCGATAACCAAAAATGCTGGAGCAATACAGAATCCCGCTTTGAATAAGGCTGATAGAGCGTACCGTTTGCAGCCTGGCAGCATGCTTGCTCAGCGGTAAACGCGCAACTGAGCAGGGGAGACCAATCAATGGCAACAGCACATCGCGTCCGGTCTGTAGGGGCAAAAGTACATGATCCAACTCTTCAACGGCGTGGTTGGCAAAGGTTACGGTATTCCGATGATTTAAATTACGCTCCGAAATAAATCGGGCCGTTAAAGTGAGGATAAGCGTCAGTAGGGCACATAGTGTGCAAACAATTAAGCGATTCCGGCGATAGTTTTTAATGATCCGTTGTGCTGTATGCATGCGGGCCGCCCGATAAGCCGTTGGTCACAAAAGCCAAAAGCAACAGAGCAAGTGTAGTGGGGAAAATTACAGTAGACGAGGAAGGGGAGATAAATTCGCCCATCCGTCGCAGATGGGCGAAAATTAAGTATTAGTCACATTGAACTTTGATTGCCAGACCACCACGTGACGTTTCGCGGTATTTGGCGTTCATATCTTTACCCGTTTCGTACATGGTCTCAATGACTTTATCCAGCGAGACGCGTGGCGCACTGGTACGGCGCATTGCCATACGTGCGGCGTTAATCGCTTTCACGGAAGCAATGGCGTTACGTTCGATGCACGGAACCTGAACCTGACCGGCAACCGGGTCACAGGTTAAACCGAGGTTATGCTCCATACCGATTTCTGCCGCAACACACACCTGTTCAGGACTTGCACCCAGCAGTTCAGCCAGACCGGCAGCCGCCATGGAGCAGGCCACGCCCACTTCACCCTGACAACCTACTTCTGCACCGGAGATTGAGGCGTTCATTTTGTACAGCGCGCCAATTGCACCGGCCGCCAGGAAATAGCGGGTGTAGATATCCGGGCTGACGGACTCAATGAAATGATCGTAATAAGCAAGGACCGCAGGTACGATACCGCAGGCACCGTTAGTTGGCGCAGTGACAACGCGACCACCCGCGGCGTTTTCTTCGTTAACAGCCAGCGCAAACATGTTCACCCAGTCGATTACGTTCATCGGATCGTTCGAGAGCTTGTCGCTGGAGACCAACATACGACGCAGGGCAGAGGCGCGACGCGGAACGCGTAGCGGACCTGGCAGCACACCTTCGGTGTTCATCCCACGATCGATACAGGCCTGCATGGTTTGCCAGACATGGCCAAAGTACTCTTCAATCTCTTTTTTGCTGTGCAGAGCAAGTTCGTTCTGCATCGCCATGCCAGAGAGAGACAGGCCGGTGCTGTTGCAGTATTCCAGCATTTCGGTCGCGGATTTGAACGGATAAGGGACGCTGACCTCGCCCGCGGTATCCTGACCAAAATGTTCTTCATCAACGATGAATCCACCGCCGATTGAGTAGTAGGTTTTGCTATAAATGACGGTTTCGCCATTGTACGCATGGATCTGCATGCCGTTTTCATGCAGTGGCAGGTTGCCGTTGTGAAAACGCATTCCGTCATTCTGCGGGAAATCCACTTCGTGTTGACCCTGCGCAAGCAGCAGGCGTCCACGCGTTTCTACGTCGCGGATAAATCCGGGAATGCTGTCAATGTCTACGGTAGCAGGCTCGTTGCCTGCCAGACCCATAATAATGGCGATATCGGTGTGGTGACCTTTACCCGTGAGCGACAGTGAACCATACACGTCGACGGCAACACGAGTAACGCTGTCCAGTAATCCTTTTTCGACCAGGTCATCGACGAACTGTTTACCCGCCTTCATAGGCCCTACGGTATGGGAAGATGAGGGACCAATCCCCACCTTAAACATGTCGAATAGACTAATCACGATAATACTCCTACAGGGCGACTGGGCTTTCCAGTAACGATGTTATAACTGCGCATAGTGTAAGAGGGAACGCGGCGATCGGCTTAACTATTCACATGAATTAAACTAATAGATAACCGCGGTTTTACTAATGTTGTGACCTGAGTTTCAAGTTGTCTATGGCGTGCGTAAAGATAAGTATAGTCAGGGCTTGACGCCAATTTGCAGAGCCAGCTCACGAATTATTCCGGCGGTCATTCCCCAGACGAAATATTGCTCATACCAGGAAAGCCAAACGCGGTGTGAATCACCACGGCGATAAATATCAAGCGGATGGTAACGCCCTAAATGCAGAGCCTGCGCCAGCGGCATTTCAAACACCGCGGAAACCTCATCTTCACTGGCGCGATACGGCAGATTAGGCGGGATAATGCCGACGACCGGGGTAACCTGGAAACCGGTGACGCTGTCGACCGGCGGCAGGACGCCGATCACCTCAACGCATGACGGCGGAATTGCCACTTCTTCATGCGCCTCGCGAAGGGCGGCGGCGATCAACGAGGCATCGGTGCTGTCCACCGCGCCGCCGGGAAAGGCGACCTGGCCGGCATGTTTGCGTAGATGAACGGATCGCTGGGTTAGCAGCAGACCCGGCTGTGGTCGGCGGACGACTGGGATCAGTACGGCCGCCTGACGCTGGTTTAACGCGGCATGATTGACCTGCGGGCGCAGGAGTTGGAAGCGCGATAAAAAATCATCAAGCGTCAGGCTGCTGTATTCCACGTGTCAATTCTCCAGTTGGTGCAAAATACGATTCACTTTATCAAATGTTTCCTGATACTCCGCGTCTTCCTGACTGTCCGCCACAATGCCACCACCTGCGGAACAATAAATGTGTCCGTTTGTGGCCGTCAGCGTGCGAATGGTGATGCTGGTGTCCATATTGCCGCAAAAGCTCAGGTAACCAATGCTGCCACACCAGGCATTACGTCTGTGCGGCTCCAGCTCATCTATAATTTCCATCGCCCGTACCTTCGGCGCGCCGGTAATGGAGCCGCCGGGGAAGGCGGCGCGCAGCAGGTCGCTGGCGTGCAAAGATTCTGGCAGACGTGCGGTAATGGTGCTGACTAAATGATGAACGGCAGGGAACGGCTCGACCACAAACAGCTCCGGAACCTGTACCGACCCCGGCACGGCAACGCGACCGATATCATTGCGCATTAAATCCACGATCATCAGGTTTTCCGCACGATCCTTTGGTGAATTCGCCAGCAGTTGGGCCTGCTCACGATCGGCATCAGCATCTTCACGTCTTGGCAGCGTCCCTTTAATAGGACGCGTCTGGATGTGCTGGTTTTCCAACAGAATAAACCGTTCGGGTGAAAGGCTGAGGATTGCGCCTTCCTCAAGACGAATGAACGCACTAAACGGCGCACGATTAGCGTGATTAAGTCGTACAAATGCCAGCCACTCATCGCCCTGATAATGCGCCTGAAAACGCTGGGCGAGATTGACCTGATAACAGTCGCCGCTGTGCAGATAGCGCTGTACCTGGCGGAATTTTTCGCCATACTGCGCGCGACTCATATTGGATTGCCACGCAGAGGTTAAGGCAAACGGTTCACGCGTTGGCGGTTGTTGTGCGTCGAGCCACTTCCGCCGCGCCTCGACATCGGTATGGCTGAGCAGGGATACGGTTTGCAACTGATGATCGACAATCAGCGCCCAGTCGTAAATGCCGACGGCCATATCCGGCAGGGCAATATCGCGCGTGGCAATCGTGGGCAGCGATTCAAATCTTCTGCCAAGATCGTAGCCAAACAGACCTAACGCGCCGCCCTGAAACGGCAGATTGGGGTGATTGCCCGGCTGAATCCCCCGTGCGCTGAGCGCTGAATGTAATACCGTCATTGGGTCATCAAGCGTGCGTACGGTTGCGTGTCCGTCATGGACAACGGTCTCTTCAGCGCGCGTAACCAGCGTGGCGACGGGATCCGCCACCAGAATATCAAAACGGTTATGTGGATGGTCAGCATGACCCGAATGCAACAGCATCGCCCAGGGGAGATGGCTTAAGGTCGAAAAATAGCGTTCAGCGGCGTCCTGACGCCAGGGTAAAGTGATTACAGCGGGAGATAACGTCTTCATCAGTCCTGACTCGTTGCTACTCTACTGGCTAACTGCCCGGTAGCATGAAATAATTAGCGCAGACAATTTAGCAGGAGTTAACAATGTTTGCAGGTTTACCTTCACTCAGTCATGAGCAGCAGCAAAAAGCGGTCGAGCGTATTCAGGAACTGATGTCGCAGGGGATGAGCAGCGGACAAGCGATTGCTCTGGTAGCTGAAGAGTTACGCGCCAGCCATACCGGCGAGCGGATCGTGGCGCGTTTCGAAGATGAAGACGAGTAACGTTGCTTAAACTGCAGCGATAATCTTGATCTCTACTTTGTATTTCGGGTTCATCAACCCGGTCTGGACCGTACAACGTACCGGCGCATGACCGGCAACGACCCACGCGTCCCAGGCTTTGTTCATCGCGGCAAAGTCACTTTTGTCAGCCAGAAAAAGGGTGGCATCAAGAATACGTGACTTGTTGCTGCCCTGTTTTTCCAGAACTGCGTCAATTTGCGCCAGCGTATTCGCCGTTTGTTCAAAGGCGTCTGCATCCAGGTTTTCCGGTACACCGGTGTAATACAACGTGTTGTTATGGATAACCACGTCGGACCAACGCGCTTCGGCATCAATGCGCACAATCGTCATAAATCATTCCTCATTTACGTTTTTCATAATGGCTTCAGGTTGCGCCAAGACTGCCATAATGTTGCGCCTACGTCACCTCTTCAACTGGCGAAAGACCCGCTGGCCTGACATAATCCCTGTTCAAATGAACAGGGGGCAGTGTGACGGACGATTTTGCAGCAGACGGTCAGTTGGCTAAAGCGATACCGGGTTTTAAACCGCGTGAACCACAGCGGCAGATGGCCTTCGCCGTTAGCCATGCCATTGAAAAATCACAGCCGCTTGTTGTCGAAGCCGGAACCGGAACGGGGAAAACCTACGCTTATCTTGCACCTGCGCTGCGTGCGGGTAAGAAAGTCATCGTCTCTACCGGTTCAAAAGCGTTGCAGGATCAGCTTTACAGCCGCGATCTCCCGACCGTCGCTAAAGCGCTTGAATTTACCGGCAAACTGGCGCTGCTGAAAGGGCGCTCCAACTATCTGTGTCTGGAACGCCTTGAACAGCAGGCCCTGGCGGGCGGCGACCTGCCGGTACAAACCCTAAGCGATGTCATCCTGCTGCGCTCCTGGTCAAATCAAACCCTTGATGGCGACATCAGTACCTGCGTCAGCGTGGCGGAAGATTCTCAAGCCTGGCCGCTGGTAACCAGCACTAACGACAATTGTCTGGGCAGCGACTGCCCACTGTACAAAGAGTGTTTTGTCGTCAAAGCGCGTAAAAAAGCGATGGATGCAGATGTGGTAGTGGTCAATCACCATCTGTTTCTCGCTGATATGGTGGTGAAAGAGAGCGGGTTTGGCGAACTGATCCCCGAAGCTGACGTGATGATTTTCGATGAAGCGCATCAGTTACCGGATATCGCCAGCCAGTATTTTGGTCAATCGCTCTCCAGTCGTCAGCTGTTAGACCTGGCGAAAGACATCACCATTGCCTATCGCACCGAGCTGAAAGACACTCAGCAGTTGCAGAAATGCGCCGACCGCCTGGCGCAAAGCGCCCAGGATTTCCGCCTGCAACTTGGCGAGCCGGGCTATCGCGGCAATCTGCGCGAACTGCTGGCTGACCAGCGCGTACAGCGCGCGTTTTTGCTGCTCGATGACACGCTGGAACTGTGTTACGACGTGGCGAAACTGTCTCTTGGGCGTTCGGCGTTGTTGGATGCCGCGTTTGAGCGCGCCACGCTTTATCGCACCCGTTTGAAGCGCCTGAAAGAGATTAACCAGCCAGGCTTCAGCTATTGGTATGAATGCACCTCCCGCCATTTCACCCTTGCGCTGACGCCGCTCACCGTGGCGGATAAATTCAAAGAAGTGATGGAACAAAAGCCGGGCTGCTGGATTTTTACCTCCGCGACGCTGTCGGTAAACGATGATCTTCATCATTTCACCGCGCGGCTGGGTATAGATGACGCCGAATCGATGCTGTTGCCGAGTCCTTTTGATTACACACGTCAGGCGTTGCTCTGCGTGCCGCGCAATCTTCCGCAAACCAACCAGCCGGGAGCCGCGCGCCAGTTAGCGTCTATGCTGCGTCCCATTATCGAAGCAAACAATGGTCGCTGCTTTATGCTGTGTACCTCACACGCGATGATGCGCGATCTGGCAGAACAATTTCGCGCCACCATGACGCTGCCGGTCCTGTTGCAGGGTGAAACCAGTAAAGGGCAACTGTTACAGCAGTTTGTCAGCGCAGGGAATGCGTTACTGGTTGCCACCAGCAGTTTCTGGGAGGGGGTAGACGTGCGTGGCGATACGCTGTCGCTGGTGATTATCGATAAACTGCCGTTCACTTCGCCGGATGACCCGCTGTTAAAAGCCCGGATGGAAGACTGTCGCCTGCGTGGCGGCGATCCCTTCGACGAGGTTCAACTCCCGGATGCGGTGATCACCCTGAAACAGGGGGTAGGGCGACTGATTCGTGACGCAGACGATCGCGGTGTGCTGGTAATTTGCGACAACCGCCTGGTGATGCGGCCCTATGGTGCTACCTTCCTGGCGAGTCTTCCGCCTGCGCCACGAACGCGTGACATTGCGCGCGCGGTTCGTTTTCTTGCCATACCATCGACTGAGTAATTTGTTACGGAGTGTGGTAAGATGCGCGCCAAATTTATTGATCTGATCACAAACACCCATGCGAATTCTGGCTATCGATACCGCCACAGAGGCGTGCTCTGTTGCCCTGTGGAATGACGGTACTATCAAGGCTCATTTCGAGCTTTGCCCACGAGAACATACCCAACGAATTTTACCGATGGTTCAGGAGATCCTGTCCGTTGGCGAATTAGCCTTATCCGATATCGATGCCCTGGCGTTTGGTCGCGGTCCCGGCAGTTTCACCGGCGTACGTATCGGAATTGGCATTGCTCAAGGGTTGGCGCTAGGCGCGAATTTACCGATGATCGGCGTCTCCACCCTGGCGACCATGGCGCAGGGGGCCTGGCGTAAGTCTGGCGCCACCCGCGTACTGGCGGCGATTGATGCGCGAATGGGCGAGGTTTACTGGGCCGAATACCAGCGTGATGAAAATGGCATCTGGCGCGGTGAAGAAACTGAAGCCGTGTTAACGCCTGAACAAGTACATGAACGCTTGCTGCAACTATCTGGCCAATGGGTCACTGTCGGGACGGGCTGGCCTGCCTGGCCTGAACTCGGTAAAGACAGTGGCCTGACGCTGAGCGATGGCGGTGTTCTGCTGCCGGCGGCTGAAGACATGCTGCCTGTCGCCACGCAAATGCTGGCTGCCGGTAAGACCGTGGCGGTTGAACATGCTGAACCGGTTTATTTACGTAACACCGTAGCGTGGAAGAAACTTCCCGGTAAAGAATGAATCTTAGTAGTACATCCCCGGTTAATTCGCGCAGTCGTCAGTGACCCGCATTGTGAGTTTCCCGGGGCAGGCGCTAAGAAGAGGGAGTCGCAATATGGCGGTGCAAAAGCAGGTAGTGAAAGGTGTGTTGGCGGGCGTATTGGCGTTAATGCTAAGTGGCTGCGTCACCATCCCGGATGCGATCAAAGGCTCAAGCCCTACGCCGCAGCAGGATCTGGTGCGGGTGATGAATGCGCCGCAGCTGTATGTCGGACAGGAAGCGCGCTTCGGCGGCAAAGTGGTGGATATTCAGAACCAGCAGGGGAAATCCCGTCTGGAAATCGCCACCGTGCCTCTCGATAGCGGTGCGCGACCCGTGCTGGGCGAAGCCTCTCGCGGGCGAATTTATGCTGATGTAAACGGCTTTCTCGACCCGGTGGATTTCCGGGGTCAACTGGTTACCGTCGTCGGTCCGATTAGCGGTACAGTGGACGGAAAAATTGGCAGTACGCCGTATAAATTCATGCTGATGCAGGTAACCGGTTATAAACGCTGGCATATTACTCAGCAGATTATTATGCCGCCTCAGCCGATCGACCCCTGGTTCTACGGTGCGCGTGGCTGGCCTTACGGTGGCTACGGCGGCTGGGGATGGTACAATCCCGGCCCGGCACAGGTTCAGACCATAGTAACCGAGTAACTCTTTGTTTTATTAGTAAAAGAAACAGCGGCTCGTCCGCTGTTTCTGCATTAACGTGGATATAAGAAAAATAAATAGTGACGTGCTTCGCAACCTTGTCGTTGTGTAATAAACAAACTGGTACGCTGAGTTAATATTATGTTAACAGTTTGTTTATTGCCTGGGGTTGTGATGACGACGAATATGCATTTTAGAGGTGATGTATTGAAAAAGGTTTGGCTTAACCGTTATCCCGCTGGTGTCCCTGCGGAGATCAATCCTGACCGTTATCAATCCCTGGTGGAACTCTTTGAACACTCAGTAAGGCGCTATGCCGATCAGCCCGCGTTTGTAAACATGGGGGAGGTGATGACCTTCCGCAAGCTTGAAGAGCGCAGCCGGGCGTTTGCGGCCTATTTGCAACAAGGGCTCGGGCTGAAAAAGGGCGATCGCGTCGCGCTGATGATGCCGAACCTGCTGCAATATCCGGTCGCCCTGTTTGGGATTTTACGTGCCGGCATGATTGTCGTGAACGTGAACCCCCTGTACACGCCTCGCGAGCTGGAACACCAGCTCAATGACAGCGGCGCGTCGGCGATTGTCATCGTGTCTAACTTTGCTCACACGCTGGAGAAGGTGGTCGATAAAACGTCGGTGCAACACGTGATCCTGACGCGTATGGGCGATCAACTTTCTACCGCCAAAGGGACGCTGGTTAACTTTGTCGTGAAGTACATTAAGCGCCTGGTGCCAAAATATCACCTGCCGGATGCCATCTCGTTTCGCAGTGCACTGCAAAACGGTTATCGCATGCAGTATGTGAAGCCCGAAGTGGTGTCGGAAGATCTGGCGTTCCTGCAATATACCGGCGGGACAACCGGTGTGGCGAAAGGCGCGATGCTCACGCACCGCAACATGCTGGCTAACCTTGAACAGGTTAACGCCACCTATGGACCGTTGCTGCATCCGGGTAAAGAGTTGGTGGTAACGGCCTTACCGCTGTATCACATTTTCGCGCTGACAATGAACTGCCTGCTGTTTATTGAGCTGGGTGGTCAAAACCTGCTGATTACTAATCCGCGTGATATTCCGGGACTGGTAAAAGAGCTGGCGAAATACCCCTTCACCGCGATGACCGGCGTCAACACGCTGTTTAACGCGCTGCTGAATAACAAAGAGTTCCAGCAACTGGATTTCTCCTCGCTACATCTTTCGGCAGGCGGCGGCATGCCGGTTCAACAGGCGGTGGCCGAGCGTTGGGTGAAGCTGACGGGTCAGTATCTGCTGGAAGGCTATGGCCTGACGGAGTGCGCCCCGCTGGTGAGTGTTAACCCTCACGATATCGACTATCACAGCGGCAGTATCGGTTTACCGGTTCCTTCCACTGAGGTCAAGCTGGTGGATGACGACGATAACGAAGTGCCGCCGGGTGAGCCGGGCGAACTGTGCGTGAAAGGCCCACAGGTGATGCTGGGTTACTGGCAGCGACCGGATGCGACCGATGAAATCGTCAAAGACGGCTGGTTGCACACTGGCGATATTGCGGTGATGGATGATGAAGGCTTCCTGCGGATTGTCGATCGTAAGAAAGATATGATCCTGGTGTCCGGCTTTAACGTTTATCCGAATGAAATTGAAGACGTGGTGATGCAACATTCTGGCGTACAGGAAGTCGCTGCGGTTGGCGTTCCATCGGGCAGCAGCGGTGAGGCGGTAAAAATCTTCGTGGTGAAGAAAGATGCCTCATTAACCGAAGAAGCGCTGGTCACTTTTTGTCGTCGCCATCTGACGGGCTATAAAGTACCGAAGCTGGTGGAGTTTCGTGATGAGTTGCCAAAATCTAACGTTGGTAAGATTTTGCGACGAGAATTACGTGACGAAGCACGCGCCAAAGTGGACAATAAAGGCTGAGCGTTAAGTCAGCCAGCAGAAAACGCCGGGTAATCCGGCGTTTTTTTTGGCGTAAACCTAAGAGAGCACGATTTGAATTATCAAATGATCACTACGGACGACGCGTTGGCCACGCTGTGCGAAGCCGTCCGTGAATTTCCGGCGATAGCCCTGGATACCGAATTTGTTCGCACGCGTACCTATTATCCGCAGTTGGGGTTGATCCAGCTGTTTGATGGCAAACACGTTGCTCTGATTGACCCACAGGGGATCACTGACTGGTCACCACTACGCGATATTTTACGTGATACGGCGATAACCAAGTTTCTGCATGCCGGTAGTGAAGATCTGGAGGTGTTTCTCAATGCCTTTGGGGAACTCCCTCAGCCATTGATTGACACACAAATCCTCGCCGCTTTTTGCGGTCGTCCGCTGTCGTGGGGGTTTGCCGCGATGGTGGAAGAGTTTACCGGCATAGCCCTGGACAAAAGCGAATCCCGTACCGACTGGCTGGCCAGGCCGCTGACCGAGCGCCAGTGTGAATATGCGGCGGCTGACGTCTGGTATCTGTTACCGATCACCACAACGCTGATGGCTGAAACCGAAGCCAGCGGTTGGCTGCCCGCCGCGCTGGACGAATGTCGCTTAATGCAGCAGCGTCGCCAGGAGATTCTGGCACCCGAGGATGCCTGGCGCGAGATCACCAACGCCTGGCAACTGCGTACCCGTCAGTTGGCCTGTCTGCAACTGCTTGCCGACTGGCGGCTGCGTAAAGCGCGCGAGCGCGATCTGGCGGTAAACTTTGTGGTGCGTGAAGAACACTTATGGGCGGTGGCGCGTTATATGCCGGGCAGTCTGGGCGAACTGGACAGCCTGGGTCTTTCGGGCAGCGAAATTCGCTTCCACGGCAAGACGCTGATTTCTCTTGTCGAGAAAGCACAGGCTTTACCGGAAGCGTCGCTGCCGCAACCGCTACTGAATTTGATGGATATGCCAGGCTACCGCAAGGCGTTCAAAGCCATTAAGGCGCTGGTTGCCGAAGTCAGTGCGGAGCAAAATCTCAGCATCGAACTGCTGGCTTCACGCCGCCAGATCAACCAGTTGCTCAACTGGCACTGGAAATTAAAGCCGCAGCAATCCCTGCCTGAGCTGATTTCCGGCTGGCGTGGCAAACTGATGGCTGAGCGTCTCAACGCGCTGCTGTTGGAGTATCCGCAGTAAGCAAGCTAAAACGGGAGCCAGGTGCTCCCGTTTTTAATGGCACGGAGGTTAACCGCGCAGTGCCCGACTAATGGCCTCGCCAACCTGCTGTGTGGTGGCGTTACCTTTCATATCTGGCGTTTTCGGACCGCTGGCAATAACTTGCTCAATTGCCGCCAGAATGCCGTCGTGGGCGGCCTTATAGTTGGCATCACCGTTGCCAAGAAAGTCGAGCATCATCGCGCCAGCCCAGATTGTCGCGATTGGGTTGGCGATATTTTTACCGTAGATATCAGGGGCTGAACCATGTACCGGCTCGAACAGTGACGGGAAGGTGCGTTCCGGGTTTAAGTTGGCAGATGGCGCAATGCCAATTGTACCGGTACATGCCGGACCGAGATCGGAGAGAATATCGCCAAACAGATTGGAAGCAACTACGACGTCAAAACGTTCCGGCTGCATCACAAAGCGAGCACAGAGAATATCAATATGCTGTTTATCCCAGCGGATCTCGGGATAGTTAGCCGCCATCGCTTCGACACGCTCGTCCCAGTAGGGCATGCTGATGGCAAGACCGTTTGATTTAGTCGCTGAAGTTAGCGTTTTGCGCGGGCGGCTTTGCGCCAGTTCAAAGGCGTAACGCAGTATACGGTCGACACCACGACGAGTGAAGACCGACTCCTGGATCACCATCTCGTGTTCGGTACCTTCGCTCACGCGTCCGCCGAGGGAAGAGTACTCCCCCTCGGTGTTCTCACGCACGACGTAGAAATCAATGTCGCCCGGCTTTTTGCCTGCCAGCGGACAAGGGACGCCGGGGAACAGCCGCACCGGGCGCAGGTTAACGTACTGATCGAATTCACGGCGAAACTTAAGCAGTGAACCCCAGAGTGAGATGTGGTCCGGGACGGTGTCCGGCCAGCCCACGGCACCAAAATAGATAGCATCGAAGGATTGCAACTGTTCACGCCAGTCATCCGGCATCATCTTGCCGTGATGTGCATAGTATTCGCAACTGGCCCATTCCATTTGTTCAAAGCTGAGCGACAAACCCCAGCGTTCGGCGGCTGCCTGTAACACATGAATGCCTTCAGGCAGGACTTCTTTACCAATGCCATCTCCGGGGACAGCGGCAATACGACAGGTTTTCTTCATAGCAGCTCTCACTTGTACGCCATCAAAATTGACTTTCCCCTCATCCTATAATTGACTGAACGATAGTTAATCCCCCTAACTGGTGAAACATAAAACACAGATCATGAATAATCTGCCGCTGTTAAATGATTTGCGCGTCTTTATGCTGGTTGCGCGCCGCGCGGGTTTTGCTGCCGTCGCCGAAGAGTTGGGTGTATCACCGGCTTATATCAGTAAGCGTGTAGCGATGCTGGAGCTGACGCTGAACGTGGTGCTGTTACACCGGACAACGCGGCGGGTGACCATCACGGAAGAGGGAGAGCGGATATACGAATGGGCGCAACGGATCCTGCATGATGTCGATCAGATGATGGATGAGCTGTCCGATGTCAGGCAGATCCCGCAAGGGATGTTACGTATTATCAGTAGCTTTGGTTTTGGCCGCCGGGTGGTGGCTCCTGCGTTGTCTGCGCTGGCGAAAGAGTACCCACAGCTGGAGCTGAGGTTCGATGTTGAAGACCGTCTGGTGGATCTGGTGAATGAGGGCGTCGATCTCGATATTCGTATCGGGGATGATATCGCACCTAATCTGATTGCCCGTAAACTGGCGACAAACTATCGCATTCTTTGCGCCTCGCCGGAGTTTGTGGCGCAGCATGGAATGCCGAAGCAACTGAACGATCTCTCTACTTTTCCCTGTCTGGTCATTAAAGAGCGTGACCATCCGTTTGGTATCTGGCAAATGCGCAATAAAGAGGGGACTCACTCAATCAAAGTCACGGGACCTCTGTCATCTAATCATGGCGAAGTGGTGCATCAATGGTGTCTTGACGGCCAGGGAATTGCTCTGCGTTCGTGGTGGGATGTCTGTAACAACATTGCCAGCGGACATCTGATACACATATTGCCTGAGTATTATCAACCAGCAAATATTTGGGCGGTTTATGTCTCCCGACTGGCGACGTCGGCAAAAATCCGTATTACCGTTGAGTATTTGCGTCGCTATTTTGCCGAAAACTACCCGAAGTTTACTTTGGAATAAATGTGTTGCAGGTTGGCAAAGGACTGAAATTAAAAAAGGCAGAATACTCTGCCTTTTTTGCAATCATGACGCAGTTACACAAAAGGTTATTTAGACTCTTCTGCTTCCGGTAATGTCACGTTGAGTTCAAGGATCGAAATATCGCCGTCTTTTTGTTCAAGCTGTACGGTGACCATTTCTGGATCGATTTGTACATACTTGCAGATAACGTCGAGAATATCCTTCCTCAGCTGCGGTAAATAATGCGGCTCGGCGTCACTACGACGGCGTTCCGCAACAATAATCTGCAGTCGCTCTTTAGCGATGTTTGCTGTGCTCTTTTTCCGCGAGAGAAAAAAATCCAGTAATGCCATAACTTATCCTCCGAACAGGCGTTTGAGGAAACCTTTCTTCTCTTCTTCAATGAAGCGGAAAGGACGTTCTTCTCCCAACAGACGGTCTACGGTATCAGCATAGGCTTTACCGGCATCAGCATTGATGTCGAGAATAACCGGCTCACCCTGGTTAGACGCGCGCAGGACTGACTGATCTTCAGGAATCACGCCAACCAGCTTGATTCGCAGAATTTCCAGTACGTCTTCCATGCTCAGCATGTCACCTTTATTTACGCGGCCAGGGTTGTAGCGCGTAAGCAACAGATGTTCTTTAATCGGCTCTTCACTGTTTTCTGCGCGACGGGATTTCGACGCCAGAATACCCAGAATACGGTCAGAGTCACGTACAGAAGAGACTTCCGGGTTAGTGGTGATAATGGCTTCATCGGCAAAATACAGGGCCATCAGCGCGCCGGTTTCAATACCCGCCGGGGAATCGCAGACGATGAAGTCAAAGTCCATCGCTTTCAGATCGTCCAGAACTTTTGCGACTCCTTCACGGGTCAGCGCGTCTTTATCGCGGGTCTGTGAGGCCGGAAGAATAAAGAGATTCTCGGTACGCTTATCTTTGATTAACGCCTGATTTAACGACGCATCGCCCTGAATAACATTGACGAAGTCGTAAACGACGCGGCGTTCACAACCCATAATCAGATCAAGGTTACGCAGGCCGATATCAAAATCAATAACGACAGTTTTCTTTCCCTTCTGGGCCAAACCTGTAGCGATGGCCGCGCTGGAGGTGGTTTTGCCAACGCCCCCTTTACCCGAAGTAACAACAATAATGCGTGCCATAGAAATTCCTTGTTAAAAAGGGATCAATTCAACGGTTGAACTGTCAAAGCGTTCTCTGCTAATTGCAGACGAGCCGCTTTGCCATAAAATTCTGCTGGGATTTTATCACTCAGCCAATAAACACCTGCGATAGACACCAGTTCTGCCGTCAGATGGGTACAAAAAATTTGCGCTTCCCGGTCACCGCTTGCCCCTGCCAGCGCACGGCCTCTCATCATCCCATAAACATGAATATTGCCATCAGCGATAAGCTCTGCGCCCGCACTGACGTGGCTTGTAACAATCAGATCACATTGTGGAGCATAAATGCGCTGACCGGAACGAACCGGTACATTTATTAATCGTGTTTTTGTGACGGGAGTAACGTTTTGCGGCGGCGGGACGGGAACGGGAGCCTCAACAGGCGCGGGACGAAGAGCTTTTTCTTTACCTTCAGTCAGTAAAGGAAGTCCCATTTCGTCAATTTCAGCCTTTAATCGGGCGTCTTTGCATCCGCTAACGCCGATAATGCGCAAGCCGGTAGACGCGACAACTTCCTGCAGCGCCGACCAGTTTACCGGGCTTTCGAGACCACTCACGTTAATCACCACGGGAGCATGTTTTAAAAATGCAGGTGCCTGCGCGATTTTGTCTTCCAACGCCTGACGAATAACCTCGGGTTCTGCTTCATGTAAATGAACCACTGATAAGGTGAAGCTACTGCCTTTAAGCTCGATTGGCGTGTTTGACATCCTGGCCTTACTCAATTTGCTATTTATCATCCCCAGCGCGGGGTGATATTCCGAAGACTATAAGGCATGTTATAGTCAGTATTATATTGAGGCAAGCCACCATTCCGTGAATTCAGAGTAAAAGATATGTTTTGTGTGATCTACCGAAGCAGCAAACGTGACCAGACTTATTTATATGTCGAAAAAAAAGACGATTTCTCGCGAGTTCCTGAAGAACTGATGAAAGGATTTGGGCAGCCAACGCTGGCGATGATGCTGCCACTTGATGGTCGAAAAAAACTGGTTAATGCCGATCTTGAAAAAGTAAAACAGGCGCTAACCGAGCAGGGCTATTATTTACAAATACCGCCACCGCCAGAAGATTTACTCAAACAGCATCTGGCTGCGGCCAAACAAAATACATCAGACGCTAAACGTTAAACTGCATCCGGCAGCAGCACGTTCCATCGATGCAGTACCTGAAATCTATGACTACGTTAGGGGAAAGTAATGTATCAACATCACAACTGGCATGGTGCTCTGCTGGATTATCCGGTGAGTAAGGTGGTTTGTGTAGGCAGTAACTATGCCAACCATATAAAAGAGATGGGGGGAACCACCCCAGAAGAGCCGGTACTGTTTATCAAACCGGAAACTGCGCTGTGTGATTTGCGTCAACCGCTGGTGATCCCATCCGATATGGGGGCGGTTCACCATGAGGTTGAGCTGGCCGTACTGATTAGCGCGACCTTGCGTCAGGCGACCGAAGAACATGTGCGTAAAGCCATTGCTGGCTATGGCGTAGCGCTGGATCTGACTCTGCGCGATATTCAGGGGAAAATGAAGAAAGCCGGGCAGCCGTGGGAAAAAGCCAAGGGTTTTGATAACTCTTGTCCGCTGTCAGGATTTATCCCTGTGGCAGAATTTGATGGTGATCCGCAGGATACGATGCTCGGCCTGACGGTAAACGGCGAAACGCGCCAGCACGGCTCGACGGCAGATATGATCCATCCCATTGTTCCTTTGATTGCCTATATGAGCCGTTTCTTTACGCTCAAAGCGGGCGATGTTGTGCTGACGGGTACGCCAGCAGGCGTTGGGCCGTTAAGCAGTGGTGATGAACTGGCTATCAGTTTCCACGGACAAACTCTGACCACCCGCGTGCTGTAATCTCTGCTTGCCGCCTTTTTGGGCGGCAAAACTTGCATCAGCGTGCCAGACTGGTTATAAGGTGCAGCTTTATTACGATAGCGGATACCCTGATGAGCGACATACCTTTCTGGCAAAGTAAAACCCTTGATGAAATGACCGATGCCGAGTGGGAGTCATTATGTGATGGGTGTGGTCAATGCTGCCTGCATAAGCTGATGGATGAAGACACCGACGAAATCTATTTTACCAACGTCGCCTGTAAACAGCTCAATATTAAAACCTGTCAGTGCCGTAACTACGAACGTCGGTTCGAATACGAGCCGGACTGCATCAAGCTCACGCGTGATAATCTGCCTACCTTTGAATGGTTGCCGATGACCTGCGCCTATCGTCTGCTGGCGGAAGGAAAAGGGTTGCCAGAATGGCATCCGTTGCTGACCGGGTCGAAAGCGGCAATGCATGGCGAACGTATTTCGGTACGTCATATAGCGGTGAAAGAATCAGAAGTGCGTGACTGGCAGGATCATATTTTGAACAAACCTTCATGGGCGGACTGAGCCGCCCATCGATTAGCAGGTGTTAAGGGTTAAGCCTTTTTCGCCTGATACATCTCATCTCCATGGTTGTCGTCTTCAACCCAAAAATTGATGTTGAACTGCGCATCGTCGCTTAATTCAACGCGATGCCAGTACTGTGGTGGGCTGGTCGCGAACTGACCGGCATTAATCACTACCTTCACTTCGGGCTCTTTTGCGTCTTCATTGGCAAAGCCATAATACGTTACCGTTCCTTCCATCACACAGAGCTGTCCAAACACGCCCGCAGCGGTGTTGTGGTGGGAGAGCAGTGCCGCAGGGACATTGTCTTTCGTGAAGAAGGGAGTAGAGCGTTTAACTTTCCAGTTTGCCGGGATGCGTAAATGGGACATAAGACATCTCCTTCATGTGGCATCTATAAGATGTATTTAATATACATCTTATAGATGCCAGCAGGCAATGGATTTAAGGCAAAAAAAACGCTCCCGGAGGAGCGTCTCTGTTAGCGACCGAAAAGGTCACGTTTTTTCGGTTTGAACGGTTGTGCTATGACGACCAGTATTGCCACAACAAGATATGCGGCGAAGATCCCTAGCAGCCACTGCGGCATTTCGAGGGTTAAAAACGACCACTGACGCTCAGCGCAGTCGCCGGACGCCACAAACACCTGCGGCAGCCATTTATCCAGCGGTAACCAGCTCGGGAAGCGCGCGGCAAAATCACAGGTCATAAATGGTGACGGGTGAAGCTGAATCATGGTGTGCTCATATGCTAACTGAAGACCGCGCCAGGCACTGTAAATCCAGATAACCATCGCCACATAGCGCAGCGGTGTTTTTGGCGCGACAGCTCCCACCAGTCCCGCACCCATTACGCCAAATAATGCGCTACGTTCGTAAATACACAACACGCAAGGTTTTAGCAGCATGACGTGCTGGAACCATAGCGCGACGAGTTCCAGCGCAAAGGCGGTAAACGCCAACAATAACCATGCTCCACGACCACGGGAACACTGGTTTAAAAATCGCAACATAATAATTTCCCTGCAACATGCGTAGAGACCGCAGTTTAAACCAATTCACTTTATGCGCCACTAGCGGGAATTGAAAATTTGCGTAATCGGATAATTATCATGCAAAAAGTCAAACCGGGCAGTGATTTGCCCGGCTAATTGTTATGAAAGTGTAGCTAACCAGCCCGACTGGGTCATCCATTCAGTCATTGGTACAAGCGTGAACTCCACGCAAAGCAACCCGACGAGCGTCAGGACAAGGGTATAAGGCAGAGCCATCCATACCATGCGACCATAAGAGAGGCGAATCAACGGTGCCAGGGCGGAAGTCAGCAGAAACAGGAACGCCGCCTGACCGTTTGGCGTGGCCACGGAAGGCAGGTTGGTCCCGGTGTTAATCGCCACCGCTAACAGTTCATACTGATTAAGGCTGATGGTCCCATGCTCCAGGGCTGCTTTGGCTTCGTTGATGTAGATAGTGCCGACAAAAACGTTATCAGAAATAGACGACAGCAGACCGTTAAACAGATAGAACAGCGTTAATTGCGCGTGCTCAGAGGCTTGTAAAACGAACTGAATAATCGGAGAAAAGAGCTGCTGATCGATGATCACCGCAACAACAGAGAAGAACACGGTCAGCAGGGCGGTGAAGGGCAGCGACTCGGTAAAGGCTTTGCCAATAGCATGTTCGTCGGTAACGCCGGTTAACGATGTTGCCAGAATAATCACTGACAGACCAATTAATCCCACTTCCGCCAGATGCAGTGCCAGGGCGACCACCAGCCAGACGCCGATAATCGCCTGGATAATCAGTTTGATCTTGTCCTGGCGGGTTCTCTGCTGACGGCTCTGATCGTCAAATTTTTGCAGGACATCGCGGACGGTCTCCGGCAGCGTTTCGCCATAGCCAAACCAACGTAACTTCTCGACCAGCACGCAGGTTAGCAGACCGCAAATCAGTACCGGAACGGTGACTGGCGACATGCGCAGGAAGAAGTCGCCAAAGTGCCAGCCAGCTGCTTTAGCGATAATCAGGTTTTGCGGTTCGCCAACCATGGTCATTACGCCGCCTAACGCCGTACCGACGCCTGCGTGCATCATCAGACTACGCAGAAAACCACGGAACTGCTCCAGAACGACCTTATTGTGCTGATCGATATGGCTGTCATCGAGCATATTGTTATCTTCCCCGCGGGAGGAGGCCACGCGATGGTAGATGCCATAAAAACCGACCGCTACGCTTATCACCACGGCAACGACGGTCAACGCGTCAAGGAACGCGGAGAGGAAAGCGGCAGCAATACAAAAGGAGAGCGACAGCAGTGACTTGGAACGAATGCTGAGCAGAAGACGGGTGAAAATAAACAACAGCAGCTGCTTCATAAAGTAGATGCCTGCCACCATAAACATCAGCAGCAATAACACCTCAAGGTTGGCGGCAACTTCTTCGCGCACATGCGCGGCGCTGGTCATGCCAATGATGACGGCTTCGATGGCTAACAGCCCACCCGGCAGCAACGGATAACACTTGAGTGCCATCGCCAGCGTAAAAATGAACTCGGCCACCAACAGCCAGCCAGCAATAAAGGGATTGATGAAAAAGATAATCGGGTTAACGACTAAGAAGACGAGCAGTGCAAGTTTGTACCAGTCTGGCGACTGGCCTAAAAAATTGCGCCACATAGCGCGGCCCCATGATAGCTCCATGGTGATTTCCCTACCTTTAAAAATGAAATCATGTTGTTATGTTTGACCGCAAAGCTTAGCGGGAGGAGGGAGCACAGGCAAGCTCTTCACGTGAATGGCAAGGGGGAGTGTGCATCAGCGTTATCTGTAAAATGAAGCCTTGATCCACTTTTTCTTCATTTCGTCAGCTATCAGCTATGAAACCCGTCTGGTATGATAACTGTAACTATGTTTTGCTGTGTAATGGAATTATTACTATGGTCATTAAGGCGCAAAGCCCGGCGGGGTTCGCGGAAGAGTACATCATTGAGAGTATCTGGAATAACCGCTTCCCACCTGGCACTATTTTGCCCGCTGAACGTGAACTCTCTGAACTGATCGGAGTGACACGTACTACGTTGCGCGAAGTATTACAGCGTCTGGCGCGGGACGGCTGGTTGACCATTCAACACGGCAAACCGACGAAGGTGAATAACTTCTGGGAAACCTCCGGGTTGAATATTCTTGAAACGCTGGCGCGCCTCGATCACGAGAGCGTACCGCAGTTGATCGATAATCTGCTGTCTGTGCGCACCAACATTTCAACCATCTTTATCCGCACCGCGTTTCGCCAGCATCCTGATAAAGCGCAAGAGGTGTTGGCGACAGCTAATCAGGTAGCTGACCATGCTGATGCGTTCGCCGATCTGGACTACAACATTTTCCGCGGTCTGGCATTTGCGTCCGGTAATCCGATTTACGGTCTGATCCTCAACGGAATGAAAGGGTTATATACCCGCATTGGTCGTCATTATTTTGCCAATCCAGAAGCGCGTGGTCTGGCGCTGAGCTTCTATCGTAAGCTGTCAGAACTGTGCGAGCAGGGTGCTCATGAGCAGGTTTATGAAACGGTGCGCCGCTACGGTCACGATAGCGGCGAGATTTGGCATCGCATGCAGAAGAATAGACTGGCCCCCTGAATCACCAGACAACC
>NZ_SZXD01000004.1:0-52425 GCF_005281115.1 Citrobacter sp. wls710
CAGGTGTCTGGAAATATAGGGGCAAATCCAGGCGGGATTAACTATCTCTTCGACAATGGTATTACGCCATACTTTAGCTACAGCGAATCATTCGAGCCGAACCCTTCAAAAGCATGGGCGGCAACACCTGCTGATAACGTTGCTTATGCGCCGTCAAAAGGTAAGCAATATGAAGCTGGCGTGAAATATGTTCCAAAAGATCTGCCCGTTGTTGTTACTGCCGCGGTATATGAGCTAACGAAAACGAATAACCTGACCACCGACCCGCTTAATCCGTTTGCGCAGGTTCCGGCGGGTGAAATACGTTCTCGTGGCGTTGAATTAGAAGCAAAAGCCGCAGTGAATGCGAACATTAACCTGACTGCGTCTTACACGTATACCGATGCGGAATATACAGAAGACACGACGCTTAAAGGTAAAACACCTGTTCAGGTACCAAAAAACATGGCCTCTCTGTGGGGGGATTACACCTTCTACGAAGGCCCGTTATCTGGGTTAACGCTGGGAACTGGTGGCCGTTATGTCGGTTCTAGCTATGGTGATCCTGGAAATACTTTCAAGGTGGGTAGCTCAACCGTGATGGATGCCGTCGTTAAATACGATCTCGCTCGTCTCGGTATGGCAGGTTCCAGCGTTGCAGTTAACGTTACTAATCTGTTTGACCGTGAATACGTTGCCAGCTGCTTTGATACCTATGGCTGCTTCTGGGGCGCAGAACGTCAGGTCGTTGCAACCGCAACCTTCCGTTTCTAATTTCTCTTTGGGCACGCTTTGCGTGCCCGTTTTACAAGTTGGCTGCTATGCAGGAAAACAGATCCCATCCCGACACCACTTTTGCGTTGCGTAATGTCTCCTTTCGTGTGCCTGGCCGCACGCTTTTGCATCCCCTCTCGTTAACGTTTCCTGTGGGAAAAGTGACAGGACTTATCGGTCACAACGGTTCCGGAAAATCGACGTTACTGAAAATGCTGGGACGTCATCAGCCGCCGTCAGAAGGCGAAATCCTGCTAGACGACCAGCCGCTGGAGAGCTGGAGCAGTAAAGCGTTTGCCCGCAAGGTTGCTTACCTGCCGCAGCAACTGCCGCAGGCTGAAGGGATGACCGTCCGCGAGCTGGTGGCCATTGGCCGCTACCCGTGGCATGGCGCGCTGGGACGGTTTGGTGTGGCTGACCGGGAGAAAGTAGAAGAAGCCATTTCGTTGGTGGGCTTAAAACCTTTAGCGCATCGTCTGGTCGATAGCCTGTCCGGTGGGGAACGCCAGCGTGCGTGGATCGCCATGCTGGTGGCGCAGGACAGCCGCTGTCTGCTACTTGACGAACCGACCTCCGCGCTGGATATCGCCCATCAGGTTGACGTGCTGGCGCTGGTGCATCGCTTAAGCCAGCAGCGCGGCTTGACGGTGATTGCCGTACTGCACGATATCAATATGGCGGCCCGCTACTGCGATTACTTAGTTGCGCTGCGCGGCGGCGAAATGATTGCTCAGGGAACGCCTGCGGAACTGATGCGCAGCGAAACGCTGGAACAGATTTACGGTATCCCGATGGGCATTTTGCCGCATCCGGCCGGTGCCGCACCCGTGAGTTTTGTCTATTAATGATCGGATTACCTCATATTACCCGTCGGCGGCTGCTGACGGCGATGGCGCTGTCGCCGCTGCTGTGGCGGATGAATACGGCGCACGCGGCGGCGATTGATCCACAGCGTATTGTGGCGCTGGAATGGTTACCGGTAGAGCTGTTGCTGGCGCTGGGTATTACGCCGTATGGCATTGCCGATATCCCTAACTACAAGCTGTGGGTCAATGAGCCTCCATTGCCGGAGTCGGTGATTGACGTCGGGCTACGTACGGAACCCAATCTCGAACTGCTGACCGAAATGAAGCCCTCGTTTCTGGTGTGGTCGGCTGGTTATGGCCCCGCCCCCGAAAAGCTCGCGCGGATTGCCCCCGGGCAGGGATTTAATTTCAGTGATGGCAAAAAGCCGCTGGCCGTTGCGCGAAAATCGCTGCAGGAAATGGCGCAATTGCTGAATCTGTCAGCCTCCGCTGAACGCCATCTGGCCGAGTACGATCGTTTTATCGCCAGCCTGAAACCGCGCTTTATGCAACGTGGCGAGCGCCCCGTGCTCCTGACATCCCTGCTTGATTCGCGGCATATGCTGGTGTTTGGGCCGAACAGCCTGTTTCAGGAGGTGCTGGACGAATATGGGATCCCCAACGCCTGGCAGGGAGAAACCAACTTCTGGGGCAGCACTGCTGTGAGTATTGACCGTCTGGCTGCTTATAAGGATGTTGATGTGCTGTGCTTTGATCACGGCAACGATAAAGAGATGGCTGCGCTGATGTCTACGCCATTATGGCAGGCGATGCCGTTTGTCCGTGACGGACGTTTTCAGCGCGTGCCTGCCGTCTGGTTTTATGGCGCAACGCTGTCCGCGATGCATTTTGCCCGCATTCTGGATAATGCGCTGGGAGGCAAAGCGTGAGTAAACGAATTGCGCTGTTCCCAACGCTTCTTCTGGCGGTTCTGTTTGTCGCTGCCTGCTGGCTCACCTGGGTTAACTTCTCTGTTTCGCTACCGCGCAGTCAGTGGCAACAGGCCATCTGGTCACCGGATATCGATGCCATTGAGCAGATGGTTTTCCACTACAGCTTGCTGCCGAGGTTGGCAATTTCGCTGTTGGTCGGTGCCGGGCTGGGCCTGGTCGGCGTGTTGTTCCAGCAGGTGCTGCGTAACCCACTGGCAGAACCCACTACGTTAGGTGTCGCAACCGGGGCGCAGTTAGGTATTACGGTCACGACGCTGTGGGCGATTCCGGGGGCGCTGACCGCGCAATTTGCAGCGCTGGCAGGGGCCTGTATCGTTGGGGCGCTGGTGTTTGGCGTCGCCTGGGGCAAACGTCTTTCTCCGGTGACGCTAATCCTTGCCGGTCTGGTGGTCAGCCTGTACTGCGGGGCGATTAACCAGTTGATGGTGCTCTTCCATCACGATCAGCTGCAAAGCATGTTTTTATGGAGCAGTGGCTCGCTGACGCAAACCGACTGGAGTGGCGTTCAGCGTTTGTGGCCGCAACTGCTGGGCGGCGTGATGTTGACGCTGCTGTTATTACGCCCAATGACGCTGATGGGACTGGATGACGGCGTGGCGCGCAACCTTGGGCTGGCGCTATCGCTGGCGCGCCTGGCGGCACTGACGCTGGCGATTGTCATCAGCGCCTTGCTGGTTAACGCAGTCGGAATTATCGGTTTTATCGGTCTGTTTGCGCCGCTGCTGGCAAAAATGCTCGGTGCCCGGCGCTTACTGGCACGTCTGTTGCTGGCCCCGTTGATTGGCGCGCTGATCCTCTGGCTCTCCGATCAAATCATTCTGTGGCTAACCCGCGTCTGGATGGAAGTCTCCACCGGTTCGGTGACGGCGCTGGTTGGCGCGCCGCTGCTGCTGTGGCTGCTGCCGCGCCTTAAAAGCATGAGCGCACCGGATATGAATGCCAGCAACCGCATCGCCGCTGAGCGTCAAAATGTACTGATGTTTGCGCTGGCGGGCGGTGCGATTTTACTGCTGGCGGTTGTCGTGGCGTTGTCGTTCGGACGTGATGCACACGGCTGGACATGGGCCAGCGGCGCGATGCTTGATGAACTGATGCCCTGGCGCTGGCCACGTATTCTGGCGGCGCTGATTGCCGGAGTGATGCTGGCGGTTGCGGGCTGTATTATTCAGCGTCTGACCGGAAATCCAATGGCCAGCCCGGAAGTCCTGGGTATTAGCTCCGGCGCGGCATTTGGCGTAGTGCTCATGCTGTTTCTGGTGCCCGGCAATGCCTTTGGCTGGCTACTCCCCGCCGGGAGCCTCGGAGCGGCGGTCACTCTGCTTATCATCATGGTTGCCGCCGGGCGCGGCGGTTTTTCGCCGCACCGTATGCTGCTGGCAGGGATGGCGCTCAGCACGGCGTTTACAATGCTGCTGATGATGCTGCAGGCCAGCGGCGACCCGCGCATGGCGGGCGTGTTGACCTGGATCTCTGGCTCAACCTATAACGCGACAGGCGAGCAGGTATTGCGTACCGGGATAGTGATGGTTTTCTTGCTGGTGCTGACGCCGCTGTGCCGTCGTTGGTTGACGATTTTACCGCTCGGCGGCGATACGGCGCGGGCGGTCGGTATGGCGTTGACGCCGTCACGCGTGGGATTACTGCTGTTGGCGGCGGGATTAACGGCGACAGCAACCATGACGATTGGGCCGTTGAGCTTTGTCGGGCTGATGGCGCCGCATATTGCTCGCATGATGGGTTTTCGCCGGGCGATGCCGCATATGCTGATTTCGGCGCTGGCGGGAGGCGTGCTGTTGGTCTTTGCCGACTGGTGCGGCAGAATGGTGCTGTTTCCGTATCAGATCCCGGCGGGATTACTGTCGACGTTTATCGGCGCGCCGTACTTTATCTATCTGCTGAGAAAGCAGAGCCGCTGAGGCTGATTCTTTTCATGTAGGCCGGATAAGACGCTCGCGTCGCCATCCGGCAATAAAAAAGCCGGGTGGCGGCTTCGCCTTACCCGGCCTACGTTGTTTCTGTACGTTCTCTTTTACAGTTTCGCAAACACCCGACGCGCGGCGTCGATGGTGTTATTGATATCTTCTTCGCTGTGCGCCACAGACATAAAGCCCGCTTCGAAGGCAGAAGGCGCCAGGTAAACCCCTTCATCCAGCATCATGTGGAAGAAACGCTTAAAGCGTTCAACGTCGCATGCCATCACATCCTGATAGCAGGTCACGGTTTCTGCATCGGTGAAGAAAATCCCGAACATCCCGCCCACATGGTTAACCACCAGCGGAATATTAGCGTCTTTGGCCGCTTCCAGCAGACCTTCCGCCAGACGCGTTGTCAGTTCGTTCAGCGTTTCATGAATACCCGGTTGGGCCACTTCGGTCAGACAAGCAAAGCCCGCCGCCATTGCAATCGGGTTACCGGACAGTGTACCCGCCTGGTAAACCGGACCGGTCGGCGCCAGCGCGTCCATCACATCACGACGGCCACCGAATGCGCCAACGGGCATCCCGCCACCGATGATTTTACCCAGGCAGGTCAGGTCCGGAACAACGCCGTAATAATCCTGTGCACCGGCCAGTGCCACGCGGAAACCGGTCATCACTTCATCGATAATCAACAGCGCGCCAAACTCATCGCACAATGCACGCAGGCCTGGCAGGAATTCTGGCAGCGGCGGGATGCAGTTCATGTTGCCGGCGACCGGCTCAACAATGATACAGGCGATCTCCTGCGGGTACTGTTCAAACGCTGCACGCACTGAAGAGAGATCGTTATAGGTGCAGGTCAGGGTGTGTTTCGCGAAATCAGCTGGAACGCCAGGGGAGTTCGGCTGGCCCAGCGTTAACGCGCCGGAACCGGCTTTGACCAGCAGGCAGTCAGCATGGCCGTGGTAGCAGCCTTCAAATTTGATGATCTTATCGCGACCGGTAAAACCGCGCGCCAGACGGATGGCGCTCATTGTCGCTTCCGTACCGGAGTTCACCATGCGCACCATGTCCATGGTCGGCACGAGTTCAGTGACCAGCTCCGCCATTTTCACTTCCATCTCGGTTGGCGCGCCGAAGCTTAAACCGCGTTCTGCGGCTTCAATCACCGCATTACGGATTGCCGGATGGTTGTGACCCAGTACCATCGGTCCCCAGGAACCGACGTAGTCGACATAGGCTTTACCATCGACATCGTACAGATACGCGCCGTCCGCTTTTTCGATAAACAGCGGAGTACCACCCACGCCAGTAAAGGCGCGAACGGGGGAGTTAACGCCGCCAGGGATAAGTTCGCGTGCTGCGCTGTAGAGATTTTCAGACTTACTCATGGATGGGGTCCTGGTTCGTAGAAAAAGTAAATGCCCGCTATTCTAGTTATTCAGAGAAGGTTATGAAAGTTTTACGCAATTGAAACAATGCGATTTGCAGGGGATTTTCGTGAAATGTGCGAGTAGAATGCCGATTCCGTATTTGTATTACCAATTAATGATCATCTGATGAAGACAGACACTCCCTCTTTTGAAGCACAGCAAATTGTGCGTTTACGCCGCAGGGATCAAATCCGTCGACTCCTGGAACGAGATAAAACGCCGTTGGCGATCCTCTTAATGGCCGCGGTAGTGGGTACCGTGACGGGACTTGTGGGCGTAGCCTTTGAGAAAGCGGTGACCTGGGTGCAGAATCAGCGCATAGGCGCGCTGGCTCAGGTTGCGGACCATGCCATTCTGCTGTGGCCGCTGGTGTTTATCCTCTCTGCATTGCTGGCGATGGTCGGCTATTTTCTGGTGCGTAAATTTGCACCGGAAGCGGGCGGTTCGGGGATCCCAGAGATTGAAGGCGCTTTGGAAGAGTTACGACCCGTGCGCTGGTGGCGCGTTCTGCCGGTGAAATTTATCGGCGGTATGGGCACACTGGGCGCTGGGATGGTGCTCGGGCGAGAAGGGCCGACCGTGCAGATTGGCGGCAACATTGGACGCATGGTGCTGGATATTTTCCGTATGCGCAGCGCCGAAGCGCGGCATACCCTGCTGGCTACCGGTGCCGCAGCGGGCTTGTCGGCGGCGTTTAATGCTCCTCTGGCGGGGATCCTGTTCATTATTGAAGAGATGCGTCCACAGTTTCGCTATAACCTCGTGTCGATCAAAGCCGTGTTTACCGGCGTCATCATGTCGAGCATTGTGTTTCGCGTTTTCAACGGTGAAGCCCCGATTATTGAAGTTGGCAAGCTCTCCAATGCGCCGGTGAATACGCTGTGGCTGTATCTGGTGCTGGGGATTATTTTTGGCTGCGTCGGACCATTGTTTAATACCATGGTGTTGCGTACCCAGGACATGTTCCAGCGTTTCCACGGTGGCGAGATTAAAAAATGGGTGCTCATGGGCGGTGCGATTGGCGGCCTGTGCGGGATCCTTGGATTAATTAAACCTGAAGCGGCAGGTGGCGGGTTTAACCTGATCCCGATTGCTGCGGCAGGCAATTTTAGCGTCGGTCTGCTGCTGTTTATCTTTATTACCCGGGTTATTACCACGCTGCTGTGCTTCTCGTCCGGTGCGCCTGGTGGGATTTTTGCCCCGATGCTGGCGTTGGGCACGCTGCTTGGTACCGCGTTCGGTATGGCCGCAGCGGCCTCCTTTCCGCATTATCACCTCGAGGCCGGGACCTTCGCCATCGCCGGAATGGGGGCTTTGTTGGCGGCGTCGGTAAGGGCGCCGCTCACCGGTATTGTGCTGGTGCTGGAGATGACCGATAACTATCAGCTCATTTTGCCAATGATTATTACCTGTCTTGGCGCAACACTATTAGCCCAATTTATGGGCGGAAAGCCGCTATACTCGACTATCCTTGCCCGCACGCTGGCAAAACAGGAAGCGGAGCAGGCGGCAAAAAGCCAGGGTACCGCCGCTGGCGAGAATACTTGAACGAAATACCAGGGTATTAGATAATGGCTTTAACCATTGGGTTATAATTTGCCCAATTGCCAATGTCGTTTGGAGCAAAATATGAGTGATGACGTAGCGCTGCCACTGCAATTTACTGAAGCAGCAGCCAATAAAGTAAAAAGCCTGATCGCTGACGAAGATAACCCGAACCTGAAATTACGCGTGTATATCACCGGCGGTGGTTGCAGTGGTTTTCAGTATGGTTTCACCTTTGATGATCAGGTGAACGATGGTGACATGACCATTGAGAAACAAGGTGTTGGTCTGGTGGTTGATCCGATGAGCCTGCAATATCTGGTGGGTGGTTCGGTTGACTATACCGAAGGTCTGGAAGGTTCCCGCTTCGTTGTGACTAACCCGAATGCTAAAAGCACCTGCGGGTGTGGTTCTTCTTTCAGCATCTGATTGCTGTTCGTTATGCCGGATGGCGACGCGAGCGTGTTATCCGGCCTACAGGAAAGATGTTCCAGGCCCGATAAGCGTAGCGCCATCGGGCAAAACAATATCAACGCCCGTTATCATCCAGCGCAAACGTCGGCAATTTCAAATGCCAGCGAATGGCGGCCAGCCGAATCAGCAGGGTGACAATCATCCCCATCATACTGGCGTTTTCCAGTGAAACATCAAAGGTATAAAACGCGGTCGCATGTACGATCCCGCCGATAATACAGGCTGTCGCGTAGATTTCGGTGCGCAAAATCATCGGTACTTCACGGGCTAATACGTCACGAATGATCCCACCGCCAACGCCGGTGATCACTCCCATACAAATCGCCACCAGAGGCCCTGTTCCGGCTATAAAAGCTTTGTTGACGCCAATGCCCACGAATACCGCCAGACCAACGGCATCCAGCACCGGCAGGATCCACTTCGGCAACCGTCGGGGCTGACGCACCAGCAGGATCGTCAGCATGCTGGTGATCATCGCCACCACCAGATCGGTAGGATCCTTAACCCAAAAAACCGGTCCGTTATCCAGCGCCATATCGCGGATCGTCCCGCCACCGACGGCTGTTACCACGCCTAAGACCAGAACGCCGAAGGGATCCATACGCAGTTTTCCGGCAAGCAAGACGCCAGAGATAGCAAATACCGCGGTACCGACAATATCCAGCCAATAGACGAGCATGTTTAAATCCTCACAACAAACCTGGTGGGGGCAGGCGCTAATTTACCTGTGAAAGCGCATTGCAGAGTTGTTTTGCGGCGAGGATAATACGCGGGCTCGCGCGTTCGAACCAGTCACTATTAAGTGTAATAATGGGTATTTTTAGCTGGTTTCCCCAGTATTGCTCAATTTTCAGCGTTTCGCCCGAACCACCGGTGGCAACGATAGCCTGCGGCGCTCTTGCCAGGACCTGTTCACGGCTAACCTGCGGCCATGGAACCCGACTGCCGGCAAAGATGTTTTCTCCACCGCATACCTCAAGAACCTCATGCTGAATGGAGCCTTTTCCACTGGTAAACAGAGGATTCGCCCCAAACTGCAGAAACACGCGTTTTTTCGGTTTGTTGGCATACTGAGATTTTAGTAAAGCATATTCATCAAGCAACGTTTTTGCTGCCTGTTTGGCCTGCTCTGGTCTGGGGCTCCATGGCGCCAACTGGCGTAGCGCATCGGCGACCTGCTCAATGGTAACAGCATCCACCCAGATGACCTTAACACCCAGCGCGGTCAGTTGATTTACCTGCCGCTCAGCATTTCCCCCGCGCCAGGCGACGACCAAATCCGGTTTCAACGCCACAATGCGTTCCAGATTCATGCCTTGCCAGGTTGAGACCTCTTCAATATTTTTAGCCTCGGGCGGGTAATTTGAATAGCTACTGACGCCAACGGGGGTAATGCCTGCGGCAAAAGCGAGTTCAGTATTGGCGGGAGAAAGCGTAACAACACGCGGTGCGGCGTAAAGGAACGCCGGGAGAGTGAAAAGCAGGGCGACCAGCGCCCTGGAGAGTAATTTAGCCATGCGCCAGTTTCTGTACCAGCGTTTCAACCATCAGGCTTGACTGCTTCGCGGCGACCACCAGGAACTCGTCAAAGCTGAGATGGGACTGCTGATCGGCGACGTCAGAAATGGCGCGAACCACGACGAACGGCACGTTAAAATTGTGGCAAACATGCGCAATCGCGGTTGCTTCCATCTCAACGGCAATCGCCTGTGGGAAGTTATGTTGAATTTTTGCCAGGCCAACAGAGCCATTAATGAAGGCATCGCCGCTGACGATAAGCCCACGGACAGCATTCAGATTCAGTTCTGCAATGCAGGCTTCTGCCGCAGCAATCAGTGCAGGATCGGCTTTGAAACCCGCCGGGCAACCCGGTAGCTGACCAAATTCATAGCCAAATGCCGTGACGTCGGCATCGTGATAGCGCGCTTCATCAGAAACCACGATATCGCCGACTTTCAGCGTAGAGGCCAGGCCGCCCGCTGAACCGGTATTAATGATGGCGTCCGGCTTGCAGCGTTCAAGCAGCAACGTAGCGCCCAGTGCAGCAGCGACTTTACCGATGCCTGATTTCAGTAGCGCAACCTCAGTACCGTTTAGTTGGCCGGTGTAAATTTCACAACCGCCGAGAGCGATGGTCTGACGGTTTTCGATTTTGTCACGCAGTAGCGTAACTTCTTCTTCCATTGCACCAATGATGCCGATTTTCATAGATTTACTCGCGATAAGCCAGATTTGAGGGCATAGTCTATCATGCGCTTAAGGGGTAGCGCATTTCTCAGGCGGGAGAGGACATGGCACAGATCGATTTCCGAAAAAAAATAAACTGGCATCGTCGTTACCGTTCGCCGCAGGGCGTGAAGACTGAGCATGAGATCCTGCGTATTTTCGAAAGCGATCGTGGACGTATTATCAATTCTCCGGCAATTCGCCGACTGCAACAAAAGACCCAGGTCTTTCCGCTGGAACGTAATGCGGCGGTGCGCACGCGTTTAACGCACTCAATGGAAGTTCAGCAGGTTGGCCGCTATATCGCGAAAGAGATCCTCAGCCGACTAAAAGAGCAAAAGTTGCTGGAGCAGTATGGCCTGGATGAACTGACGGGACCGTTTGAAAGTATTGTCGAAATGTCCTGCCTGATGCACGACATTGGCAATCCGCCGTTTGGTCACTTTGGTGAAGCGGCAATTAATGACTGGTTCCGCCAGCGACTGTATCCCGCAGATGCGGAAAGTCAGCCACTCAGCGATGACCGCTGTCTGGTGGCGGCATTACGTTTGCGCGAAGGCGAAGAGTCGCTGAATGATATTCGCCGTAAGGTGCGACAAGATTTATGTCATTTTGAAGGTAATGCGCAAGGGATTCGTCTGGTACATACCCTGATGCGCATGAATCTTACCTGGGCGCAGGTTGGCGGTATTTTGAAATATACCCGTCCGGCGTGGTGGCGTGGTAATGCGCCTGCAACACACAACTATTTAATGAAGAAACCAGGCTATTATCTTTCTGAAGAACTGTATATTGAGAGGTTACGTAAAGAATTATCATTAGCGCCTTACAGTCGCTTTCCATTAACCTGGATTATGGAAGCTGCCGATGATATCTCTTATTGCGTGGCCGATCTGGAAGATGCCGTTGAGAAAAGAATCTTTAGCGTCGAGCAACTTTATCACCATCTGCATGAGGCGTGGGGACACCACGAAAAAGGTTCCCTGTTCAGTCTGGTGGTAGAGAACGCCTGGGAGAAATCACGTTCAAATACATTAAGCCGGAGTACCGAAGATCAGTTCTTTATGTATTTACGCGTTAATACATTGAATAAACTGGTGCCGTACGCTGCTCAGCGATTTATCGATAACTTGCCGCAGATTTTTGAGGGATGTTTTAATCACGCGCTGTTAGAAGATGCCAGTAGCTTCAGCCAGTTGCTGGGTGTCTATAAAAATGTGGCGATAAAACATGTGTTTAGCCACCCAGACGTTGAGCAACTGGAGTTACAGGGCTATCGGGTGATCAGCGGGCTGCTGGAAATCTATCAACCGTTATTAAAAATGACTCAGTCAGATTTTACTGAACTGGTCGAAAATGAAAGAGTAAAACGTTTTCCTATCGAGTCCCGGTTATTTCAGAAGCTGTCCACTCGCCATCGCCTTGCTTATGTTGAGGCGGTCAGTAAAATATCGGTTGGCTGCGCTGAGTTTTCTGTTCTGGAATATTATTATCGCTGTCGTTTGATTCAGGATTATATCAGCGGGATGACAGATTTATACGCCTGGGATGAATATCGCCGGTTGATGGCAGTAGAGCAATAAATAATCATTTGTAAAGGCCGACAATAAAATTTTACTTTTTCCTTAAACTTAAATCTGGAACTTAGCGCTATAAAACGACTCTGACGTATACAGCAATTTTGCGTTACCTGTTAATCGAGAACGAAACACATGAAAAAAACCACATTAGCAATGAGTGCACTGGCTCTGAGTTTAGGTTTGGCGTTGTCCCCCTTGTCTGCAACAGCGGCTGAAACGGCGTCTTCAGCAACGACCGCCCAACAGATGCCAAGCCTGGCCCCGATGCTTGAAAAAGTGATGCCATCGGTGGTGAGTATTAACGTCGAGGGGAGCACGACGGTGAATACGCCGCGCATGCCGCGTAATTTCCAGCAGTTCTTCGGTGATAATTCCCCATTCTGCCAGGACGGTTCTCCGTTCCAGAGTTCCCCGTTCTGCCAGGGCGGCGCACCGGGCGCTGACAACGGCGGTGGCCAGCAGCAAAAATTTATGGCGCTGGGCTCCGGCGTAATTATTGATGCCGCGAAAGGGTATGTTGTGACCAACAACCACGTGGTGGATAACGCCACGGTGATTAAAGTTCAACTGAGCGATGGACGTAAATTTGACGCGAAGATCGTGGGTAAAGATCCGCGCTCCGATATCGCGTTGATCCAGATTCAGGATCCGAAAAACCTGACAGCAATTAAGCTGGCAGATTCTGACGCGCTGCGCGTGGGTGATTACACCGTGGCAATTGGTAACCCGTTTGGCCTCGGCGAGACCGTTACCTCCGGTATCGTTTCTGCGCTGGGCCGTAGCGGCCTGAATGCGGAAAACTACGAGAACTTTATCCAGACCGATGCTGCGATCAACCGGGGTAACTCCGGTGGCGCCCTGGTCAACCTGAACGGTGAGCTGATCGGGATTAATACCGCGATCCTCGCACCGGACGGCGGTAATATCGGGATCGGCTTTGCAATCCCAAGCAACATGGTGAAAAACCTGACCTCGCAGATGGTTGAGTTCGGCCAGGTTAAACGTGGCGAGCTGGGCATTATGGGTACCGAGCTGAGCTCTGAGCTGGCGAAAGCGATGAAAGTTGACGCCCAGCGTGGCGCATTCGTCAGCCAGGTCATGCCGAACTCTTCCGCAGCGAAAGCGGGTATTAAAGCCGGGGATGTGATTACCTCCCTGAACGGTAAACCTATCAGCAGCTTTGCCGCCCTGCGTGCGCAGGTGGGAACTATGCCGGTAGGCAGCAAAATTAACCTTGGCCTGCTGCGCGACGGTAAGCCTGTTACTGTGAATCTGGAACTGCAGCAGAGCAGCCAGACCCAGGTTGATTCCAGCTCTATCTTCAAAGGCATTGAAGGTGCCGATATGAGCAACAAGGGCCAGGACAAAGGGGTCGTGGTAAGCGACGTGAAACCGAATTCTCCGGCTGCACAGATTGGCCTGAAGAAAGGGGATGTGATTATCGGTGCTAACCAGCAACCGGTGAAAAATATCGCCGAACTGCGCAAAATTCTCGACAGCAAACCCGCTGTACTGGCGCTGAACATTCAGCGTGGCGACAGCTCCATCTATCTGTTGATGCAGTAATCTCCCTCAACCCCTTCCTGCACAGGAAGGGGTTTCTTTTTGTGATACCTCCCACAACTCCATACTTCTCTCTTGCGCTTTGTGCATTTGCACAATGTTGTCGTTTGTTATCTTCCTTATGCTTGAGCTCTGCTCACAGGAGGGTTTATGGCTGGCTGGCATCTTGATACCAAAATGGCGCAGGATATCGTGGCGCGTACCATGCGCATCATTGATACCAATATCAACGTAATGGATGCCCGTGGGCGGATAATCGGCAGCGGCGATCGCGAACGAATTGGTGAATTGCACGAAGGCGCGCTGCTGGTGCTTTCTCAGGGGCGGGTGGTCGATATTGACGATGCGGTCGCACGGCATTTACACGGTGTGCGACAGGGGATCAACCTGCCGCTGCGTCTTGAAGGCGAAATCGTTGGCGTTATCGGTCTTACCGGCGAACCGGAACATCTGCGCAAATACGGCGAATTGGTATGTATGACCGCCGAAATGATGCTGGAACAGTCGCGTCTGATGCATCTTTTAGCCCAGGACAGCCGTCTGCGCGAAGAATTGGTGATGAACCTGATTCAGGCGGAAGAAAATACCCCGGCGCTAATGGAATGGGCGCAGCGTTTAGGCATCGATTTGAACCAGCCGCGCGTGGCAGCGGTAGTTGAAGTCGACAGCGGTCAGCTTGGCGTTGACAGCGCGATGGCTGAGCTACAGCAATTACAGAATGCGTTGACCACGCCAGAGCGTAATAATCTGATTGCGATTGTTTCCCTGACTGAGATGGTGGTGCTGAAACCCGCGCTCAATCAGTTTGGCCGCTGGGATGCCGAAGATCATCGCAAGCGCGTTGAACAGCTTATTACCCGGATGAAAGAGAACGGACAGCTGCGTTTTCGCGTCTCGCTCGGCAACTATTTTACCGGGCCTGGCAGCATTGCCCGTTCGTATCGTACGGCGCGTACCACCATGATGGTCGGTAAGCAGCGGATGCCGGAAAGCCGAAGCTATTTCTATCAGGATCTGATGCTGCCGGTACTGCTGGACAGCCTGCGCGGCGGCTGGCAGGCCAATGAGTTGGCGCGTCCGTTGGTACGGTTAAAAGCAATGGATAATAACGGCTTGCTGCGTCGGACATTGGCGGCATGGTTTCGGCATAACGTTCAGCCGCTGGCGACCTCAAAGGCATTGTTTATTCATCGTAATACGCTGGAATATCGCCTGAATCGTATTTCAGAACTGACCGGGCTGGATTTGGGGAATTTTGACGACAGGCTGCTACTGTATGTGGCGTTGCAGTTAGATGAGCAGCATTGATTGCCTGATGGCGCTACGCTTATCAGGCAAAATGCCGGGTGGCGGCTTCGCCTTACCCGGCCTACGAATACATCCACTCGCGGTTATTTACGCGTCAGTTTTTCCAGATCGGCTTCAATTTCGCTGATCTTGTTGGTCACGACGCTTTCCAGATGACGTAAATCATCGAGGATCTTACGTTTAAGATCGACTTCGCTGCGATCGCGCTGGCAGATCTGATCCAGTTCATCGATCACATAGCGCAGGTTGGGGCTGATCTCCTGCACTTCTTTATAACCCTGGCCGACGCCATCGGCGACAACCGTTTTACGCTGGCGGGGATATTTGAACTTCACGCTCTTGGCAAAAAACTCGCCTTTATCCTTCTGGAAATAGATTTTCAGGATATCGTTGTTGGCTTCTTGCCGCAGGCTGTAACGATCGATCTCTTCAGGATTAGTAATGCCCAGACTTTTCAGATTGTCATACATAGCGGTACCCTTAAGCTCACTATAACCATTGAATAATTAACGAAAAGCCTTGTTTACGCCACTCGCAGATGTAAAAAAAGCGGGCTAAGCCCGCTTTTTCAAATTGCTGTTAGTCGATGGTGCGTAACAGTTCGTTGATTCCCACTTTGCCACGCGTTTTGGCATCAACCTTTTTCACTATCACCGCGCAGTACAGGCTGTATTTGCCATCTTTCGACGGCAGGTTGCCGGAAACGACAACGGAGCCCGCCGGAACGCGGCCATAATGCACTTCGCCAGTTTCGCGATCATAAATACGGGTGCTCTGGCCGATGTATACGCCCATGGAGATAACGGAGCCTTCTTCGACGATCACGCCTTCTACTACTTCAGAACGCGCACCGATGAAGCAGTTATCTTCAATGATGGTCGGGTTAGCCTGTAACGGTTCCAGTACGCCGCCAATGCCAACGCCGCCGGACAGGTGTACGTTTTTACCGATTTGCGCACAGGACCCGACAGTCGCCCAGGTATCAACCATCGTACCTTCATCAACATAAGCGCCGATGTTTACGTAAGATGGCATCAGCACGGTGTTACGGGCGATAAACGCGCCCTGACGCACGGCCGCAGGCGGAACCACGCGGAAACCTTCCTTCTGGAAGCGCGCTTCGTCATAGTCGGCGAATTTCATCGGCACTTTATCGAAGTAACGGCTTTCCGCACCATCGATAACCTGATTATCGTTAATACGAAAAGAGAGCAGGACCGCTTTTTTCAGCCACTGATGAGTGACCCACTGACCCTCAATCTTTTCTGCGACGCGCAGAGCACCGGAATCCAGTAAAGAAATAACCTGATTCACCGCTTCGCGGGTTACGGTATCCACATTTGCCGGAGTAATGTCGGCACGGCGCTCGAAAGCGGATTCAATAACGTTCTGTAACTGCTGCATTGTTAAACTCTTTCCATAATAAATAAAAACATCACCCTTTATCGTTTGGATTGAGGGCCTCTGTCAACCGTTGATGCACTTCCTGCTGCAGCTCATTATTAAGGGCGCGCCGGTCGGCGGTGGCGATTATGAATAAATCTTCTACTCGCTCGCCAATAGTTGTAATTCGGGCGCCATGCAGCGAAATTCCCAGATCGGCAAAAATCTGCCCGACCCGCGCCAGCAGTCCTGGCTGGTCGAGAGCGATAAGCTCGAGGAATGATTTTCGATCGGTATGGGTCGGCAGAAAAGTCACTTCGGTATCGACGGTGAAATGACGTAATTTTGCCGGCTGGCGACGCGGTTGCGGCGGCTGCCAGCTACGCTGAGTGATCGCCTGTTCCAGCCCAAAACGGATCGCTTCGTGTCGGTCTGACGACAGCGGGCTGCCGTCCGGCTCCAGCACAATGAACGTATCCATCGCCATCCCATCACGGGTGGTGAAAATCTGCGCATCGTGGACGCTCAGATTACGCCGGTCCAGTTCGGCGCAAACGGCGGCAAACAGATACGGGCGATCCGGACTCCAGATAAAGATTTCCGTTCCTCCACGCGTTGCCTGCGGGCTAAGCAGAATGAGCGGCTCTTTGAGGTCATGTTGTAAGAGATGACGCGCATGCCAGGCCAGTTGATTTGGACTGTGGCGCACGAAATAGTTCGCCCGACAGCGTGACCAGATATGGTGCAGCGCTTCTTCATCAATGTTATCCATCCGCAATAACGCCAACGCCTGAAGCTGATGGTGACGCACGCGCTCGCGCATATCCGGTGTGTTTTGCATCCCACGCCGTAGCTGTTTTTCCGTGGCAAAGTACAGCTCGCGCAGCAGGCTTTGCTTCCAGCTATTCCACAGCGTTTCGTTGGTGGCGCAAATATCCGCAACGGTCAGGCACACTAAAAAGCGCAGGCGGTGTTCCGTTTGCACTTCTTCGGCGAATTGCTTAATCACTTCGGGATCCTGAATATCGCGACGTTGAGCGGTGACTGACATCAGTAAATGCTGGCGCACCAGCCACACGATCAGCTGTGTTTCGCGGGAGTTCAGGCCGTGCAGCTCGGCGAATTTGAGTACGTCCTGAGCACCGAGAACCGAATGATCGCCACCGCGGCCTTTGGCGATATCATGGAACAAAGCGGCAATCAGAATTAGCTCCGGCTGCCGCAGGCGCGGCCACAGATCCACACACAGCGGATGGCGCTGGCGGGTATCTTCATTGGCAAAACTTTCCAGCTTGAGCATTACGCGAATGGTGTGTTCATCCACCGTATAGGCATGAAACAGGTCAAACTGCATTTGGCCGACTATATGCGACCATTGCGGCATATAGGCCCACAATACGCTGTGGCGATGCATCGGCAGCAGACCGCGGCTCACCGCGCCCGGATGGCGTAACATGCTGAGAAACAGCGAGCGAGCTTCCGGGATATAGCATAACGGCTGCGTTAAATGACGACGGGCATGGCGCAGATGGCGCAGCGTGGTGGAGTAAATCCCGCTGATTGCGCTGTTACGCACCATGATGTAAAACATCCGCAATATCGCTTCGGGTTTGCGGATAAACAGGTCATCGCTGCGCAGATCAATCAAGGAGCCGCGCAGTTGAAAGTCGTCATCAATCGGACGCGGCTTTTCGTCGGCGGGCATAGCGAGGATCGCCTCGTCGAACAGCTGCAACAGCATGTGGTTCAGTTCGCTGACCCGTCGTGTGACGCGGAAGTAGTCTTTCATCATCCGCTCGATAGGCTCATTGCCCTCGCCGCCGTAGTTTAGCCGTTGGGCTACGCTGAGCTGACGATCAAACAGCAGGCGGTTATCGTAACGACTCACGATCAGGTGCAGAGCAAAGCGTATGCGCCACAGGATATGCAAGCATTCATTCAGCTCGGCACGCTCCGCCAGCGTCAAAAAGCCGAAACCAACCATCTCATCCAGTGAGGTTGCGCCAAAATGGCGGCGGGCGACCCATTGTAGAGTGTGGATGTCGCGCAGGCCGCCGGGGCTGCTTTTGATATCGGGTTCCAGATTGTAGCTGGTGCCGTGATAACGCTGGTGGCGTTGGTTTTGCTCTTCCACTTTGGCGGCGTAAAACTTATCGGACGGCCAGAAACCTTCGCTAAAAATATGCTTTTGTAGCTCAAGAAACAGCGCCACGTCGCCAATCAGCAGGCGTGTTTCTATCAGATTAGTGGCGACGGTTAAATCTGATAAACCTTCCAGCAGACACTCTTCCAGCGTACGCACGCTGTGGCCCACTTCCAGCCTCACGTCCCACAACAGCGTTAACAGCTCACCGACTTTTTCGGCCTGCGCGTCAGGGAGCTTTTTACGGCTGAGGATCAACAGGTCAATGTCGGAAAGCGGGTGCAGTTCGCCGCGCCCGTAACCCCCAACGGCAACCAGCGCCAGGTCGGCAATTTGGCCAAAACCGGCTTCAATCCACAGGCGTTGTAGCAACTGGTCAATAAATTCGGTACGGGCCTCAATGAGCTGTTCAGCGGAAATTCCGCTGTCAAACGCTTCGCCTAACCAGCGCTGGAACGTGTCGATATGCGCTTTAATGCCGGCGCAGTTGAGATCATTCTGTGGCCAGGTTCCGGGGTTTTGCGGTTGGCCAGGCAGGGTGGGGAGGGCTGTATTTGCGTGCTGTTCAGGAAGAGTATTCATTATGCGCCACCCATTAAAAAGCCGGATGATGGCGTGAACGCCTTATCCGGCCTACGAAGTAGTACAATTTGTAGGCCTGATAAGATGCGGAGGCATCGCCATCAGGCAAAACATTATTCGTCGTGTGTGATGATCGCCGGGATGGTGTCATCCTTGCGTAACGTCAGGATCTCACAGCCGTTTTCCGCCACCACAATAGTATGCTCATACTGAGCAGACAAGCTGCGGTCTTTGGTTTTCACCGTCCAGCCGTCTTTCATGGTGCGGATGCGGTAATCACCGGCATTCAGCATCGGTTCTACGGTGAAGGTCATGCCCGGCTGCAGTACCACGCCGCCGTCGTCTGCATCGTAGTGCAGAACCTGAGGCTCCTCGTGGAAGCCTCGACCGATACCGTGACCGCAGTATTCACGTACTACAGAGAAGCCTTCGCCTTCCGCGTATTTCTGAATCGCTGCACCCAACGTGCGCAGGCGAATGCCCGGTTTAACCATCCGCAGCGCCAGATACAGGCTTTCCTGCGTTACACGGCACAGACGTTCGCCAAGAATGGTGGGCTTGCCGACGATAAACATTTTAGAGGTATCGCCGTGGAATTCGTCTTTAATCACGGTCACGTCGATGTTAACGATATCACCATCTTTCAGGTGCTTCGCGTCGTCCGGGATCCCGTGGCACACCACTTCGTTAATCGAGATACACACGGATTTAGGGTAACCGTGGTAGCCCAGGCACGCGGAAATGGCCTGCTGCTCATTAACGATGTAGTCATTACAGATGCGATCCAGTTCGCCGGTGCTGACGCCCGGTTTAATGAACGGTTCGATCATCTCCAGTACTTCCGCCGCCAGACGGCCAGCGACGCGCATTTTTTCGATTTCTTCAGGGGTCTTGATTGAGATAGCCATGAATTCTGTCCATCAGTGCCGATTATTTTCGGCAATAATTGTGTAAGTGCTGACAATGGTATCAGTCAGGGGTGTACCCTGCCAAATTGAGAATCATTCTGAACTTCGCCTTTCGTGCCACAGGTGCGTTGGCTACATTTTTTCACCCCGGTCACTTACTGGCCGTAAGCTCCCGGGGATTCAAAAATTTGCCGTCTGCCTGTAACACGAAATTCATCGTTCAATTCAGCACTGAGTGCCAACAATTATTGGTGTCGGTGGCGTATTTGTGGTATAAAGCGCGCCGGACTTCCGATCCATTCGAAGACTACACACGATGGACGGGAGCGACAAATCTCACTTTGTGTAACAACACACACGTATCGGCACATATTCCGGGGTGCCCTTTGGGGTCGGTAATATGGGATGCGTGGAGGCTTAACCCCAACTTTTATATATAGAGGTTTTAATCATGGCAACTGTTTCCATGCGCGACATGCTCAAGGCTGGTGTTCACTTTGGTCACCAGACCCGTTACTGGAACCCGAAAATGAAGCCGTTCATCTTCGGTGCGCGTAACAAAGTTCACATCATCAACCTTGAGAAAACTGTACCGATGTTCAACGAAGCTCTGGCTGAACTGAACAAGATCTCTGCTCGTAAAGGTAAAATCCTTTTCGTTGGTACTAAACGCGCTGCAAGCGAAGCGGTGAAAGAAGCGGCTAACAGCTGCGACCAGTTCTTCGTGAACCATCGCTGGCTGGGCGGTATGCTGACTAACTGGAAAACCGTTCGTCAGTCCATCAAACGTCTGAAAGATCTGGAAACTCAGTCTCAGGACGGTACTTTCGAAAAGCTGACCAAGAAAGAAGCGCTGATGCGTACTCGTGAGCTTGAGAAACTGGAAAACAGCCTGGGCGGTATCAAAGACATGGGCGGTCTGCCGGACGCTCTGTTCGTAATCGATGCTGACCACGAGCACATTGCTATCAAAGAAGCAAACAACCTGGGTATCCCGGTATTTGCTATCGTTGATACCAACTCTGATCCGGACGGTGTTGACTTCGTTATCCCGGGTAACGACGACGCAATCCGTGCTGTGACCCTGTACCTGGGCGCTGTAGCTACTACCGTTCGTGAAGGCCGTTCTCAGGATCTGGCTTCCCAGGCGGAAGAAAGCTTCGTAGAAGCTGAATAATAAGGCACGCTCGTTAGAGCCCTTATAGACCAGGTAGTATCACGTTTGGTTAGGGGGCCTGTATATGGCCCCCTTTTTCACTTTTAAATCTGTGCGGTTTCATGCCGGGCAGATCAAATCTTCCGAGGATTTTAGAATGGCTGAAATTACCGCATCCCTGGTAAAAGAGCTGCGTGAGCGTACTGGCGCAGGCATGATGGATTGCAAAAAAGCACTGACTGAAGCTAATGGCGACATCGAGCTGGCAATCGAAAACATGCGTAAGTCTGGCGCAATCAAAGCGGCGAAAAAAGCAGGCAACGTTGCTGCTGACGGCGTAATCAAAACCAAAATCGACGGCAACATCGCTTTCATTCTGGAAGTTAACTGCCAGACTGACTTCGTTGCTAAAGATGCTGGTTTCCAGGCATTTGCTGACAAAGTACTGGACGCTGCCGTTGCTGGCAAAATCACTGACGTTGAAGTTCTGAAAGCACAGTTCGAAGAAGAACGTGTTGCGCTGGTTGCTAAAATCGGTGAGAACATCAACATTCGTCGCGTGGCTTCCCTGGAAGGCGAAGTTCTGGGTAACTACCAGCACGGTGCGCGTATCGGTGTTCTGGTTGCTGCAACTGGCGCTGACGAAGAACTGGTTAAACAGCTGGCAATGCACGTTGCTGCAAGCAAACCAGAATTCGTTAAGCCGGAAGACGTTTCTGCTGAAGTGGTAGAGAAAGAATACCAGGTTCAGCTGGACATCGCCATGCAGTCTGGCAAGCCGAAAGAAATCGCAGAGAAAATGGTTGAAGGCCGCATGAAGAAATTCACCGGCGAAGTTTCTCTGACTGGCCAGCCTTTCGTTATGGAACCGAGCAAATCTGTTGGTCAGCTGCTGAAAGAGCACAATGCTGACGTAACTGGTTTCATCCGCTTCGAAGTGGGTGAAGGCATCGAGAAAGTTGAGACTGACTTTGCAGCAGAAGTTGCTGCGATGTCCAAGCAGTCTTAATTTTTAAAGGAGCCGCCTGAGGGCGGCTTCTTTTTGTGTCTGGCTTGTAAATTCAGCGAACCGCTATAGTGGTCATGCTGAAAAGCGACATACAATGTCGCCGGAATTAACTCATCTCATTCGTTGACAGTCTCAGGAAAGAAACATGGCTACCAATGCAAAACCCGTCTACAAACGTATTCTGCTTAAGTTAAGTGGCGAAGCTCTGCAAGGTTCAGAAGGCTTCGGTATTGATGCAAGCATACTTGACCGTATGGCTCAGGAAATCAAAGAGCTGGTTGAGCTGGGTATTCAGGTTGGCGTAGTGATTGGTGGCGGTAACCTGTTCCGTGGCGCTGGTCTGGCGAAAGCAGGGATGAACCGCGTTGTGGGCGACCACATGGGCATGTTAGCCACCGTAATGAACGGTCTGGCGATGCGCGATGCGCTTCACCGCGCCTATGTGAACGCTCGCTTGATGTCCGCCATTCCTCTGAACGGCGTGTGTGATAACTACAGCTGGGCGGAAGCGATCAGTCTGCTGCGTAACAATCGCGTTGTTATTTTGTCTGCGGGTACCGGCAATCCGTTCTTCACTACCGATTCAGCAGCCTGTCTGCGCGGTATTGAAATTGAAGCGGATGTAGTACTGAAAGCCACCAAAGTGGACGGCGTATTTACTGCCGACCCGGCTAAAGATCCTACGGCGACCATGTACGAACAGTTGACCTACACTGAAGTACTGGATAAAGAGCTGAAAGTGATGGATCTGGCTGCGTTCACGCTGGCTCGTGACCACAAATTACCGATTCGTGTCTTTAACATGAACAAACCGGGTGCGCTGCGCCGTGTTGTTATGGGTGAAAAAGAAGGCACGTTAATCACGGAATAATTCCCGTTGCGGCTAAATGCAGGTAATATTCCGCTTTAATGTCGCGGGATACGTCCCTCAAAATTAATCAAGACTATACTTGTCACACCTTGCGTGGTGGGTATGGTCTGACTGAAACGAGCTTTCAAGGATTCGTAACGTGATCAACGATATCAGAAAAGATGCTGAAGTACGCATGGACAAATGCGTCGAAGCGTTCAAAAATCAAATCAGCAAAATTCGTACGGGCCGTGCTTCTCCTAGCCTGCTGGATGGTATTGTCGTGGAATATTACGGCACGCCGACTCCGCTGCGCCAACTGGCAAGCGTAACGGTTGAAGATTCCCGTACCCTGAAAATCAACGTGTTTGACCGCTCCATGGGACCTGCCGTTGAAAAAGCAATTATGGCTTCCGACCTTGGTCTGAATCCAAGTTCAGCGGGTTCCGACATCCGCGTTCCGCTGCCTCCGCTGACCGAAGAACGTCGTAAAGATCTGACCAAGATCGTGCGTGGCGAAGCTGAAGGCGCGCGTGTTGCCGTACGTAACGTACGCCGCGATGCAAACGACAAAGTGAAAGCGCTGTTGAAAGATAAAGAGATCAGCGAAGATGACGATCGCCGTTCTCAGGACGAAGTACAGAAACTGACTGACGCAGCGATCAAGAAAGTTGATGCGGCGCTGGCAGAGAAAGAAACGGAACTGATGCAGTTCTGATTCATCTGTACGCTAAAAACGCCGCTTAGAAGGCCTGCAAGGGCTGGATGGCGGCGTTTTGCTTTTTCTGCCTATACCCTATTTTTCTGGATGTCTCATGAAGCAATTAACCATCCTGGGATCAACCGGTTCCATTGGTTGCAGTACGCTGGATGTAGTACGCCATAACCCGGAAAAATTTCGTGTTGCTGCGTTGGTTGCGGGTAAGAATGTTGCCCGTATGGTGGAGCAATGCCTGGAATTTTCTCCTCGCTATGCGGTAATGGACGATGAAAAAAGCGCGGCATTGCTAAAATCGGCTCTGCTGGAGCAGGGTAGCCGCACTGAAGTTATGAGTGGACAGCAGGCTGCCTGTGATATGGCCGCGCTGGATGATGTTGATCAGGTTATGGCGGCGATTGTCGGCGCAGCGGGCTTGCTGCCGACGCTTTCGGCGATCCGCGCGGGCAAAAGCATTTTACTGGCGAACAAAGAGTCTCTGGTAACCTGCGGACGTCTGTTTATGGACGACGTGAAACGCCACAAAGCGCAGCTTTTGCCGGTTGATAGCGAGCATAACGCGATTTTTCAGAGTTTACCGCAACCGATCCAACTCAATCTGGGATACGCTGACCTTGAGCAAAACGGCGTCGTGTCCGTGCTGCTTACCGGGTCTGGTGGCCCTTTCCGTGAAACGCCATTGCGCGATCTGGTTGCTATGACCCCCGATCAGGCATGTCGTCATCCGAATTGGTCGATGGGACGAAAAATTTCTGTCGATTCAGCCACCATGATGAATAAAGGTCTGGAATACATTGAAGCGCGTTGGTTATTTAATGCCAGCGCAAGCCAGATGGAAGTGCTGATTCATCCGCAGTCGGTTATTCATTCGATGGTTCGTTATCAGGATGGCAGCGTTCTGGCGCAGTTAGGGGAACCTGACATGCGTACACCTATTGCCCATACGATGGCATGGCCGGAACGTGTGAAGTCTGGCGTTAAGCCTGTCGACTTTTGCCAACTCAGTGCGTTGACGTTTTCGGCACCTGACTACCAGCGCTATCCGTGCCTGAAACTGGCGATGGACGCGTTTGAGCAAGGGCAGGCGGCGACGACCGCCCTGAACGCCGCGAATGAAATTACCGTTGCCGCATTTCTGGCGCAGCAGATTCGATTTACCGATATTGCCGATCTTAATTTATCCGTACTGGATAAGATGGATTTGCAGGAGCCGCAGAGCGTTGATGACGTACTGAAGGTTGATGCCATCGCGCGGGAAGTTGCCAGAAAAGCAGTGATGCGACTCTCAAGCTGATGATAATCCCTCTACGGAAGATCGTGCTATTTGTTAGCGTTGGGCTTCAGTGATATAGTCTGCGCCACTCGATCGCGGGTAGTTGCTTTTTGTCGGTCGGGTAAGCCGTGGTTTGACACGGCTTTTTTGTGTGAGGGCTTCAGTATTCCTGAGTACCGTAAATCCTTTCAGGGACTAAAAACGCGTTATGTTGTCTGCAACTAAACCATTAAGCGAAAGTTTGCCAGCACATGGTTGCCGCCATGTAGCAATCATCATGGATGGCAATGGCCGCTGGGCGAAAAAGCAAGGGAAGATTCGCGCCTTTGGGCATAAGGCCGGAGCAAAATCCGTCCGCCGGGCTGTCTCTTTTGCTGCCAATAACGGTATTGATGCGTTAACGCTGTATGCCTTTAGCAGTGAGAACTGGAACCGACCTGCGCAGGAAGTGAGCGCGTTAATGGAACTGTTTGTGTGGGCGCTTGATAGCGAAGTGAAAAACCTGCACCGCCATAACGTACGTCTGCGTATTATCGGGGATATCAGTCGATTTAACTCACGTTTGCAAGAACGGATTCGCAAATCAGAAGCGCTTACCGCCCAGAATACCGGGTTGACGCTGAATATTGCAGCGAATTACGGTGGACGGTGGGATATTGTCCAGGGAGTCAGGCAACTGGCACAACAGGTGCAGGAAGGTCTGCTGCGTCCAGAGCAAATCGATGAAGAGATGCTTGGGCAGCAAATTTGTATGCATGAACTGGCCCCTGTGGATTTAGTGATAAGGACTGGGGGAGAGCATCGAATTAGTAATTTTCTGTTATGGCAAATTGCCTATGCCGAACTTTACTTTACGGATGTTCTCTGGCCCGATTTCGATGAACAAGACTTTGAAGGTGCGCTGCATGCCTTTGCTAATCGTGAGCGTCGTTTCGGCGGCACCGAGCCCGGTGATGAAAAAGCCTGATGGGGGTCGCTTTTGCTGAAGTATCGCCTGATTTCTGCTTTTGTTTTAATACCCGTTGTCATCGCGGCGCTGTTTTTGCTGCCGCCGGTGGGGTTCGCCATTGTTACGCTGGTCGTCTGTATGCTGGCCGCCTGGGAATGGGGACAGTTAAGCGGTTTTACCACGCGTACACAGCGAGTCTGGCTGGCGGTTTTGTGCGGGCTATTGCTGGCGCTAATGCTATTTTTACTGCCAGAATACCATCGCAATATTCATCAGCCGCTGGTTGAAGTATCGCTATGGGCGTCGCTGGGCTGGTGGATCGTCGCGCTGTTACTGGTACTGTTTTACCCAGGTTCGGCGTCGGTCTGGCGTAATTCCAAAACATTACGCATAATTTTCGGCGTGCTAACCATTGTTCCTTTCTTTTGGGGAATGCTGGCGCTACGGGCATGGCACTATGATGAGAATCATTATAGTGGCGCGCTATGGCTGCTGTATGTCATGATCCTCGTCTGGGGAGCGGACTCTGGCGCGTATATGTTTGGTAAGCTGTTTGGCAAACACAAACTGGCGCCGAAGGTTTCTCCTGGTAAAACCTGGCAGGGTTTTATTGGCGGACTCGCTACTGCGGCCGTGATCTCATGGGGTTATGGCATGTGGGCGAATCTTGAAGTTGCGCCTGTCACCTTGCTTATTTGCTCCATCGTTGCAGCCCTGGCCTCTGTGCTGGGTGACCTGACTGAGAGTATGTTTAAGCGTGAAGCAGGTATTAAGGACAGTGGTCACTTAATTCCAGGACACGGCGGTATTCTGGATCGTATTGATAGCCTGACGGCTGCGGTACCGGTCTTTGCTTGCCTGTTGTTACTGGTATTCAGGACGCTCTAACGGATGGTCTTATGCTGAGTATTCTCTGGAATCTGGCTGCATTCATCGTCGCACTCGGTGTGCTTATCACCGTGCATGAATTTGGTCATTTCTGGGTTGCACGGCGCTGCGGAGTCCGCGTTGAGCGCTTTTCCATTGGCTTTGGAAAAGCGCTTTGGCGTCGTACCGATAAACTGGGTACAGAATACGTCATCGCACTAATCCCCCTCGGCGGTTACGTCAAAATGCTGGATGAGCGCGCTGAACCGGTGGTACCGGAGCTGCGCCATTACGCTTTCAACAATAAAACGGTTGGGCAACGCGCAGCCATTATTGCCGCAGGTCCGATTGCAAACTTCCTTTTTGCTATTTTCGCTTACTGGCTGGTGTTTATCATCGGTGTCCCTGGTGTTCGTCCGGTTGTTGGTGAAATAACGCCCAACTCGATTGCTGCGCAGGCGCAAATTCAACCAGGTACGGAACTAAAAGCGGTTGATGGTATCGAAACCCCTGATTGGGATGCCGTGAGACTGCAGTTGGTTGCCAAAATTGGCGATGAGCATACGACGCTCAGCGTGGCGCAGTTTGGCAGTGACCAGCGGCAGGACAAAACGCTGGATTTACGCCATTGGGCATTTGAGCCAGACAAACAGGATCCCGTCTCCAGTTTAGGGATTCGCCCACGCGGTCCACAGATTGAACCAGTGCTGTCAGAAGTGCAGGTTAACTCGGCTGCAAGTAAGGCGGGTTTGCAAGCTGGCGACAGGATCGTTAAAGTCAATGGTCAGCCGCTGACGCAATGGATGACGTTCGTGACGCTGGTGCGCGATAATCCGGATGAGCCGTTAGCGCTAGATATTGAAAGACAAGGAAGTTCCTTGTCTTTAACGTTAACCCCAGATTCAAAACAGGTTAACGGGAAGGCAGAAGGTTTTGCGGGCGTGGTGCCTAAAATTATTCCTCTGCCTGATGAGTATAAGACTGTACGCCAGTATGGGCCCTTCAGCGCCATCCTCGAAGCCTCGGATAAAACGTGGCAGTTGATGAAGCTGACGGTCAGTATGCTGGGAAAATTGATTACCGGTGATGTAAAACTGAACAACCTCAGTGGGCCGATTTCTATCGCCCAGGGGGCTGGGATGTCAGCGGAGTTCGGGGTGATTTATTACCTGATGTTCCTTGCGCTTATCAGCGTGAACTTAGGGATAATTAACCTGTTTCCGTTGCCCGTTCTTGACGGGGGGCATCTGCTGTTCCTGGCGATTGAAAAGCTGAAGGGCGGTCCGGTATCCGAGCGGGTTCAAGACTTTAGTTATCGCATTGGCTCTATCTTGCTGGTGTTGTTAATGGGGCTTGCACTTTTCAATGATTTCTCTCGGTTGTAAGAGAGTGTTAGGAAGAACGCATAATAACGATGGCGATGAAAAAGTTGCTCATAGCGTCGCTGCTGTTTAGCAGCGCCACCGTATACGGTGCTGAAGGGTTCGTAGTGAAGGACATTCATTTCGAAGGCCTACAGCGAGTCGCCGTTGGTGCGGCTCTCCTCAGTATGCCGGTGCGCACAGGCGACACGGTTAATGATGAAGACATCAGTAATACCATTCGTGCTCTGTTCGCCACCGGTAACTTTGAGGATGTCCGCGTCCTGCGCGATGGTGATACCCTTCTGGTTCAGGTAAAAGAACGTCCGACGATTGCCAGCATCACTTTCTCCGGTAACAAATCGGTGAAAGACGACATGCTGAAGCAAAACCTCGAGGCGTCTGGCGTACGTGTTGGCGAGTCTCTGGATCGCACCACGCTTGCCGATATCGAAAAAGGCCTGGAAGATTTCTACTATAGCGTCGGTAAGTACAGCGCCAGTGTGAAAGCGGTGGTAACGCCGTTGCCGCGTAACCGCGTTGACCTCAAACTGGTCTTCCAGGAAGGTGTTTCGGCGAAGATCCAACAGATCAATATCGTCGGCAACCATGCTTTCTCGACTGACGAACTTATCTCTCACTTCCAACTGCGTGATGAAGTGCCGTGGTGGAACGTGGTGGGCGATCGTAAATACCAGAAACAGAAACTCGCGGGCGATCTTGAAACCCTGCGCAGCTACTATCTGGATCGCGGTTATGCTCGTTTCAATATCGATTCTACCCAGGTCAGCCTGACGCCGGATAAAAAAGGTATCTACATCACCGTTAACATCACTGAAGGCGATCAGTACAAGCTTTCTGGAGTCGAGGTGAGCGGTAACCTGGCCGGACACTCCGCCGAAATTGAGAGCCTGACCAAAATCGAGCCAGGCGAACTCTATAACGGCACCAAAGTGACCAAAATGGAAGATGATATCAAGAAGCTTCTGGGGCGCTATGGCTATGCCTATCCGCGCGTTCAGTCGCAGCCTGAAATCAACGATGCCGACAAAACCGTTAAATTACGCGTAAATGTGGATGCGGGTAACCGTTTCTATGTGCGTAAGATTCGCTTTGAAGGTAACGACACGTCTAAAGACTCCGTTCTGCGTCGCGAAATGCGTCAGATGGAAGGCGCATGGTTGGGCAGCGATCTGGTCGACCAGGGTAAAGAACGTCTGAACCGTCTGGGTTACTTTGAAACCGTTGATACTGATACTCAGCGTGTTCCGGGCCGTCCGGATCAGGTTGATGTGGTCTATAAGGTGAAAGAGCGTAACACCGGTAGCTTTAACTTCGGCGTCGGTTACGGTACCGAGAGCGGCGTGAGCTTCCAGGCTGGCGTTCAGCAGGATAACTGGTTAGGTACCGGTTATTCCGTCGGTATTAACGGCACCAAAAACGACTACCAGACCTATACTGAGTTGTCTGTCACCAACCCGTACTTCACCGTTGACGGTGTGAGCCTTGGCGGCCGCGTCTTCTATAACGACTTTGAAGCGGATGATGCAGATCTGTCCGACTATACCAACAAAAGTTATGGTACTGACGTAACGCTCGGCTTCCCGGTTAACGAATACAATACGCTGCGTGCTGGTCTGGGTTATGTGCATAACAAACTGTCCAACATGCAGCCGCAGATCGCAATGGATCGTTATCTTGAGTCGATGGGACAACCTGCTGATACCAGCAGTTTTGCCGCTGATGACTTCACCTTTAACTACGGTTGGACGTACAACAAGTTAGACCGTGGTTATTTCCCGACAGACGGTTCGCGTGTCAACCTGAATGGTAAAGTGACCATTCCGGGTTCTGATAACGAATACTACAAATTGTCGATGGATACCGCGACCTACGTGCCGATTGATGACGATCACAAATGGGTTGTCCTGGGCCGTACCAAGTGGGGGTATGGTGATGGCATCGGTAGCAAAGAGATGCCGTTCTACGAGAACTTCTATGCTGGTGGTTCCAGTACCGTGCGTGGTTTCCAGTCGAATACTATAGGCCCGAAAGCGGTTTATAAAAATGGCGCCCACACTAGCTGGGACGATAATAATGATTACGAAGACTGTACCAAGGAAGCTGGCTGTAAATCTGATGATGCGGTAGGTGGTAACGCCATGGCTGTAGCCAGCCTGGAATTTATTACCCCAACGCCGTTCATCAGCGACAAGTATGCCAACTCGGTTCGTACCTCGTTCTTCTGGGATATGGGTACCGTTTGGGATACAAACTGGGATCCGTCATCTGCGCCGTCGGATGTACCGGACTATAGCGATCCGAGCAATATCCGTATGTCAGCAGGTATCGCTTTACAATGGATGTCCCCATTGGGGCCGTTGGTTTTCTCCTACGCCCAGCCGTTCAAGAAGTACGATGGAGACAAAGCGGAACAGTTCCAGTTTAACATTGGTAAAACCTGGTAATTGTTCTTCGCAAAGGAATGTAGTGGTAGTGTAGCGCTGACTTTAGGCGATCTTGCATGGGATCGCCTGGCCACGCAAAGAACTGTACCTACGGGTGCAAATGGGATGGTAAGGAGTTAATTGTGAAAAAGTGGTTATTAGCTGCAGGTCTCGGTTTAGCGATGGCAACGTCCGCACAGGCCGCTGACAAAATTGCAATCGTCAACATGGGTAGCCTGTTCCAACAGGTTGCACAGAAGACAGGTGTTTCCGCTACGCTGGAAAACGAGTTCAAAGGCCGTGCCAGCGAACTGCAGCGCATGGAATCCGATCTGCAATCTAAAATGCAGCGTCTGCAATCTATGAAAGCGGGTAGCGATCGTACCAAGCTGGAAAAAGACGTTATGGCTCAGCGCCAGACTTTCTCTCAGAAAGCTCAGGCTTTTGAGCAGGATCGTGCGCGTCGTTCCAACGAAGAACGTGGCAAACTGGTTACTCGTATCCAGACAGCTGTGAAATCTGTTGCTAACAGCCAGAGCATCGATCTGGTCGTTGACGCAAACACCGTTGCATACAATAGCAGCGATGTAAAAGACATCACCGCTGACGTACTGAAACAGGTTAAATAAGTAATGCCTTCAATTCGACTGGCTGATTTAGCAGAGCAGTTGGATGCAGAATTACACGGTGATGGCGATATCGTCATCACCGGCGTAGCGTCCATGCAATCTGCACAAACTGGCAATATCACATTTATGGTGAATCCTAAGTACCGTGAACACTTAGGGGTATGCCAGGCTTCTGCCGTTGTGATGACGCAGGACGATCTTCCTTTTGCTAAGAGTGCGGCGCTGGTAGTGAAGAATCCCTACCTGACCTATGCTCGTATGGCGCAAATTTTAGATACCACGCCGCAGCCCGCACAGAACATTGCACCGAGTGCAGCGATCGATGCGACGGCGAAGCTGGGTAAAAATGTCTCTGTGGGCGCAAATGCGGTCATTGAGTCTGGCGTAGAGCTGGGCGATAACGTCGTTATCGGCGCAGGCTGCTTCGTCGGAAAAAATACAAAAATCGGTGCAGGTTCGCGTTTGTGGGCGAATGTGACGATTTACCACGACATTCAGATCGGTGAGAACTGCCTGATCCAGTCCAGCACTGTCGTCGGATCGGATGGATTTGGTTACGCGAACGATCGTGGTAACTGGGTGAAGATTCCGCAGCTTGGTCGTGTGATTATCGGCGATCGCGTCGAGATCGGCGCTTGTACCACCATTGACCGTGGTGCTCTGGACGATACTGTGATCGGTAATGGTGTTATCATTGATAATCAATGCCAGATTGCACATAACGTTGTGATTGGCGACAATACGGCGGTAGCCGGTGGCGTCATTATGGCGGGTAGCCTGAAGATTGGCCGCTACTGCATGATTGGCGGCGCCAGCGTGATCAATGGGCATATGGAAATATGCGACAAAGTTACGGTAACTGGCATGGGTATGGTGATGCGTCCTATCACTGAACCTGGCGTCTACTCCTCAGGCATTCCGCTACAACCCAATAAGGTATGGCGTAAAACAGCTGCACTGGTGATGAATATTGATGATATGAGCAAGCGCCTCAAAGCGATTGAGCGCAAGGTTAATCAACAAGACTAAAGCACCTTTTTTGCATGTCTGACTTTTCGGCCTGTCTCATTCATACGATTGCGACAGGCCGTGTTATTATTGCCTTTTAGTATATTTTGACAGGAAGAGTATTTTGACTACTAACACTCATACTCTGCATATTGAAGAGATTTTAGAACTTCTGCCGCACCGTTTTCCGTTTCTGCTGGTTGACCGTGTGCTGGATTTTGAAGAAGGTCGTTTTCTGCGCGCAGTGAAAAATGTATCCGTTAATGAGCCTTTCTTCCAGGGCCACTTCCCGGGCAAACCTATTTTCCCTGGCGTACTGATTCTGGAAGCGATGGCGCAGGCCACTGGTATCCTTGCGTTTAAAAGCGTAGGAAAACTGGAACCAGGCGAACTGTACTATTTCGCGGGTATTGACGAAGCACGCTTTAAGCGTCCTGTCGTGCCGGGCGATCAGATGATCATGGAAGTGACTTTCGAGAAAACGCGCCGTGGCCTGACCCGTTTTAAAGGGGTTGCGCTGGTCGACGGTAAAGTTGTGTGCGAAGCAACGATGATGTGTGCCCGTAGCCGGGAGGCCTGATACGTGATTGATAAATCCGCCTTTATTCACCCTACCGCCATTGTGGAAGAGGGCGCCAGTATTGGCGCTAACGCTCACATTGGCCCATTTTGTATTGTTGGACCCCATGTTGAAATTGGTGAGGGTACCGTACTGAAGTCTCACGTTGTCGTGAATGGCCATACAAAAATTGGTCGCGATAACGAGATCTATCAGTTTGCCTCCATCGGCGAAGTTAACCAGGATCTTAAATATGCTGGCGAACCGACCCGCGTGGAAATTGGCGATCGCAACCGCATCCGCGAAAGCGTCACCATTCATCGTGGCACAGTGCAGGGCGGTGGAGTGACGAAGGTGGGCAGCGATAACTTACTGATGATTAATGCGCACGTCGCGCATGATTGTACGGTAGGCAACCGCTGTATTCTGGCGAATAACGCCACGCTTGCCGGACATGTTTCGCTGGATGATTTTGTTATCATCGGCGGTATGACTGCGGTGCATCAATTCTGCATCATCGGCGCGCATGTGATGGTTGGCGGCTGTTCTGGCGTTGCTCAGGACGTGCCACCGTACGTTATCGCCCAGGGCAACCACGCGACGCCGTTTGGCGTCAACATCGAAGGTCTGAAGCGTCGTGGGTTCACCCGCGAAGCGATTACCGCGATTCGTAATGCCTACAAAGCGTTGTACCGTAGCGGTAAAACGCTGGAAGAAGTGAAGCCGGAAATCGCCGAACTGGCGAAACAGTACCCCGAAGTCCAGGCTTTCAGCGACTTCTTTGAGCGCTCAACGCGTGGTCTGATTCGTTAATGACTGAGCAGCGTCCTTTAACGATTGCCCTCGTCGCCGGAGAAACCTCCGGCGATATTCTTGGTGCAGGGCTAATTCGCGCACTCAAAGCTCGTGTTCCCAATGCGCGTTTTGTTGGCGTGGCGGGGCCGCTAATGCAGGCCGAAGGCTGTGAAGCCTGGTACGAAATGGAAGAACTGGCGGTTATGGGCATCGTTGAAGTGCTCGGACGTCTGCGCCGTTTACTGCATATTCGTGCCGATCTCACTCGTCGATTCACCGATCTCAAGCCGGATGTTTTCGTTGGTATTGATGCGCCTGATTTCAATATTACCCTTGAAGGGAACTTGAAAAAGCAGGGCATAAAAACCATTCATTATGTCAGTCCGTCCGTCTGGGCGTGGCGACAGAAACGCGTTTTCAAAATAGGCAGATCCACCAATATGGTGCTGGCCTTTCTGCCTTTCGAAAAAGCGTTTTATGACAAATTTAACGTCCCGTGCCGCTTTATCGGCCACACCATGGCGGATGCCATGCCGTTGGATCCGGATAAAAACGCGGCACGTGATATTCTGGGTATTCCCCACGATGCTCACTGCCTGGCGCTGCTGCCTGGAAGCCGTGGCGCTGAAGTGGAGATGCTCAGCGCCGATTTTCTGAAAACGGCGCAGCTGTTACGTCAGCATTACCCGGATCTCGAAGTGGTGGTGCCGCTGGTCAATGCCAAACGCCGGGAGCAGTTTGAGCGTATCAAGGCTGAGGTTGCGCCGGAGCTTTCCGTGCATCTGCTTAATGGCATGGGACGTGAAGCGATGGTGGCCAGCGACGCCGCACTGCTGGCTTCAGGCACCGCTGCGCTGGAGTGTATGCTGGCAAAGTGTCCGATGGTGGTCGGCTACCGCATGAAACCCTTCACCTTCTGGCTGGCGAAGCGTCTGGTGAAAACGGATTACGTTTCGCTACCTAACCTGTTAGCGGGAAGAGAACTGGTTAAAGAGCTGTTGCAGGAAGAGTGTGAGCCGCATGCGCTGGCGCAAGCGCTGTTGCCGTTACTGGCGAATGGCAAAACCAGCCATGCGATGCACGACACATTCCGTGAACTGCACCAGCAGATCCGTTGCAATGCCGATGAGCAGGCAGCGGATGCAGTCCTGGAGTTAGCGCAATGATTGAATTTGTTTATCCGCATACGCATTTAGTGGCGGGTGTGGATGAAGTCGGGCGTGGTCCTTTGGTCGGTGCGGTTGTTACTGCTGCCGTTATTCTGGATCCGGCTCGCCCGATTATCGGTCTTAACGACTCAAAAAAACTGTCAGAAAAACGTCGCCTGGCGCTGTTTGATGAAATCAAAGAAAAAGCGTTAAGCTGGAGCGTAGGCCGTGCAGAACCGCATGAAATCGACGATCTGAATATTTTGCATGCCACCATGCTGGCGATGCAGCGTGCGGTCGCGGGTCTGCATATTGCGCCAGAATACGTACTGATTGACGGCAATCGTTGCCCGGCATTACCGGTACCGTCGATGGCGGTAGTCAAAGGTGATAGCCGCGTTGCGGAGATTAGCGCAGCGTCAATACTGGCAAAAGTGACCCGCGATGCTGAAATGGCTGCGCTGGATACGGTTTTTCCGCAGTATGGTTTTGCACAGCACAAAGGCTATCCAACTGCTTTTCATCTGGAAAAATTGGCACTGTATGGCGCGACAGAGCACCATCGCCGCAGTTTTGGCCCCGTCAAACGCGCACTGGGACTCACGTCCTGATTCTTGTGTCGAAGGAATCTGAAGATGTCTGAACCACGTTTCGTCCACCTCCGGGTGCACAGCGACTACTCCATGATCGATGGGCTGGCGAAAACCGGGCCGCTGGTGAAGAAGGCGGCCGCGTTAGGCATGCCCGCGCTGGCGATCACCGATTTTACCAACCTCTGTGGTCTGGTGAAGTTTTACGGAGCGGGTCACGGCGCCGGCATTAAACCGATTGTTGGTGCAGATTTTCATGTCCGCAGTGAGCTATTGGGTGATGAACTCACGCAACTCACCGTGCTGGCCGCTAACAATACCGGCTATCAGAATCTGACGTTGTTGATATCAAAAGCCTATCAGCGCGGTTATGGCGCAGAAGGGCCGGTCATCGACAGGGACTGGCTGGTCGAGCTAAAAGAAGGTTTGATTTTGCTCTCCGGCGGCCGCATGGGCGATGTCGGACGTAGCTTGTTGCGCGGTAATAGCGCCCTGGTTGACGAATGCGTGGCGTTTTACGAAGCGCATTTTCCCAATAGCTACTTCCTGGAGCTGATCCGTACCGGCAGACAAGATGAAGAAAACTATCTGCATGCCGCGGTAGAACTGGCCGAAAGGCGTGGTTTGCCGGTGGTGGCGACCAACGATGTTCGCTTCCTGGAAACCGGTGATTTCGACGCGCATGAAATCCGTGTGGCGATCCACGACGGATTCACCCTTGACGATCCCAAACGTCCGCGTAACTACTCCGCGCAGCAGTATATGCGCAGCGAAGACGAGATGTGCGAGCTGTTCTCCGATATCCCGGAGGCGCTGCAAAACACCGTCGAAATCGCCAAACGCTGTAACGTCACGGTGCGCCTTGGCGAATATTTCCTGCCGCAGTTCCCGACCGGCGATATGACCACCGAGGACTTCCTCGTGGCCAAGTCGAAAGAGGGTCTGGAAGAGCGTCTTGAATTCCTGTTCCCGGATCCGGAAGTGCGCGCCAAGCGTCGTCCGGAGTATGACGAGCGTCTGGATGTGGAACTACAGGTTATCAACCAGATGGGATTCCCAGGCTACTTCCTGATCGTTATGGAATTTATCCAGTGGTCGAAGGATAACGGTGTACCAGTCGGCCCGGGACGTGGTTCCGGCGCAGGTTCGCTGGTGGCCTATGCGCTAAAAATTACCGACCTGGATCCGCTGGAATTTGACCTGCTGTTCGAACGTTTCCTCAACCCGGAACGTGTCTCAATGCCCGACTTCGACGTTGACTTCTGTATGGAGAAACGCGACCAGGTTATTGAACACGTGGCGGAAATGTACGGTCGTGATGCGGTTTCACAGATTATTACTTTCGGTACGATGGCGGCAAAAGCGGTTATCCGTGACGTGGGCCGCGTGCTGGGGCACCCGTACGGCTTCGTGGATCGTATTTCGAAACTGGTGCCGCCCGATCCGGGCATGACGTTGGCGAAAGCCTTCGAAGCTGAACCCCAACTGCCGGAAATCTATGAGGCGGATGAAGAGGTTAAAGCGCTGATCGATATGGCGCGTAAGCTGGAAGGCGTCACGCGTAACGCCGGTAAGCACGCCGGTGGTGTGGTTATCGCCCCGACCAAAATTACCGATTTTGCGCCGCTATACTGCGATGAACAGGGGCTACACCCGGTTACTCAGTTTGATAAGAACGACGTGGAATACGCCGGCCTGGTGAAGTTCGACTTCCTGGGTCTGCGCACGCTGACCATCATCAACTGGGCGCTGGAGATGATCAACGCCCGCCGTGAAAAGAACGGCGAGCCGCCGCTGGATATCGCGGCCATTCCGCTTGACGATAAGAAAAGCTTCGACATGCTGCAACGCTCGGAGACCACCGCGGTATTCCAGCTTGAATCCCGCGGCATGAAGGATCTGATCAAACGTCTGCAGCCTGACTGCTTCGAAGATATGATCGCACTAGTGGCCCTGTTCCGCCCAGGCCCGCTACAGTCGGGGATGGTAGATAACTTTATCGACCGTAAGCATGGCCGCGAAGAGATTTCCTACCCGGACGTACAATGGCAGCATGAGTGTCTGAAGCCGGTACTGGAGCCGACCTACGGCATTATCCTGTATCAGGAACAGGTTATGCAGATTGCCCAGGAGCTATCCGGTTATACGCTTGGCGGCGCGGATATGCTGCGTCGTGCGATGGGTAAGAAAAAGCCGGAAGAGATGGCCAAGCAGCGCGGCACCTTTGAAGAAGGGGCGAAAAAGCGCGGCGTCGACGGCGAACTGGCGATGAAAATCTTTGACCTGGTGGAGAAATTCGCCGGTTACGGATTTAACAAATCACACTCCGCTGCCTATGCGCTGGTCTCTTACCAGACGCTGTGGCTGAAGGCACATTACCCTGCCGAGTTTATGGCGGCGGTAATGACGGCCGATATGGATAACACCGAGAAAGTGGTCGGGCTGGTGGATGAATGCTGGCGCATGGGGTTAAAAATCCTGCCGCCAGACATTAACTCCGGGCTTTACCATTTCCACGTTAACGATGATGGCGAGATTGTTTACGGCATCGGCGCGATAAAAGGCGTGGGTGAAGGGCCAATTGAAGCTATTATTGAGGCGCGCAACGAAGGCGGTTACTTCCGCGAGCTGTTTGATCTCTGTGCGCGTACGGATATCAAAAAACTCAATCGCCGGGTGCTGGAAAAACTGATTATGTCCGGGGCGTTTGACCGCCTTGGCCCACACCGCGCGGCGTTGATGAATTCGCTGAATGATGCGCTAAAAGCCGCCGATCAGCATGCGAAGGCCGAGGCTATTGGCCAGGCTGATATGTTTGGCGTGCTGGCGGAAGAGCCGGAACAAATTGAACAGTCTTATGCCAACTGTACACCGTGGCCTGAGCAGGTAGTATTAGACGGTGAGCGTGAAACGTTAGGGCTTTACCTGACGGGACACCCCATCAACCAGTATTTAAAAGAAATTGAGCGCTATGTTGGAGGCCACAGGCTGAAAGACATGCATCCGACAGAACGTGGTAAAGTCACCACGGCTGCGGGGCTCGTCATTGCCGCGCGGGTAATGGTCACCAAGCGCGGTAATCGTATCGGCATCTGTACACTGGATGACCGTTCCGGGCGTCTGGAAGTTATGTTGTTTACCGATGCCCTGGATAAATACCAGCAATTGCTGGAAAAAGACCGCATACTTATCGTCAGCGGACAGGTCAGCTTTGATGACTTCAGCGGCGGGCTTAAAATGATGGCCCGTGAAGTCATGGATATTGACGAAGCCCGGGAAAAATATGCTCGCGGGCTTGCTATCTCGCTGACGGACAGGCAAATTGATGACCAGCTTTTAAACCGACTCCGTCAGTCTCTGGAACCCCACCGCTCGGGGACAATTCCAGTACATCTCTACTATCAGAGGGCGGATGCACGTGCGCGGTTGCGTTTTGGCGCGACGTGGCGTGTCTCTCCGAGCGATCGTTTGCTAAACGATCTCCGCGGCCTTATTGGTTCGGAGCAGGTGGAACTGGAGTTTGACTAATACAGGAATACTATGAGTCTGAATTTCCTTGATTTTGAACAGCCGATTGCAGAGCTGGAAGCAAAAATCGATTCTCTGACTGCGGTTAGCCGTCAGGATGAGAAACTGGATATTAACATCGATGAAGAAGTGCATCGCCTGCGTGAAAAAAGCGTAGAACTGACGCGTAAAATCTTCGCCGATCTTGGCGCATGGCAGGTAGCCCAACTGGCGCGCCATCCACAGCGTCCGTACACCCTGGATTATGTCCGCCTGGCGTTTGATGAATTTGATGAGCTGGCGGGCGATCGTGCCTATGCGGATGACAAAGCTATCGTCGGCGGTATCGCGCGTCTGGATGGCCGTCCGGTGATGATCATTGGTCATCAGAAAGGCCGTGAGACCAAAGAAAAAATTCGTCGTAATTTCGGCATGCCAGCGCCGGAAGGCTATCGCAAAGCGCTGCGTCTGATGGAAATGGCTGAACGTTTCAACATGCCGATCATTACCTTCATCGACACCCCTGGGGCTTACCCGGGCGTGGGCGCTGAAGAACGTGGTCAGTCTGAAGCCATCGCGCGTAACCTGCGTGAAATGTCGCGTCTGAGCGTACCGGTCATCTGCACCGTTATCGGTGAAGGTGGTTCCGGCGGCGCGCTGGCGATCGGCGTAGGCGATAAAGTGAACATGCTGCAATACAGCACCTATTCCGTTATCTCCCCGGAAGGTTGTGCTTCCATTCTGTGGAAAAGCGCGGATAAAGCGCCGCTGGCCGCTGAAGCGATGGGCATTATCGCGCCGCGTCTGAAAGAGCTGAAGCTTATCGACTCTATCATTCCTGAACCGCTGGGTGGCGCGCACCGCAACCCGGAAGCCATGGCGGCGTCACTGAAAGCGCAACTGCTGACCGATCTCGCCGATCTTGATGTGTTAGGTAAAGAAGATCTGAAAAACCGTCGTTACCAGCGTCTGATGAGCTACGGCTACGCGTAAACTGCATTCATTCTGAAAAGGGCCACAATGCTGTGGCCCTTTTTTTTACCTGTTGTTTGACCAGGCTATGCTTAACTAAGGTTTTTCCAGGAGGAACGCATGAATATCATTGCCATCATGGGACCGCATGGCGTCTTTTATAAAGATGAGCCCATCAAGGAACTTGAGCGTGCGCTACAACAGCAGGGTTTTCAGATTATCTGGCCGCAGAATAGCGTTGACCTGCTGAAGTTTATCGAACATAACCCGCGAATTTGCGGCGTCATTTTTGACTGGGATGAATACAGTCTCGATCTGTGCAGTGAGATCAACCAGCTAAACGAATATCTTCCGCTCTACGCCTTTATTAATACCCATTCGACTATGGATGTCAGCGCCCATGATCTGCGCATGGCGCTGTGGTTTTTTGAGTATGCGCTGGGCCAGTCTGAAGACATTGCCACCCGCATCCGCCAGTACACCAGTGAATATCTGGATAACATCACGCCGCCTTTTACCAAAGCGCTATTTACCTATGTGAAGGAAGGAAAGTATACCTTCTGCACGCCCGGTCATATGGCGGGAACGGCATACCAGAAAAGCCCGGTCGGCTGCTTGTTCTATGATTTCTTTGGCGGCAATACGCTGAAAGCCGATGTGTCCATTTCTGTGACCGAGCTGGGTTCGCTGCTGGATCATACCGGCCCGCACCTGGAAGCGGAGGAGTATATCGCGCGCACTTTTGGCGCCGAGCAGAGCTATATGGTGACCAACGGCACGTCCACCTCCAATAAAATTGTTGGTATGTATGCCGCACCAACCGGCAGTACACTGCTGATTGACCGCAACTGTCATAAGTCGTTGGCGCATTTGCTGATGATGAGCGATGTGGTGCCAATCTGGTTGAAGCCGACGCGTAATGCGTTGGGCATTCTGGGCGGTATCCCCCGTCGGGAATTTACCCGTGCAAGCATTGAAAGCAAGATAGAGGAGACCCCCCAGGCGCAATGGCCGGTGCATGCGGTGATCACCAACTCTACTTATGACGGCCTGCTGTATAACACCAACTGGATCAAGCAAACGCTGGATGTGCCCTCTATCCATTTTGATTCAGCCTGGGTGCCATATACCCATTTTCATCCGATCTATCAGGGGAAAAGCGGGATGAGCGGTGAGCGCGTGCCGGGGAAGGTGATTTTTGAAACCCAGTCTACCCATAAGATGCTGGCGGCGTTGTCACAGGCTTCTCTGATCCACATTAAGGGTGACTACGACGAAGACACCTTCAACGAAGCCTTTATGATGCACACATCCACTTCGCCGAGTTACCCGATTGTTGCCTCGATAGAAACCGCAGCGGCCATGCTGCGAGGCAATTCAGGCAAGCGGTTAATCAATCGTTCGGTGGAGCGGGCGCTGCATTTTCGTAAAGAAGTGCAGCGGTTGCGTGAAGAGTCGGATGGCTGGTTTTTTGATATCTGGCAGCCGGAAAGGGTGGATGAAGCAGAATGCTGGCCGGTAGCGCCTGGTGAAGACTGGCACGGATTTGTCGATGCTGACGCCGACCACATGTTCCTCGACCCGGTGAAAGTCACTATTCTGACGCCGGGGATGGATGAACAAGGAAATATGAGTGAAGAGGGGATCCCCGCCGCGTTGGTGGCGAAATTCCTTGATGAACGCGGCGTGGTTGTCGAGAAAACGGGACCGTATAATCTGTTGTTCCTGTTCAGCATCGGCATTGATAAAACCCGGGCGATGGGCCTGCTGCGTGGCCTGACGGAATTTAAGCGTTCGTACGATCTGAATTTACGCGTGAAAAACATGCTGCCGGATCTGTATGCCGAGGATCCCGACTTTTATCGCAATATGCGTATTCAGGATCTGGCTCAGGGGATCCATAGGCTTATTCGCCAGCACGATCTCTCCGGGCTGATGCTGCGGGCATTTGATACCTTGCCGGAAATGAAAATGACGCCGCATCAGGCCTGGCAGCGGCAGATCAAAGGTGAGGTTGAAACGGTGGCGCTTGATCAACTGGTGGGGCGCGTTTCCGCCAATATGATCCTGCCTTATCCGCCTGGAGTACCGCTCTTGATGCCTGGTGAAATGATCACGGAAAAAAGCCGGGCTGTACTCGATTTCCTGTTGATGCTGTGTTCAGTGGGCCATCATTATCCTGGATTTGAAACCGATATCCATGGCGCTAAACTGGGTGAGGATGGCGTGTATCGTGTGAGAGTCTTAAAAATGGCATAACGACTTGCCTGAACCCATTACGCACGAGTAACGTGCTGAAAGAACAAACGAAAGAGGCGATGACGCTATGCTGGGATTAAAACAGGTTCACCATATTGCCATTATTGCGACGGACTACGCGGTGAGTAAGGCATTTTACTGCGATGTGCTGGGCTTCACCCTGATGAGCGAAGCCTACCGGGAAGAGCGTGACTCCTGGAAAGGCGATCTGGCATTGAACGGTCAGTATGTGATTGAGCTCTTTTCTTTCCCATTTCCACCTTGCCGCCCGAGTCGACCGGAAGCCTGTGGTTTACGTCATCTGGCGTTCAGTGTGGATGATGTAGAGAAAGCGATCGCGCATCTGGAGGCTCGCGATGTGAAGTGTGAGGCGGTACGCATCGATCCTTTTACTGGCAAACGCTTTACGTTTTTTAACGATCCCGACGGATTACCGCTCGAACTGTATGAGCTGTAAGGCTTGTTATTGTGGCGTTAGCCCGGTAACGTGCCGGGCAATGCCATTGTAAGTAACCATCATGACAACACTCACGCTGAATACTTCACTGCTGAATTCTCAATCGATTCTGGTCGCCTTTAGCGGCGGGCTGGACTCCACCGTGCTGCTGCATCAGTTAGTGCTGTGGCGAGCACAGCACCCTGACGTTACGTTGCGCGCAATCCATATTCATCATGGACTAAGTCCCCATGCGGACAGCTGGGTGCAGCACTGTGAATCGATATGCGCGCAGTGGCAGGTGCCGTTGGTGGTTGAACGGGTCCGTCTGGAGGATGATGGCCTGGGTATAGAAGCTCAGGCGCGGCGGGCGCGCTATCACGCATTTGCACAGACGTTACTGCCGGGCGAGGTACTGATGACCGCCCAGCATTTGGATGACCAGTGCGAAACCTTTCTGCTGGCACTTAAGCGCGGCAGTGGTCCTGCCGGGCTTTCCGCCATGGGGGAAAGCTCACCGTTCGCCGGGACCCGGCTGATCCGACCGCTGCTGGCGCAAACGCGAGAGGCGCTGGAAGGGTGGGCGCGACAGCACCAATTATGCTGGATCGAAGATGAAAGTAATCAGGATGATACCTACGATCGCAATTTCCTCAGATTGCGCGTTACTCCCTTGCTGCAACAGCGTTGGCCACACTTCGCGCAAGCTACAGCCCGCAGCGCCGCGCTGTGCGCCGAGCAGGAGAGCTTGCTGGATGAATTGCTTGCCAGCGATCTAGCCGACTGTGTCACGGCCCAGGGCACACTGTTGCTGGCGCCGCTTATGATGATGAGCGATGTGCGGCGCGCTGCGCTGCTTCGCCGCTGGCTGGCGGGATTACATGCGCCAATGCCTTCCCGTGACGCTCTGGAACGTATCTGGCAGGAAGTCGCGCTGGCACGAGAGGATGCTTCCCCCTGTTTTCGCCTTGGAGGGTTCGACATTCGTCGCTACCAGTCGCAACTGTGGTGGGTGAAACCGGTCGACGGGCACAGCGAAACCGTCATTCCTTGGCCATGCTGGCAAACGCCGCTGACGCTGCCCGTTGGGCTGGGAGCGGTGCAGTTAATCTCCGCAGGCGAATTGCGCGTGCCTAAAGCGGACGAGCTGGTCAGTATTCGTTTTAAAGCGCCAGGCGTATTACATATTGTCGGGCGTAACGGTGGACGTAAATTAAAGAAAATCTGGCAGGAGCAGGGGATTCCACCCTGGCGACGAGATACCACGCCGCTGCTTTTTTATGGTGAAACGTTGATTGCGGCTGCGGGTGTTTTTGTGACGCGTGAGGGAATAGCAGAAGATGAAGAAGGTGTGAGTCTGATTTGGCATGCCTGATGGCGCTGCGCTTATCCGGCCTACGTATCTCATGGACCGTAGGCCGGATAAGGTGCTTGCACCGCCATCCGGCAACAAAATAATCAGGATTCGCTGACTACCACGGTACCGATTTGTGGGTGGCTGAAGCTGGCAATTTTGTCGAGGCGAAGCTCACGGGTTTCACCTGCGACCTCTGCGACCAGATATTCCACGTTTTTGCGGGAAACCAGATCGTTTGCCTTCGCTTGCAAAACTTCGCCATCTTTTAACGCCAACGTCAGTAACAAATGGTGCTGGCAGGCGAGTTCAAGATTGTCGTAATCATCACAGTTGATGGGTTGATACGTTTCATTCATTGACATAATCGCTCACCAGTAAGTTCGCGGCAGCATAGGCCGCTTTTTCCCTGACCGACTCTGAAAGGGCGCTGTCTGCCGCCACTTCATTAAGCACCTTCAATACGCAGCCCAGCGCATCCGGGACATACCCTAAGTCTCCGCTGGCGATTTCCGCGTACCGCTTGCGTATTAACTCACAATATTTTTCCACATGCCCTCCTGTCAGCACTCTGACTTAACCGTGGATGCAAGTCTAAGCCTACGAAGATAAACTCTGTTTAGCAAGGTGACTATACCATACTCATTCAGGCAATATCAGCGCCTTGATAGAGGCGCTGTTAGCAGCCTTTTGCCGTGGTTTTCGCTACAATGTGCGCCTGATTCGAAAGGAGTTCTCAAATGGCGCTTAAAGCGACAATCTATAAAGCTGTAGTCAATGTGGCGGATCTTGACCGCAACCAATTCCTTGACGCAGCCTTGACGCTGGCGCGTCACCCTTCAGAAACCCAGGAGCGCATGATGCTGCGTCTGCTGGCGTGGATTAAATATGCCGATGAGCGCCTGCAGTTTACGCGGGGCCTGAGTGCGGAAGATGAACCGGAAGCATGGCTGCGAAACGACCATCTGGGCATTGATTTATGGATTGAACTCGGCCTGCCGGATGAGCGCCGTATTAAGAAAGCCTGCACTCAGTCTGCTGAGGTGGCCCTGTTTACCTACAACAGCCGTGCGGCCCAGATCTGGTGGCAACAAAACCAGAGTAAGTGCGCGCAGTTTAAAAATCTTACCGTGTGGTATCTGGATGACGAACAGCTGGCACAACTGAGTGAATTTGCTGGTCGCACCATGGCGCTGCAGGCGACGATCCAGGATGGCGCGATCTGGTTGTCCGATTCTCAGAACAATCTGGAAATTCATCTGACCGCGTGGCAGCCGCGTTCATGATTGTTATCTCCCGAAACGTCTCTATCCCTGACAATGAGCTGGAAATCACGGCGATTCGGGCGCAGGGCGCGGGCGGTCAGCACGTTAACAAGACCTCGACGGCTATCCATTTGCGCTTTGACATTCGGGCCTCTGGCCTGCCAGAGTATTATAAGGAACGACTGCTTGCCGCCAGCCATCATCTGATTAGCAGCGATGGCATTATTATCATTAAGGCGCAGGAATACCGTAGCCAGGAGCTTAATCGGGAAGCGGCAATCTCGCGGCTGGTGGCGGTGATCAAAGAATTAACCGCAGTGCAAAAAAGCCGACAGGCAACGCGTCCTACGCGCGCTTCGAAAGAGCGTAGGTTGTCGTCGAAGGCGCAAAAATCCACAGTGAAAGCACTGCGCGGGAGAGTTCGTCGAACGCAAGACTGACGAGCAGGAATAAAAATTTATAAGGAATTGATAGTGAAAACAGCAATATTGTCCGTAGTCGCTGCATGCACGCTTTTTTCCTTGATCGGCTGTAACAACCGTACTGAAGTCGAAGTGCTACAGCCGACACGGGCGGCAGAATTAAAACCGATGCAGCAGAGCTGGCGTGGCATCCTGCCTTGCGCAGACTGCGAAGGGATTGAAACTTCTCTGTTCCTTGAAAAAGACGGAACATGGGTGATGAACGAACGCTATCAGGGGGTGAGGGATGAACCGTCGTCCTTTGCCTCTTATGGTACATGGGCGCGCACTGCTGACAAGCTGGTGCTGACCGACAGCAAAGGTGAAAAGTCGTACTACCGGGTAAAAGGTGAAGCGCTGGAAATGCTCGATCGTGAAGGTAATCCGATTGAGTCGCAGTTCAACTACACGCTCCAGCCGGTTTCCGCCAGCTTACCAGTGACGCCAATGCCGATGCGGGGGATGTACTTCTATATGGCTGATGCAGCTATCTTTACCGACTGCGCAACGGGTAAACGGATGCCGGTGGCGAATAACGCCCAGCTTGAGCGTGACTATTTAGCCGCTCGCGCGGAAAACGGGCAATCTGTACTGCTGACGCTGGAAGCGCATTTCACGCTGGAGGCGAACCCGGACACCGGCGAAAAAGTGAAAACGCTGATGGCGGATAAAGATGCGAAGTTTATCCCTGGTAAAGCGTGTAATTAATCGATAAAAAAAGGCCCTGATAATCAGGGCCTTTTGCTGGTATTAGCCTTTAATGGCTTTTACCAGGTAGTCGACGATGTCGCCTGTTTTAATCAACTGCTTCTCGCCGTTACGACGGTATTTGTATTCGATATCGTCGTTGTCGAGGTTACGGTCGCCCAGCACGATGGTGTGCGGAATACCGATCAGTTCCATATCGGCAAACATCACGCCCGGACGCTCTTTACGGTCGTCCATCAGCACTTCAATGCCCTGCGCGCGCAACTCAGCGTACAGTTTTTCAGCCAGTTCCTGCACGCGATAGGACTTATGCATGTTCATCGGCAGAATTGCCACCTGGAACGGGGCAATGGCGTCTGGCCAGACGATACCGCGATCGTCATAGTTCTGTTCGATAGCGGCAGCAACCACGCGAGTTACCCCGATACCGTAGCAACCCATGGTCAGGATCTGGTTACGACCGTCTTCGCCCTGAACGGCGGCTTTCATCGCTTCAGAGTACTTGGTGCCCAACTGGAAGATGTGACCCACTTCGATGCCGCGTTTAATCAGCAACGTACCCTTGCCATCCGGACTCGGATCGCCAGCGACCACGTTACGGATGTCCGCAACTTCCGGGGTGGCAACGTCGCGATCCCAGTTGATACCGAAATAGTGCTTACCGTCGATGTTCGCGCCCGCGGCGAAATCGCTCATCACGGCAACGGTACGGTCGATAACAACCGGAATTGGCATGTTCACCGGACCGAGAGAACCCGGACCCGCTTTCACCAACGCGCGAATTTCTTCTTCAGTGGCGAAGGTCAGCGGGCTGGCAACCTGCGGCAGTTTTTCCGCTTTGACTTCGTTCAGCTCGTGATCGCCGCGAACCAGCAGCGCAATCAGCCGAGACTTGCTGCCTTCAACCGCTTTCACCAGCAGGGTTTTTACGGTTTTTTCGATCGGCAGGTTGAACTGTTCAACCAGCTCGGCGATGGTTTTCGCGTTCGGCGTATCAACCAGCGTCATCTCCTGCGTTGCTGCCGCACGCGGCTCTTTCGGGGCCACGGCTTCGGCGAATTCGATGTTTGCTGCATAGTCGGAGGAGTCGGAGAAGATCACATCGTCTTCGCCGCTCTGCGCCAGCACCTGGAATTCGTGAGAGGCGCTACCGCCGATTGAACCGGTGTCCGCCTGGACCGCACGGAAATCGAGACCCATACGGCTGAAGATCTTGCTGTACGCCGCATACATCGCGTCGTAGGTCTCCTGCAGGGATTCCTGAGAAGTATGGAAAGAATAAGCATCTTTCATCAGGAATTCGCGGGAACGCATCACGCCGAAGCGCGGACGGACTTCGTCACGGAATTTAGTCTGGATCTGGTAAAAGTTCAGCGGCAGCTGTTTGTAAGAGCTCAGCTCATTACGAATCAGGTCGGTGATCACTTCTTCATGCGTTGGGCCAAGGACGAACGGGCGATCGCCACGGTCAGCAATACGCAGCAGTTCCGGGCCGTATTGTTCCCAACGGCCACTCTCTTGCCACAGCTCAGAGGGCTGAACGACCGGCATCAACACCTCGATCGCACCGGCGTTGTTCATCTCTTCACGCACGATGTTTTCGACTTTTTTCAGGACGCGCACGCCGGTCGGCAGCCAGGTATATAACCCGGAGGCCAGCTTGCGGATCATCCCGGCGCGCAGCATCAGCTGGTGGCTGATGACTTCGGCGTCGGCAGGTGTCTCCTTCAGAGTGGAGAGCAGATATTGGCTAGTACGCATGTTGTTACGGTTCCAGTTGAACGATCGAACAGGCTCAAAACGAGCCTGGCACAAAACAAAAGTGGTTTAGTTTACCAGCGAGAAAGGGATGTCAAAAGAGTACGCGACGCAAATTAGCGGGCTTCCAGAGCAAAGACCTCAAATCCTGACGGCGTAACGCGCCAGCGGACGTTAAAGTCCAGCAGCCAAACGGCATAGGTTTTGCCTTCTTCCTCGTTTTTACGGTAGGCAGGACGGGGATCCTGCGCCAGCACTTCGGCAATAAACTGGCGAAGATGCGGATAACGTTTTTCCAGCCCAGCCAGTTGCCCAGCGATCTCTTCACTGAACGTCACATCTATGCTGGCCTGCGGTGCATCCTGAGCATAGCTGGCGCGAGCATCGGGCAGCGATTCGGCAAATGGCAGATACGGCTTAATATCCACTACCGGCGTACCATCGACAAGATCCAGCCCGTCGAGCTCAAGGATGACGTGCTCTTTATGGCAGCGGATGCCCCGCAGCTCAACCAAAGACATGCCAACAGGGTTAGGACGAAACGTTGAACGCGTGGCGAAGACACCCATTCTGGCGTTGCCGCCAAGACGGGGAGGGCGCACGGTTGGACGCCATCCTCCTTCCATTGTCTGATGAAAAACAAAAATCACCCACAAATGGCTGAAGGCTTCCAGGCCGCGAACGGCATCGGCCTGGTTATAGGGAGCGAGCAAATGCAGTTCGCCGCTGGCGCTTTTCACCAGACCTGGCTGGCGTGGAACGGCGAACTTTTCTTTATAAGGTGAGCGGATAACGCCTATTTGCTCGAACTGAAAATGGCTCATTTCGCCGAAATGTTCAGTGCAGAACCAATGCAAACCGCCTGACGATAGCAACCTGGGGTCCCGCTGGTTACTTCGCAACTGTGCAGCAATACCGCATTCGCTTTCATTTTAGAGGCGTTAATCTGCATGCGTTTACGTGCGGTTGGGATGCTAGGAGGGGAATCCTGGTTTGATGCCTGGCAGGATTCGCCGCTGACTTCGCCGAGATCGCGGAACGGTTTACCCACTAAATCTTCGGCGTTAGTAATGATTCTTACCGGCGCCGCGCGCGGTGCTTTTGGTTTTTCCGGCTCCGCTTTTGGCGGGGTAGCGGTGCTTTGAACGGGTTCAACAGGGGATCTGCTTAACATAGAACAGCCGCTCAGCATGAGTGCTACTAAACAGATCGGTAAAGCACGCATAATATTTCCTCAATGAATGATCTAAACGTCAGATATTGAATCAGGTGCTTGCATAAATGACAAGACGGGCAAGCGCCCGTCCTGATGATATTACAGATTCTGGAAACAGCCTAAAATTACCAGCCCTTAACCGCACCGCCGTTGAAGACTTTGTTTGCCGCTTCGTACACTTCGTCAGACTGGTAGGCCTGCACGAATTTCTTCACGTTCTCAGCATCTTTGTTGTCTTCACGGGTCACGATCAGGTTTACGTACGGAGAATCTTTATCTTCAACAAAGATACCGTCTTTTGCCGGGGTCAGGCCAATCTGGCTGGCGTAGGTGGTGTTGATGACCGCCAGGGCGATTTGCGCATCGTCCAGGGAACGCGGCAGCTGCGGCGCTTCCAGTTCAACCAGCTTCAGGTTTTTCGGGTTTTCAATCACGTCCAGCGCGGTCGGCAGCAGGCCAACACCGTCTTTCAGTTTGATTAAGCCCACTTTTTGCAGCAGCAGCAGCGAGCGGCCGAGGTTAGTCGGGTCGTTTGGAATAGCGACCTGAGAACCTTCCTGCAGCTCATCCAGTGATTTGATTTTTTTTGAATAGCCCGCAATCGGATAAACAAAAGTATTGCCTGCGGCAACCAGCTTGTAACCACGATCTTTAATCTGCTGATCCAGGTACGGTTTGTGCTGGAAGGCGTTGGCATCAATGTCGCCTTTGCTCAGCGCTTCGTTAGGCAGGACGTAATCGTTAAACGTGACCAGCTCAACGTCCAGACCGTATTTTTCTTTTGCCACTTTCTGCGCGACTTCTGCAACCTGCTGCTCTGCGCCAACAATAACGCCCACTTTGATGTGGTTAGGATCTTTTTCATCCTGACCGCAACCCACAAGTGCCAGAGAACCGATCAAGGCTCCAACTGCCGCAAAGGTTTTGAATTTGAACGCCATGCTTATTTCCTTTTCTTAATGAGTTTTTAGTGTTGTGTGCAATGTTATTTGTGCGTGACAACCCGGACGATGCGATCGCCGGATAACTGAATTAAATAAACCAGAACGACGAGCAATACCAGTACTGTATTCATCACGGTGGCGTTGTAGCCAATATAACCGTACTGGTAGCCAATCTGTCCCAGACCACCTGCGCCGACGGCACCGCCCATCGCGGAATAGCCAACCAGCGTGATAAGGGTGATGGTGGCGGCATTGACCAGGCCCGGCAGCGCTTCTGGCAGCAGGACTTTACGCACGATCTGTAACGGTGTAGCGCCCATTGCACGAGAGGCTTCAATCAGCCCGGTAGGGATTTCCAGCAGCGCATTTTCCACCATACGGGCGATAAACGGCGCGGCGCCGACGGTCAGCGGGACGATAGCGGCCTGCAGCCCGATAGAAGTACCCACAATCATGCGGGTGAAAGGAATCATCCACACCAGCAAAATAATGAATGGGATGGAACGGAAAATATTTACCAGTGCAGAGAGCGTACGGTAAAGCTTAGCGTTCTCAATGATTTGCCCAGGACGCGTAACGTACAGCAATACGCCAACCGGCAGGCCAATGACAAAACCAAAAAAACCGGACACAAAGGTCATTGCCAGCGTTTCCCATACGCCGCGAACCAGCAGCCACATCATCGGCTCAGACATAACCCAGTACCTCTACTTTTACATGGTGTTCCTGCAGCCAATTAATGGCTGCTTGTGTATCTTCTTGTGTGCCGTGCATTTCAGTCAGCATGATGCCGAACTTCACGCCGCCGGCGTAATCCATCTGCGCGCTAATAATGTTGTTATTTACATTAAAGCGACGGGCCGTCTCAGAGAGTAATGGCGCATCGACCGAATGACCGGTGAACTCCATGCGCAGCATTGGCACGCTGTCGGCCTCCGGCTCTGCTTTTAAACGTTCCAGATAATCTTCCGGGATATCCAGATGCAGAGTGGACTGGATAAACTTCTGTGCCAGCGGCGTTTTCGGATGAGAGAAAACTTCGCTGACGGTGTCTTGCTCAATCAGTTCACCATTACTGATGACCGCCACGCAGTCACAAATGCGTTTTACTACGTCCATCTCATGGGTAATTAGCAGAATGGTGAGACCCAGACGACGGTTAATGTCTTTCAGCAGCTCCAGAATCGAACGCGTGGTTGCCGGGTCGAGTGCGCTGGTGGCTTCATCGCACAGCAACACTTTGGGATTACTTGCCAGCGCACGAGCGATCGCCACTCGCTGTTTTTGTCCACCGGAAAGGTTGGCCGGATAGCTATCGTGCTTGTCGCCAAGACCGACTAAATCCAGCAGTTCTGTTACACGGCGTTTGATCTCTTCTTTTGGTGTGTTATCCAGTTCCAGCGGCAGCGCGACGTTGCCAAATACGGTACGGGAAGAGAGCAGGTTAAAGTGCTGGAAAATCATGCCGATTTGACGGCGAGCTTTGGTCAACTCGGACTCTGAAAGCGTGGTCAGTTCCTGACCGCCGACCTGAACGCTGCCTTCGGTTGGGCGTTCAAGTAAGTTAACGCAGCGGATAAGCGTACTTTTACCGGCACCGGAGGCGCCAATGACGCCATAAATCTGCCCGGCAGGAACGTGCAGGCTGACATTATTTATCGCCTGAATGGTGCGAGTCCCCTGCTGGAACACTTTGGTGATATTCGAAAGTTTAATCATTGGTTATTTATTATCGTAATTAAGTTAGCCGTGGCATTTTCGTCTGTCTGGGACGGTCAAGGCCGTCAACAAGATGGATGTTAAGGCATCCAGACGTCTAAATCAATCTAGCTTTGCACGATGAGCACTTTCTTGCCCGCCGAAACATGCGATACTAGAGCCACATGCCTTATTCAGGAGCTATAAAAGGTGGCAAAGTCTGTACCCGCAATTTTTCTCGACCGTGACGGCACCATTAATGTGGACCACGGTTACGTACATGAGATTGACGAGTTCGAGTTTATCGACGGTGTTATTGATGCCATGCGTGAACTTAAAAATATGGGTTACGCGCTAATTGTGGTGACGAACCAGTCTGGTATCGCGCGCGGTAAATTTACCGAGGCTCAGTTTGAAACGTTGACCGAATGGATGGACTGGTCGCTGGCCGATCGCGACGTTGATCTGGATGGTATCTACTATTGCCCGCATCATCCGCAGGGTACCGTAGAAGAGTATCGTCAGGTCTGCGATTGCCGTAAACCGCATCCCGGGATGCTGATTTCCGCCCGCGACTTCCTGCACATCGATATGGCTGCTTCTTATATGGTAGGCGACAAAATAGAAGATATGCAGGCGGCAGCTGCTGCGAATGTTGGAACCAAGGTACTGGTGCGCACGGGCAAACCCGTCACGCCGGAAGCAGAAAATGCGGCAGATTTGGTTATAAATAGTCTGGCAGACCTGCCAATAGCGATAAAAAAGCAGCAAAAGTAAGCGTTGTGGGTAAAAGGTGAGCGGTTGAAACAAAAATGCATTTTTCCGCTTGTCTTCCTGAGTCGACTCCCTATAATGCGCCTCCATCGACACGGC
>NZ_SZXD01000001.1:0-140890 GCF_005281115.1 Citrobacter sp. wls710
TATACCCATTTACACACAGAGTTATCCACAATCGCCGAAAAATTACTGATGCGCATTGCTGAAAAGTGGAGAGAACCGGTCCAGAGATCTCTATATAGAAAGCAATTCACACTACATATATAGAAGAAGGACTGACAACTTAAGCCCCATAATCCCTACCACCTTTGAATTACGCATCCCATCAGGCAATAATACCCGCACAAACCGTGATTCCAGGACCGTGATGAGATACTCACTGCAACGTACAGCTATACGCAAACGCCCGATGAAGCTCGGCACTACCGTGATCCTCATGGTCAGTGCAGTACTCTTCTCAGTGCTGCTTGTTGTTCATCTGATTTACTTTTCGCAAATCAGCAACATGACGCGCGATGCGTTAGCGGATAAAGCGCTTGCGGTCGCGCGGACGCTGGCAAACTCGCCGGAGATCCGTCAGGGATTAATGAAAAAACCTGAGGAAAGCGGCATTCAGGCTATTGCCCAGGCGGTGAATAAGAGCAACGATTTTTTGTTCATTGTCGTCACCGATATGCAAAGCATTCGTTACTCCCATCCCGAAGCGCAACGAATCGGTCAGCCATTTAAAGGCGATGACATTTTGCTGGCTTTGCAGGGCAAAGAGAATGTTGCCATTAATCGCGGGTTTCTGGCTAAAGCTCTGCGCGTGTTTACTCCTATCTATGATGAGCATCACCGACAGATTGGCGTAGTGGCGATCGGCCTTGAGCTAAGCAGAGTGACTGAGCAGATCAATAACAGTCGCGGCAGCATCTTCTGGTCCATCTTGTTTGGCGTTCTGGTTGGGTTACTCGGCACATGGGTATTCGTCAAAGTCCTTAAGCGCATTCTGTTTGGTCTGGAGCCGTATGAAATCTCCAATCTGTTCGAACAACGCCAGGCGATGCTGCACTCTATAAAGGAAGGTGTCATTGCTGTTGACGAGTGTGGTGAAGTCACGCTGATAAACCAGGCGGCGCAGGAACTGCTTGATTACCACAAATCACAAGACGATGCCCAACTCTCAACGCTCAGCCACGCGTGGTCACAGGTGGTCGATTTTTCGCAGGTGCTACGCGATGGAACGCCACGCCGCGATGAAGAGATCACGGTGAAAGATCGGCTACTCTTAATTAATACTGTTCCGGTACTCAGCAACGGAAAAATCATCGGGGCCATTTCAACGTTCCGCGATAAAACTGAAGTTCGGAAATTGATGCAACGCCTGGACGGTATGGTTAACTATGCCGACGCACTTCGTGAACGATCCCACGAATTCATGAACAAATTGCACGTGATTCTGGGATTATTGCACCTGAAAAGTTATAAGCAGCTTGAAAATTACATCCTGAAGACCGCGAACAATTATCAGGAAGAGATTGGCTCACTGTTAGGAAAAATAAAATCTCCGGTGATCGCTGGATTTTTACTCAGCAAGATTAATCGCACATCTGATTTAGGCCATAGTCTGGTCATTAGCAATGAAAGCCAATTGCCGGAAAACAGCAATGAAGATCAGGTAGCGGTGCTGATTACCGTTTTGGGGAATTTGATTGAAAACGCCCTGGAGGCGCTAGGTCAAGAACCGGGTGGCGAGATCAGCGTATCCTTGCACTATCGACACGGCTGGTTGCATTGCGAAGTGAATGACGATGGTCCAGGGATCGTCCCTGAACACATTGAGCACATCTTTGAAAAGGGCGTCTCGTCAAAAGGAACCGAACGAGGCGTCGGTTTAGCACTTGTGAAACAGCAGGTTGAAAGTGTTGGCGGCAATATTTCCGTCGAATCTGAACCTGGGGTCTTCACCCAATTTTTTGTACAGTTACCGTGGAATGGTGAGAGGGCCAGCAGATGATCAATGTCTTAATTGTCGATGACGATGCAATGGTAGCGGAATTAAATCGTCGTTATGTCGCACAACTCTCCGGTTTTCATTGCTGCGGAACAGCCTCTACGCTGGAGAAAGCCAAAGAGATCATCTTTCATAGCGGTCATCATATCGATTTGATTTTGCTAGATATTTACATGCAAAAAGAAAACGGTCTGGATCTGCTGCCCGTTCTGCACAGCGAAGGCTGCAAGTGTGATGTTATTGTCATCTCTTCCGCCGCTGACGCCACCACCATCAAAGACTCTCTTCACTATGGTGTCGTTGACTACCTGATCAAACCTTTCCAGGCCTCCCGTTTTGAAGAAGCGCTAACCGGCTGGCTACATAAGAAAACAGAGATGGAAAAGCATCAGTACTATGAACAGTCTGAGCTTGACCAACTGATTCACGGCAGCTCATCCAGTGAGCAGGAAGTACGTCGCTTACCGAAAGGATTAACGCCACAAACATTACGCACGCTGTGCCAGTGGATTGATGAGCACCAGGATCAGGAGTTCTCTACGGATGAGCTGGCCAATGAGGTCAATATCTCTCGTGTTTCTTGCCGAAAATACCTTATCTGGCTGGTTAATTGTCACATCTTATTTACCAGTATCCACTATGGCGTTACCGGTAGACCTGTTTATCGTTACCGCGTTCAGGCTGAGCAATACTCATTGCTTAAACAATATTGCCAATAAATACATTTTTGGGATTATTTGTTATTTGAAAGTAACAATTATTAAAATAATGAAAAATCCCTATTTTACTGACTGAAGCAGACGCTTTATTAATTTGCGTTAGATCAAATATATTTGTGCACAACATGTCAAACGCTATATTTCAATATTGATAAACATCACACTGTTTTTAATTTCAAAATCGCTAACAAAAGTTAATTAAGTATTATCTAACTCGCAGAGTGTGTATTTTTACCCATAAAGGATTAGTCTGCAATTAACCAGACATACAAAATCTAGACTGGTAGCAATGGAGACCATGCTACGTACCATGGACACCGTACATTTTTGTGAGCAAATAAAAGCATCCGCATGCCAATCTCATTACATCATGAAATGGCGTGACCGTGATCACATAAATAACCCACTCACTCATTCTGTCGGTGGTTCATACCATAGCGGAAAACGCAAAACAGATAAATTACAGCGTCAACCGCAGCTCTCTATGCCCAGTTATGCTTCCCATCGCCTGAGGATTCTCTCCTCTGTTCAACGCCACAGAAAAAAGCTAAATATCGCCATAACTTTAAAAAAACATTCTAGCAAGACATTTGAACATTAATCGCAAATACGGACATATCGAATACTGACCATTTTTTGATGCCTATTCTGGCAAAAAAGAATGTGGCACAGATCCATTTTTCAAAAAATTGACTGGGTTTTTCGCGAGGGTAAATAAAATGTTATTTAGTATACAACTTCTCATAATATTAATATGTTTGTTCTATGGTGCCAGAAAAGGTGGTATCGCACTGGGCTTATTAGGCGGTATCGGCCTGGTCATTCTGGTTTTCGTTTTCCATCTCCAGCCGGGTAAACCACCTGTAGACGTTATGCTGGTTATTATTGCCGTGGTGGCCGCATCGGCAACTTTGCAAGCCTCCGGCGGCCTTGACGTTATGCTGCAAATTGCTGAAAAGCTGTTGCGCCGTAACCCAAAATACGTTTCCATCGTCGCGCCGTTTGTTACCTGCACTCTGACAATTCTCTGTGGTACAGGCCACGTGGTATACACCATCCTGCCAATCATTTATGACGTTGCCATTAAGAACAATATTCGCCCGGAACGTCCGATGGCGGCGAGTTCTATCGGTGCGCAGATGGGTATTATCGCCAGCCCGGTTTCCGTTGCCGTTGTGTCACTGGTCGCCATGCTGGGTAACGTGACGTTTGAAGGCAAACATCTCGAATTCCTCGACCTGCTCAGCATCACCATCCCATCTACCCTGCTGGGTATACTGGCTATCGGTATTTTCAGTTGGTTCCGTGGTAAAGATCTGGATAAAGATGAAGAATTCCAGAAGTTTATTTCCGTACCTGAAAACCACAACTATGTTTATGGCGACACCGCCACGCTGTTAGACAAAAAACTGCCGAAAAGCAACTGGCTGGCTATGTGGATCTTCCTTGCCGCTATCGCCGTTGTTGCCGTGCTCGGCGCATTCTCTGAGCTGCGCCCTACCTTCAGCGGCAAACCGCTGTCCATGGTGCTGGTTATCCAGATGTTCATGCTGCTGACCGGTGCGCTGATTATTATCCTGACGAAGACCAATCCCGCTTCAATATCTAAAAACGAAGTCTTCCGTTCCGGTATGATCGCGATTGTGGCGGTGTACGGTATTGCCTGGATGGCCGAAACAATGTTCGGCGCGCACATGACGGAAATCGAAGGTGTGCTGGGCAATATGGTGAAAGAGTACCCGTGGGCCTATGCAATTGTTCTGCTGCTGGTATCCAAGTTTGTAAACTCCCAGGCAGCGGCGCTGGCGGCGATTGTTCCAGTCGCGCTGGCAATCGGGGTTGATCCAGCGTACATCGTTGCTTCGGCGCCGGCATGTTACGGTTACTACATTCTGCCGACCTACCCGAGCGATCTGGCTGCTATTCAGTTTGACCGTTCCGGTACCACCCACATCGGCCGCTTCGTTATCAACCACAGCTTCATTCTTCCTGGTTTGATCGGCGTAAGCGTATCCTGTGTCTTTGGTTGGATATTCGCCGCAATGTACGGTTTCCTGTAATCACAGTTCGCGTGCCGTCCGCATTGGTACGGCACGCCACTCTTAAGACACAGTGAATTTCTAAATTCCTGATAAAAATGAAAAGGCTGGAAGCAAATGTCAAAAGTTGAATTCACTTACCAGGCGGCTTTCCCACTGGGGGAAGACAAAACTGAGTACTACCTGCTGACATCCGATCACGTCAGCGTCGGCGAGTTTGAAGGCGAGACAATACTGAAAGTAGCCCCGGAAGCACTTACGCTACTGGCCCAGCAAGCCTTCCACGATGCCTCCTTCATGCTCCGCCCTGAACACCAACAGCAAGTCGCCTCAATTCTCCATGATCCCGAAGCCAGCGAAAACGATAAGTACGTAGCGCTGCAGTTCCTGAGAAACTCTGAAATCGCCGCCAAAGGCGTATTGCCAACCTGCCAGGACACCGGTACGGCCATTATCATGGGTAAAAAAGGCCAACGCGTATGGACCGGCGGCGGCGATGAAGCAGCGCTCTCCAAAGGCGTATTTAATACCTATATTGAAGATAACCTGCGCTACTCGCAAAACGCGGCGCTGGATATGTACAAAGAAGTGAATACCGGCACCAACCTGCCTGCGCAAATCGATCTGTACAGCGTGGACGGTGACGAATACAAATTCCTGTGCGTGGCCAAAGGCGGTGGCTCAGCCAACAAGACCTATCTGTATCAGGAAACTAAAGCGCTGCTGACTCCCGGAAAACTGAAAAACTTCCTGGTGGAAAAAATGCGCACGCTGGGTACCGCAGCTTGCCCGCCGTACCATATTGCATTCGTCATTGGCGGCACGTCAGCGGAAAGCACCCTTAAAACGGTGAAGCTGGCCAGCACACACTACTATGATGCACTGCCGACTGAAGGCAATGCCCACGGCCAGGCGTTCCGCGATCTGCAACTGGAACAGGAACTGCTGATCGAGGCACAGAAACTCGGCCTCGGCGCTCAGTTTGGCGGGAAATACTTCGCGCACGACATCCGCGTGATCCGCCTGCCTCGCCACGGCGCGTCCTGCCCGGTAGGTATGGGCGTTTCCTGCTCCGCGGACCGTAACATTAAAGCCAAAATTAACCGCGAAGGGATCTGGATTGAAAAACTGGAACATAATCCAGGCCAATACATCCCAGAATCTCTGCGCCAGGCTGGCGAAGGCGAAGTGGTTAAAGTCGACCTTAACCGCCCGATGAAAGAAATCCTCGCCCAGCTTTCGCAGTATCCGGTTTCTACCCGTCTGTCACTGAGCGGCACGATTATTGTTGGTCGTGACATCGCCCACGCGAAGCTAAAAGAGCGTATTGAGTCCGGCGAAGGTCTACCGCAGTACGTGAAAGATCATCCGATCTACTACGCGGGCCCGGCAAAAACGCCAGCAGGTTATCCGTCCGGCTCTTTAGGCCCGACTACCGCAGGTCGTATGGACTCCTATGTTGACCTGTTGCAGTCACACGGCGGCAGCATGATCATGCTGGCAAAAGGTAACCGTAGCCAGCAGGTGACAGACGCTTGCCACAAACACGGCGGTTTCTACTTAGGCAGCATCGGTGGACCGGCAGCGGTACTGGCGCAGCAGAGCATTAAGCATCTGGAATGCGTGGAATACCCGGAGCTGGGTATGGAAGCTATCTGGAAAATCGAAGTAGAAGATTTCCCGGCGTTCATCCTGGTCGATGATAAAGGCAACGATTTCTTCCAGCAAATCGTCAGCAAACAATGCGCTAACTGCGCGAAGTAACCTATTCGGCCCGGCACTGGACTGACACTAAAACTTTTGGCGTCAGTCCAGCGATCCCCCCGGGCCACCTTAATCCCCCCATTTACTGGCGTTGAATTTTTCCTGCTCACAGGGAATAGTAATCTTTTCCATTACGTGTGAATTCATAATGCTCCGCACACTGAACCCCATGATTTTGCAGTCTGGCGCGCTGATTCTGGCGCTGAACCTTATCTACACCGGCATCTGTGCCACTGAGAAAATCACCTGGCTGATGGAAGTCACGCCGGTCATTATCGTCGTACCGTTGTTGCTGACTACCGTAAAGCGCTACCCGTTGACGCCGCTGCTCTACACGCTAATTTTCTTTCACGCCATCATTCTGATGGTCGGCGGTATGTATACCTATGCCAAAGTCCCCGTCGGTTTTCAGGTTCAGGAATGGCTGGATCTTAGTCGCAATCCCTATGACAAGCTGGGTCATTTCTTTCAGGGGCTGGTGCCAGCACTGACGGCAAGAGAGATTTTAGTGCGCGGTAATATTGTCCGTGGCCGAAAAATGCTGGCATTTTTAGTCTGCTGCGTGGCATTGGCGATTAGCGCGACCTATGAGCTGATCGAATGGTGGGCGGCGCTGGCAATGGGTCAAGGAGCTGATGATTTTCTCGGCACGCAGGGCGACCCATGGGATACCCAATCCGATATGTTTTGCGCCCTGCTTGGGGCCTTAACCACCGTGATTTTACTGGCTAGGACGCATTGCAAGCAGCTGCGCCATTATGGGTTAGTCACCGCCAACTGAATGAAATCATTACCGGATGTCGCTGATGCGCATCCGGCCTGCGCCCTTGCCATTCAGCAATATCAGTATCAGCCAAAAAAATATTCCCCCTGTCGATAAACGGCGGTTAAAATCCGCCATCAATATAGAGTAACCCATTGTTTAAAAACACATAAAATACAAATCAGTCTGTTTTTCACCCGCTTTACAGCCCATTTTCTCAGGATAATACTTGCCTGCGTCACATTCATACGGTGTGTCTGCAATCCATAAATTGCAACCTTTCCACAACCGGGTAAAAGATGATGAAAGTATTAATTGTTGAAAGTGAGTTTCTGCATCAGGACACCTGGGTCGGTAGCGCTGTCGAACGCCTGGCTGACGCATTAAGCCGCCAGAATGTTACCGTCATTAAGTCCACCTCATTCGACGATGGTTACGCCATCCTCGCCGCAAATGAAGCCATTGATTGCCTGATGTTCAGCTATCAAATGGAACAACAAGATGAGCACCTGAATGTCAGGCAATTGATCGGCAAGCTCCACGAGCGCCAGCAAAACGTTCCCGTTTTCCTGTTGGGCGATCGCGAAAAAGCCACTGCATCTTTGGATCGCGACCTGCTGGAGCTTGTCGATGAATTCGCCTGGATTCTGGAAGATACCGCAGACTTTATCGCCGGGCGCGCCGTGGCGGCAATGACCCGTTACCGCCAGCAGCTTCTGCCGCCGCTGTTCAGCGCGCTGATGAAATACGGCGACATCCATGAATATTCCTGGGCAGCGCCTGGCCACCAGGGCGGCGTCGGTTTTACCAAAACCCCAGCCGGTCGTTTCTATCATGACTACTACGGTGAAAACTTATTCCGTACCGACATGGGTATCGAACGCACCTCCCTGGGTTCACTGCTGGATCATACTGGCGCATTTGGCGAGAGCGAAAAATATGCCGCCCGGGTGTTTGGGGCTGACCGCTCCTGGTCCGTGGTGGTCGGGACTTCCGGCTCTAACCGCACCATCATGCAAGCCTGTATGACCGACAACGACGTCGTGGTGCTGGATCGCAACTGCCATAAATCGATTGAACAGGGGCTGATCCTTACCGGGGCAAAACCGGTATACATGGTGCCTAGTCGCAACCGCTACGGCATTATCGGGCCTATCTACCCGCAGGAAATGCAGCCTGAAACATTGCAGAAAAAAATCAGTGAAAGCCCACTGACAAAAGGCAAAGCCGGACAAAAACCGTCATACAGCGTCGTGACTAACTGTACCTATGACGGCGTTTGCTACAACGCAAAAGAGGCGCAGGATCTGCTCGCGCAAACCAGCGATCGCATCCACTTCGATGAAGCCTGGTACGGCTATGCCCGCTTTAACCCAATTTATGCCGATCACTACGCCATGCGTGGCGCGCCGGGCGATCATAACGGCCCTACCGTTTTTGCCACCCACTCGACTCACAAACTGCTGAATGCGCTCTCACAGGCATCTTATATCCACGTCCGTGAAGGTCGTGGGGCCGTGAACTTCTCCCGCTTTAACCAGGCGTACATGATGCACGCTACCACCTCTCCGCTGTATGCCATCTGCGCCTCAAACGATGTGGCGGTTTCCATGATGGACGGTAACAGCGGCCTGTCGCTCACCCAGGAAGTGATCGACGAAGCGGTCGATTTCCGCCAGGCCATGGCGCGGCTGTACAAAGAATTCACCGCCGAAGGCGACTGGTTCTTCAAACCATGGAACAAAGAGGTGGTAACCGATCCGCAGACCGGCAAAACCTATGACTTTGCCGATGCGCCAACCCAACTCCTGACCACTGACCAGAATTGCTGGGTAATGCGTCCGGGCGAATCCTGGCACGGGTTTAAAGACCTGCCGGATAACTGGAGCATGCTGGACCCGATTAAAGTCAGTATTCTGGCGCCGGGTATGGGCGACAATGGCGAACTGGAAGAGACCGGTGTTCCAGCTGCACTGGTCACCGCCTGGCTTGGCCGTCACGGTATCGTGCCGACGCGTACCACCGACTTCCAGATTATGTTCCTGTTCTCAATGGGGATTACCCGTGGGAAATGGGGCACACTGATCAACACGTTGTGCTCTTTCAAACATCACTACGATGCGAATACTCCGCTGGCACAGGTAATGCCTGAACTGGTGGAGGAACATCCAGACACTTACGCAAACATGGGCATTCACGATCTTGGCGACACCATGTTTGCCTGGCTGAAAGAGAACAACCCTGGCAGCCGTCTCAATGCAGCCTACTCCGGCCTGCCTGTTGCTGAAATTACACCGCGTGAAGCCTATAACGCGATTGTCAGCGATAACGTTGAGATGGTGGCCATTGAAAATCTGCAGGGCCGTATAGCAGCGAACTCCGTGATTCCTTACCCACCAGGAATTCCGATGCTGTTGTCCGGGGAAAACTTTGGCGATGCTAACAGCCCGCAGATTAGTTATCTACGTTCGTTGCAGTCCTGGGACCACCACTTCCCTGGATTTGAACATGAAACCGAAGGAACGGAAATTATTGACGGTGTGTATCACGTCATGTGCGTGAAAGCATAATGTCTTTTTTAGATAGTCCGATTTGAAGGATGACATGTCATGCTTGAGTAATTCCTGAGTATTGCTGCAAAACAATAACATTGTCATACCTTTTTGCGCGGGACCACCCCGCGCTTTTTTTATACGAAAATTGTACGTTGCCACTTGCGTAAAAATTTATGTACACGGCAATAATCCCTACAGATATTGTAATTAATCAAAATATCGCTATTTTATCGCTTGTCTTGATTCATCACACAATTTCATTTGCCGGTTATTTCTTGCCCAATGGTGAGTTACGGTAGTTTATGTCATATTCCTGGAGTTTGGGTATGAGACTTTGCAGCAAAGAAGCGTGTGTTGTGGTATTAACAGAGAAGGATGTTTGGTTAAGGATTAACGGTAAAGAAGCCATCAGTTTAAAAGCTAATCATATGGCATTAGTGGCATGTGATAACAATATTATCGATTTCTCATCACTTAATAACGCACAGGTCGTACATATCAACCGAGATATCATTAAAGACTATCTGCGTTTTTTAAATAAGGACCTTTCACAGATCCCATTCTGGCAGCGGAGTGCTAACCCAGTGATCACCGCTACCTGCCTGACGCCGGATGTCTTCCGGGTGGCCGCTCAACATAGCGTAATGGAAACAGGGGACGAAGGTGAAAGAGAGCGCACACGCTCACTACTATTCACGGTGCTATCCCGCTTTCTTGACAGCAAAAAATTTATCTCTTTGCTCATGCATATGCTGCGTAGTCGTATCAGCGACAGCGTTTATCACATTATTGAGAGCGACATACACAAAGACTGGAATTTAAGCATGGTCGCCAGTTGCTTATGCCTGAGTCCCAGTTTGTTAAAGAAAAAACTCAAAAGTGAAAATACAAGTTATAGCCAAATAATTACCACATGTCGCATGCGTTATGCCGTCAATCAACTCCTGATGGACGAGAAAAACATTTCCCAGGTCTCTCAACTGTGCGGATATAACAGTACCTCATACTTTATTTCCGTATTCAAAGAGTTTTATGGGATGACGCCACTGCATTATGTTAGTCAATATCGGGAGCCATCCGCTGCCTGAGTTTTAATCAGTTAGCGATAAGCCATAATAATATCAGCATTAGCGATACCCCAGCTCCGTCATCATAAAATAGTCTTTTGAAGAGGTATGATAAGTCCGTCATTTATCCTTATCAGGAGTTAAAAAATATGTCGACGGATGCTGATGCTCACAAAGTGGGCTTAATCCCCGTCACCCTTATGGTGTCGGGGAATATTATGGGTTCCGGTGTATTCCTGCTGCCCGCAAACCTTGCGTCAACTGGCGGGATTGCAATCTACGGATGGTTGGTCACGATTATCGGTGCTCTGGCACTGTCGATGGTGTACGCAAAAATGTCGTCCTTAGACTCCAGTCCCGGTGGTTCTTATGCTTATGCCCGCCGCTGCTTCGGTCCATTTTTAGGCTACCAGACTAACGTCCTGTACTGGCTGGCCTGCTGGATTGGTAACATCGCCATGGTGGTCATTGGCGTCGGTTACCTGAGCTACTTCTTCCCCATCTTAAAAGATCCGCTGGTCCTGACGCTGACCTGTGTCGTGGTACTGTGGATCTTCGTATTGCTGAACATTGTCGGCCCGAAAATGATCACCCGTGTACAGGCCGTCGCAACGGTGCTGGCGCTGGTGCCGATTGTTGGGATTGCCGTCTTCGGCTGGTTCTGGTTCCGCGGTGAAACCTATATGGCGGCCTGGAACGTCAGCGGTATGAATACCTTCGGCGCAATTCAAAGCACCCTGAACGTGACCTTATGGTCATTTATCGGGGTGGAAAGTGCCTCCGTCGCGGCAGGCGTGGTTAAAAATCCTAAACGTAATGTGCCTATCGCCACCATTGGCGGGGTGCTGATTGCCGCCGTTTGCTACGTGCTCTCCACAACGGCGATTATGGGGATGATCCCTAACGCTGCGCTACGTGTTTCGGCCTCGCCGTTCGGTGATGCCGCAAGAATGGCGCTGGGCGACACCGCAGGCGCTATCGTCTCCTTCTGCGCTGCTGCCGGGTGTCTTGGTTCACTGGGCGGATGGACGCTGCTGGCCGGACAAACCGCCAAAGCGGCGGCCGATGACGGTCTGTTCCCGCCGATTTTTGCCCGCGTTAACAAAGCCGGTACCCCGGTGGCCGGGTTAATTATCGTCGGCATCCTGATGACCATTTTCCAGTTCAGCAGCATGTCGCCGAACGCCGCAAAAGAGTTTGGTCTGGTCTCTTCGGTTTCGGTCATCTTCACGCTGGTGCCATATCTGTACACCTGTGCCGCGTTGTTGCTGCTCGGTCATGGTCACTTCGGCAAAGCGCGCCCGCTGTATCTGGCGGTAACCTTTATCGCCTTTGTCTACTGCATCTGGGCGGTTATTGGTTCTGGCGCCAAAGAGGTGATGTGGTCGTTCGTCACGCTGATGATTATTACCGCGCTGTACGCACTTAACTACAACCGGATCCATAAAAACCCCTATCCATTGGATGCCCCGGTAAAAAATAGTTAACGCAAGCGGCACTGGTGAATAGCCGACATCCAACAAAAAGCCAATCTTAAGAACTTAAGGTTGGCTTAATTTTACTTTGAGAGGATCTGCCCCACTTAGTCGATGGAATCCCTTTCATGTTAAAGCACCTGTTTAAAAGGCCCGCTCTCGGGTTAATCAGCTGGCTTCTGCTGCTCTCATTTTATCTTGCGACCTTTCTGAACATTGCGTTCTATAAACAAGTGCTGCAAGACCTGCCTCTGGATTCTGTGCGCAACGTGTTGGTGTTTTTATCGATGCCGGTCGTCGCTTTCAGCGTTATGAATATCGTGCTGACGCTGGCCTCCTTCCTGTGGCTTAACCGTCTGGTGGCGTGCGTTTTTATTCTGGTTGGCGCATCGGCTCAATATTTCATCATGACCTACGGCATCATCATCGACCGCTCGATGATCGCCAATATGATGGACACCACGCCCGCCGAAACCTTCGCCCTGATGACGCCACAAATGGTAATTACGCTCGGGGTGAGCGGTATTCTGGCCGCGCTCATTGCCTGCTGGATAAGAATCAAGCCTATTACTCCAGCGCTGCGCAGCGTGTTGTTCCGTGGCGCGAACATTCTGATCTCCGCGCTGCTGATCGTACTGGTCGCCGCGTTCTTCTATAAAGATTACGCCTCACTGTTTCGCAACAACAAAGAATTGGTGAAATCCCTCAGCCCATCCAACAGCATTGTGGCGACGTCATCATGGTATTCGCACCAGAGGCTGGCCCACCTACCATTGGTACGCATTGGCGAAGATGCGCATCGCAATCCGTTGATGGTCAAAGAAAAGCGTAAAAACCTGACAATTGTGGTTCTCGGCGAGACCTCCCGCGGCGACAACTTCTCCCTGTCCGGCTATGCGCGCCAGACCAACCCGCTACTGGAAAAAGATAATGTGGTCTATTTCCCGCGCACGACGTCCTGCGGTACGGCCACGGCGGTATCTGTGCCCTGCATGTTCTCCGATATGCCGCGCGCGCATTACGATGAAGAACTGGCTCAGCATCAGGAAGGCGTACTCGACATCATCCAGCGGGCGGGAATTAACGTGCTGTGGAATGATAACGACGGTGGATGTAAAGGAGCCTGCGATCGGGTGCCGCACCAGAATATGACTAAGCTGAACCTGCCAGGACAGTGTATTGATGGTGAATGCTATGATGACGTCCTGTTCCACGGGCTGGAAGAGTACATTAATAATCTGCAAGGCGACGGCGTGATTGTGCTGCACACCATCGGCAGCCACGGTCCGACCTATTACAACCGCTATCCTGCGCAGTTCAAGAAATTTACGCCAACCTGCGACACCAACGAGATCCAGACCTGTTCCCAGCAACAGCTGGTCAATACGTACGACAACACGATTCTATATGTTGACTATATTGTTGATAAAGCAATCAATATACTGAAAGAGCATCAGGATAATTTTACCACCAGCCTGGTCTATCTTTCCGATCACGGCGAATCCTTAGGGGAAAATGGCGTCTATTTGCACGGCCTGCCGTATTCGATTGCACCAGATACACAAAAACATGTGCCGATGCTGCTGTGGCTCTCAGAAGATTATCAGCAACGCTATCAGGTCTCTCAGACATGTTTGCAAAAACGAGCAAGCTCAGAGAACTTCTCACAGGATAATCTGTTCTCGACCCTGCTGGGATTAACGGGCGTGCAAACACAGAAATATCAGGCGGCAGATGATATTCTGCAACCCTGCCGGGGAGGCTAAGCGAATGAAAATTCTGATTGTTGAAGACGATACGTTGTTATTACAGGGACTGATACTCGCCGCGCAAACGGAAGGCTATGCCTGCGACGGTGTATCAACGGCCCGGGCAGCGGAGCAATGTCTGGAGACCGGACATTACAGTCTGGTGGTTCTGGATCTGGGTTTACCGGATGAAGACGGTCTGCACTTCCTGAACAGGATCAGGCAGAAAAAATACACCGTACCGGTGCTTATCCTCACCGCCCGCGATACGGTAAAAGACCGGGTCAGCGGGCTGGACGTGGGCGCCGATGACTATCTGGTCAAACCGTTCGCGCTGGAAGAACTGCACGCCCGCATCCGGGCGCTGCTGCGTCGTCATAACAATCAGGGTGAAAGCGAATTAATTGTCAGTAACCTGACGCTGAATATCGGTCGTCGCCAGGTGTGGATGGACGGGCAAGAGATTATCTTAACGCCGAAAGAATACGCGCTCCTGTCGCGTCTGATGCTCAAGGCAGGCAGTCCGGTTCACCGGGAAATTCTGTATAACGACATCTACAGTTGGGATAACGAACCGTCGACCAATACGCTGGAAGTCCACATCCATAATCTGCGCGATAAAGTGGGGAAATCACGTATCCGCACGGTCAGGGGATTTGGCTATATGCTGGTCGCCACTGAGGAAAGCTAAGTGAAGCTGCTGCAATATCTAAAACGACCTCTCCCTCTTCGCCAACGGTTAATACTGACGATCGGTCTAATTCTGCTGGTCTTTCAGCTCATTAGCACCTTCTGGTTGTGGCACGAAAGTACCGAGCAAATACAGTTATTCGAACAGGCGCTGCGCGATAACCGTAACAACGATCGCCACATCATGCATGAGATCCGCGAGGCTATCGCCAGCCTGATCGTCCCCGGCATCTTTATGGTCAGCCTGACGCTGCTGATTTGCTACCAGGCGGTGCGACGTATTACCCGTCCCCTTGCCGATCTGCAAAAAGAGTTAGAAGCACGGGCAGCCGATAACCTGGCCCCCATTGAAATTCACAGTTCAACCGTTGAGATACAGGCGGTCGTCTCAGCGCTCAACGAGCTGGTGACGCGGCTGACCACCACTATCGAAAACGAACGCTTATTTACCGCCGATGTCGCCCACGAACTGCGCACACCGCTGTCAGGCGTTCGCCTGCATCTGGAATTATTGTCCAAAACCCATAAAGTCGACGTTTCGCCGTTAATTGCACGCCTTGACCAAATGATGGACAGCGTGTCGCAACTGCTGCAACTCGCCCGCGTCGGGCAGTCGTTTTCGGCCGGAAGCTACCAACATGTCAAACTGCTGGAGGACGTGATTCTGCCCTCCTATGACGAACTCAGCACCATGCTGGACCAGCGCCAGCAGACGCTGCTCCTCCCGCAAAGCGCGGCGGACGTTGTCGTACGTGGCGACGCAACGCTGTTACGCATGCTGCTGCGCAATCTGGTAGAGAACGCCCACCGTTACAGCCCGGAAGGCACTACTATTACGATCGGCCTGAATACCGAACATGATGCCGTCATGGCCGTCGAAGATGAAGGTCCAGGCATTGATGAAAGTAAATGCGGGGAGTTAAGCAAAGCGTTTGTACGGATGGACAGCCGTTTTGGCGGCATTGGGCTGGGGCTGAGCATTGTCAGTCGGATCACCCAGCTACATCACGGGCATTTCTATTTGCAGAATCGTCAGGGAACGAGCGGCACTCGCGCCTGGGTGGAATTAGCGAAAGCTCAGTAAGAACTCACCCATACGTACAAAAAGCTGCTGACGATCAGCACGCTACACAGGGCAGTTAAACTTTCATAAATGCGGGTTTTCATGACACTCTCCTCCGAAACTATGGAGGAGAGTTTGCCTGAAGGATATTAAGCCAACCTTAAGTCGCTGTGATAGATCAACATAATGCGCCGGATGGCAGTTGGCGCCTTATCCGGCCTACTGAGTACAACGCTACCTGTAGGCCTGAGAGCTGATTACTCATCAATACGCGGATGCTGCTGCACCAGGCGCGAACGCTTAAGCTGCAATTCCGCAATTTCCTGATCAATATCTTCGATTTTATGCTCGATGTTATCGTAGTGCTCACCGAGGATCTCTTTCGCTTCCTGAATATCCGAAGCGGCAGGCGTCGCCCCTTTCAGTGGCTTATTCGCGGTCTCTTTCATGGTGATACCGGTAATTAAACCAACCACCGCAATCACCATCAGGTAATAAGCAGGCATCATCAGATTCTGCGAACTTTCCACCAGCCAGGCAGCCAGGGTTGGCGTCAGACCCGCAACCAGGACCGAGATATTAAACGCCGCCGCCAACGCGCTATAACGAATATGCGTCGGGAACATCGCCGGTAACGTTGAAGCCATCACCCCGGTAAAGCAGTTGAGGATCACCGCCAGCATCAGCAGCCCGGCAAAAATCAGGCCGATGACATTACTGTTAATCAGAATAAATGCCGGAATGGCCAGCACAAATAGCGCAATACTGCCCATAATCACAAACGGGCGACGACCGAAGCGGTCGCTGAGCAGACCCATCACCGGCTGCACAAACAACATACCAATCATAATGGCGATAATAATCAGCACGCCGTGATCTTCAGAGTAATGCAGGTTATGCGACAGGTAGCTCGGCATATAGGTGAGCAGCATGTAATAGGTAACGTTGGTGGCAATCACCAGGCCGATACATGCCAACAGGCTGCGCCAGTGTTTGGTAGCAATCTCTTTAAAGGAAACCTTCGGACCTTCCTGCAGACCCTCACGGTCGCCCTGTTCCAGTTTATCAACGTGCTGCTGGAACGCCGGCGTCTCTTCCAGCGCATGACGCAGGTACAGACCAATCAGCCCTAACGGCAGCGCCAGGAAGAACGGAATACGCCAGCCCCACTCAAGGAAATTTTCCTCGCCGACAATGGTTGAAATCAGAACCACCACGCCCGCGCCCAACACAAACCCGGCGATCGAACCGAAGTCCAGCCAGCTCCCCATAAATCCACGCTTACGGTCAGGCGAATATTCCGCGACAAAAATCGACGCCCCGGTGTACTCTCCGCCGACCGAGAATCCCTGTGCCATCTTACATACAAGCAGCAGAATCGGCGCCCAGATACCAATCGAGGCATACGAGGGAATAAGACCGATACAGAAGGTACTGATCGACATAATCACAATGGTGATAGCGAGGATCTTCTGACGACCGTATTTATCGCCGAGCATACCGAAGAACAATCCGCCAAGCGGTCGAATCAGAAAGGGAACAGAGAAGGTGGCGAGCGCGGCAACCATCTGCACGCTGGGGTCAGCCCCCGGGAAGAACACTTTACCTAATGCGTAAGCAACAAACCCATAAACACCAAAATCGAACCACTCCATCGCATTACCTAACGACGCCGCGGTAATGGCTTTTCGCAACTTTCCGTCATCAATGATGGTGACGTCGCGCAGCGTAATGGGTTTTATTTTTTTCCTTTTTAGCATACCAGTCCTCTTAGACTTAGCCCTGTCGCGCACAGTTCGACGCTCCTAACGCAACATGCGCTAAGGTCATCGCCGAGCGGGGAATGCACAGACGCAATCCCTGTAACAAGCGTAGCAGGTTTACTTACACTGGCTGGAAACGAGCAGTACAACCGAACCTGTTGACGCCTGATTGGGCGGTTAATGACCTCTTTACCCTAACAGTGTTTAAATTTGTGATCAACTTCACACATGGTATTTCATTTCGTCAACCTGCGTAAATAAGGTCATTCTGAGTCAGCTTTTTTACATGTCATGCTTGCGATTTACTGACAATTAAATACAAGAATAAATCGCTTTATTAAACAAACAATCACAGCGGTCACTATTATTCTGCTAGCAAAAAAACCACCTAATCACTTCACAAAAAGATCACAGCTTTTTTAATAATCAGAGCGCTTGAGAATTTTTGCGCGGAATATGTGATGAAGATAACTAAAACATCGTTTTATTTTGATTGAATCAATGTTCCCATGAATGCAAACTAATTCCAGACGCAATATCCTTGGGAGCAGTAACACGCTCAACGTATGCCGCGTTAGATTCTATAAAACAAAGAGATAGCGATTACCTTTGTTAAGAAATTTTAGTAACCATTTGAATTTATTAATTTTTAACTCCTTGCGCATATAGTGCCTGCGACAAGATATGAGGACGTTTATGAAAATTAAAGCCACGATTGAACGCATCCCCGGCGGAATGATGTTGATTCCCCTGTTATTAGGCGCAGTGTTAAATACCTTGGCTCCCGATACTGGCGCGTATTTCGGATCGTTTACCAAAGGCATGATCAGCGGAACGGTGCCTATTCTGGCGGTGTGGTTTTTTTGTATTGGCGCATCTATTGATTTACGGGCAACCGGTACAGTATTACGTAAGTCCGGTACGTTGGTCATCACCAAAATAGCCGTGGCGTGGGTAGTGGCAATGATAGCCGCGTCATTTATTCCTGATACCGGTATTCAAACCGGGTTCTTTGCGGGACTTTCGGTACTGGCAATTGTTTCCGCGATGGATATGACCAACGGTGGTCTGTACGCCAGCCTGATGAACCAGTACGGAACGAAAGAAGAGTCCGGCGCATTTGTATTAATGTCTCTGGAATCCGGTCCGTTGATGACGATGGTGATCCTTGGTTCAGCGGGCCTGGCCTCCTTCGAGCCACACCATTTTATCGGCGCGGTATTACCGTTCCTGATTGGCTTTACGCTGGGTAACCTGGATCACGATCTACGTTCTTTCTTCAGCAAAGCCACGCCGGTACTAATCCCGTTCTTCGGCTTTGCGCTGGGCAATACCATTAACCTGAGCGTCATCGTTGATACCGGTCTGTTGGGTATTCTGCTGGGCGTCGCGGTAATCGTTATCACCGGTATCCCGCTGATTATTGCTGACCGCGTTATCGGTGGCGGGAACGGTACGGCAGGTGTGGCAGCCTCTTCTGCGGCAGGCGCTGCGGTGGCAAACCCGGTGATTATCGCCCAGATTAACCCGGCATTTGAACCGGTTGCCGCCTCCGCCACGGCGCTGGTTGCTGCCAGCGTGATTGTCACCGCCATTTTGGTGCCGATTATCACCGCGCTGTATGCCAAACGCTTTAATAAAAACCTGGTCGCCAACGAGACGATGGCAACCCCGGCAGATACTCTGCACCACTAACTCTGCCTTAGCCTCACTGACCGTCCCTGCTCAATTGATGAGTGGGGGCGGCGCAAAAATCTCCTCAACCATCGCATCAACCAGACGTTTTGCCGAACACAATCGCGGCATTCCCAACGCCACATTTTGCCAACGCTGCGTCACAGACCAGCTCACCGGATGGCGCTGCGCATCACACCAGTCGCCTAACCAACTCAACATATCGTTGTGCTCGCCCGAGCCGCCGACCGTCGGCGCGCTGAGCCAATGATGATAATAATGACGCGTAGCGGGCGCCGCATTCACGCTGTCTGCCAGCGTCTGAGCAGCCATGATGCGCAGATTGTCTTTAAGCATTGAGACCACATCGGCATTCGCTAACCGGCAGGCGTCACCGAAAGCGCCCCAGCGCAGTTCTTCCAGCGCGACAAAACAGCGCCCGGGTAACGACCAGCCGTCATACGCCCCAGCTCGCCAACGGGTAAAAATTTGCTCGCTGTGTTCACCCGCCTGAACCGTCAGGCCGCGTTGCGTCAACGCCTTCTCCTTATACGCGCCGCGTTGAGTGAACCCGTCCATAAGCGAATTTATCTGCTGTATGAGACCGGGGGTGGACAGCCCCCGCGGATGTTCGGTCTGTTGCAAAAACATTAGCCCTTCAGCGATGCGCACCAGCGCCAGATGGCCTGGATCGATCATGCCCGCCAGCTTCTCCACCAGCTTCAGACGCATCACCAGGTGCTCGCTGGACACGCCCGCCATCACCCACGCACGCAGTTGCGTCTGGGATAGCACCTCCTGCGTCAGGCGTGCACGCAGACGCTGCTGCTGTTGCAGAAAACCGCCGGAACGTTTGGTTTCATCTCCTTGAACCAGATCGACCATAAACTTCGGGTAGACACACTCCAGCGTCCGCCCGGGGCCTTCCAGTAACACGTTAGTCATGTGTGCTCAGTTGCAAAAAGGGTGTTGATATCGTCGCGCAGCAAGCGGGAATCTTCATAAAGCCATGCCGCCATCGTAATACGATGCTGCAATTGTTCATTCAACGCATTCACCGCAGACTCATTTTGCTGGCGCAGAGTCAGGCTCTCACGCAGGCTCGCCTGTAATTGCGCCAGACACAGTGAAAAATCAGCAAAAAACGTGGCCATGCCTGCCGTAACGGAAATATCGACCTGAGCAACTAAAGCTTTACGAATTTGTTGGCAAAACTGGGTAACGTAATGCACAAGACTCTTGTGCAGCGCGCCCATATCAATGAGATAACGCGTTTTTGTTTCGACGTAATCATTCCACCCCCAGTTGGGTTGGTTCAGCCAACGGGAGAAAGTGTCACGCACCACACCGCCAGTAGTCGACGCATTTTCCGCCGGAATATCCTGCTCAATGGCCTCATTGAACAACTGGCGGGTATTGAAGTTAAACATCGCCGCATGAAACGCAGGAAAACGGATCCGCGCACGAAATCCGGCGTGATTCAGCTCCTCTTTCACCCGCAATTCAATGGGGTGCATAGCGTCATTGAGAGCCCGGGACAGGGTCGACTCAAGCTGCTCAAAACGTAGCGCTAAATCCCGGCTAATACTCTCCTGCGCTGCCAGCAATACCCCTTCACAGGACGAGCGCATTTTATCTAAGACAATTTTTGCCTGCCCTTCATCATGCAGCACCAGCATTTCACCCGCCATTTCAGCCGTTATAGCGCCTGATCCCTGACCGTGCGGTGACATCATCAGGACGTTTTCTTTGACAAAAAACGTATTGATGCCACACAGAATCTCAGTCTGTTGCTCATTGAGATAGGCCGCGGCAGACGCCAACGCCAGTTCTACCTCATGGTTAACTTCATCGCTCACTCGCCCCTGGCTCACCTGTAACTGCTGCATATCCTCTTCAATATGCGTAATGTTCAGCCGCAGTTTTTCATAGGCCACCGTTAATCCATGGGCGCGAAACTCCAGATATTCGTGCGCGCTTTGCGCATAGTTTAATAACTTATGCGACGCGGAACGTAGCGCATATAGCGAGGCATTGGCGTGAGCGGCATGAATCACTTTCTGGATCGGCTGCTCAAACAGCGAATCTTCCCACAGTAAATCGGCGGCATGACGGATATGCTCCGTATCCTCAAGATCGGTGGTACGCCAGCGTCTGCCAAGCGCCGCTTCGGCAAAATCCTGTACCCAGCGTTGCACCTGATGATCCGGCAACCGCCCACGGGTGGTTAGCTCATGACGCGCTCTGTTCGCCAGATAGCCCCACATCGAAGAAACCGGATAGATCCGCTCAGGGGTGATTCCGCCTTGCATCAGCGTGCCAGATATCAAGGCCCGCACCTGCTCTTCATCATCACTGTTGCGGTCTTTCTGATCGAATTTGTTGACCAGCGCGTACAGCGGCACTGATTTCCCGACCGCCATAATCGACCGCCGGACTTCTTCATCGGAAATCGACTTCAGTTGGGTGTAATCCATCACCGCCAGCACCGCAGAAGCCCGCGCCAGCTGTTCATTCAGCATTTTTTGTAAGTGCGGTTGTCCGGCCTCGTTCGGCCCCGGCGTATCCAGCAGCGTTAATTGCCCCGGATAGCTTGCCTGTCCGGCCAAATGGACAAATTCGACCTCGATAACCGGAATATGCTCAATCGCGGCATAGGCGGCAAAAGGAAAATCAGCCTCCAGCGCTTTTGACAAACGCACCAGGTCATTCAGGCTTTTAAGACAATGGAAAATAGGCTGGGCGCCAAGATAATACCGTTCAAATGCCACGCCGTTTTCAATATGCTGCAGCAGGACGTTCATATCCTTATCAATTTCCAGCGTCTGCGTAAGACGCTGGCGATCGCATGCCCGCATACGCTGCTGTAAAACTTTCATTAAGGCGTCGATCGGCGCGACATGCGAAAAATGCAGCACCGGCTCTTTCTGCCCCGGCGTATGGCGAATAAGCGTCGGTAACGCCGTCATCGGGCGATTGCGATTAGGTAAAACTTCTGTGCCGACAATCGCATTAATCGTCGTCGATTTTCCCGCTTTCATGGTGCCAACGATGGCCAGCACCATTTCCAGACGCGTAATCTTGCGCAGTTCATTATTGAGCGTTGCTTGCTGGACATCCATGCCACGCACGCTGAAATGCAGGGGCTGAACAACCTGTCTGCTGTGCTCTCCATGTTGTAGCGCGACATCATCCAACGACGTGATGGGCAATTTTTGTAATTGCCGGAGATGTTCAAGAGAGAGCATCAGCAAGCGTTCAGCTTCCTGACTTAATTCATATATTGTCTGTGTGTGCATGGAAAATTTTTCCTTAACGCAAATGGCATTGCTTTTATTTAGCCTAATCGTTTTATTTATAGATTTTCGGCTTTTATAATTACGTGTAGAAATAATTAAAATCGAAACAACCAATTGATATTATTAAAATAAATTTGGCATATAACCGCTGGCCTGATGCCTCTCACTTATGTAATAAGTAAGAAAGATAAACAGCGTAGTTCAGTTTTATAAAATCCCCGCTGAATTCCCCTACTAAAATTAAGGGGGCAGGAGATATTCAATCATCAGGACGTAGACACCCGTAAGCGGTGTTACCTATGAATATCAGTTATTTCGCCTCACCTTATCTTAAATAACCTGGGGTAGCAATTTCCCTTAAAAAATATTGCGCCATACTTCATTGATGTGAAAGCAAAGGATCTTTACAGCAGATCATTTTGCTTTATCGCGCAGTAGTCCCGACAAAAGCAGGGATTTTATGTATAATTGCGGCCTTTTTCGGCAATCTGCCATTTTTTGGGCGCATTTGCCCCTGCTGACTTTTGAGGAAATCCACATGTCATTACCAAACTGCCCGCAATGCAACTCCGAATACACTTACGAAGATAACGGCATGTTCATCTGCCCGGAATGCGCTCACGAATGGAACGATGCTGAACCGGCTCAGGACAGCGACGAGCTCATCGTTAAAGATGCTAACGGCAACCTGCTGGCCGACGGCGACAGCGTTACCGTAGTGAAAGACCTGAAGGTAAAAGGTAGCTCTTCAATGCTGAAGATCGGTACCAAAGTAAAAAACATTCGTCTGGTGGAAGGCGACCACAACATCGATTGCAAAATCGATGGCTTTGGCCCAATGAAACTGAAATCAGAGTTTGTGAAAAAGAACTGATGCAAATTGCCTGATGGCGCTGCGCTAATCAGGCCTGCGCCAGCTCATCTGCCAGGCGGGAAGCTCATACTTCCCGCCTGGTTTATTTGTGCAGACGCTAACTACACTTAACTGGTTTCTTTTACCTGAGGTAAAGATCATGCCGTTAAGTCCCTATATCTCCTTTGCAGGCAACTGCGCAGACGCCATCGCCTACTATCAAAAAACATTAGGCGCCGAGCTTCTCTACAAAATCAACTTCGGTGAAATGCCCAAATCGGCGCAGGACAGTGAAGAAGGTTGCCCTTCAGGAATGAAATTCCCCGATACCGCCATCGCCCACGCCAACCTACGCGTTGCGGGCAGCGACATCATGATGAGCGATAGCGCCCCCGATGGAAATGCCCACTACTCTGGCTTCACGCTGGTGCTCGACACGCAAAATGTCGACGAAGGAAAGCGCTGGTTTGATAACCTCGCGGCAAACGGAAAAATCGAAATGGACTGGCAGGAAACCTTCTGGGCCCACGGTTTTGGTAAAGTGAGCGACCAGTATGGCGTGCCGTGGATGATCAACGTCGTCAAACAGCAGCAACCTACCGAGTAATCCGACGGGAGGCTTGCCCTCCCGTACTGTCATTAAAAATCGCTCAACTCTTCATCGTCAAGTAACCATCCCTTAACGAAAGCGTCACATTGATCCGCCACGATGGGGCCACTTTTTTAGGGAGGCCGCATCATGCAAACGATTATCCGCGTCGAGAAACTCTCCAAATCTTTCAACCAGCATCAGGCGCTCAATGCGGTTGATCTGAGCATCTGTTCCGGTGAGATGGTGGCTCTGCTTGGGCCGTCTGGCTCCGGCAAATCCACCCTTTTACGTCATTTAAGCGGTTTGATCACAGGTGATAAATCGCCCGGTAGCCACGTCGAGCTGCTGGGTCGCACCGTTCAACACGAAGGTCGGCTGGCGCGCGATATCCGCCAAAGCCGCGCCCACACCGGCTACATCTTCCAGCAGTTCAATCTGGTGAACCGTCTGACGGTGCTGGAGAACGTGCTGATTGGCGCTCTCGGCAGCACGCCATTCTGGCGCACCTGTTTTAGCTGGTTCAGTCAGGAGCAGAAACAACGCGCGCTCCAGGCGCTGACCCGCGTTGGCATGGCGCACTTTGCGTATCAGCGCGTTTCCACGCTTTCGGGCGGGCAACAGCAACGCGTCGCTATCGCCCGGGCGCTGATGCAGCAGGCCAAAGTGATCCTGGCCGATGAGCCGATTGCTTCGCTGGACCCGGAATCCGCACGCATCGTAATGGATACCCTGCGCGACATTAACCAGACCGACGGCATCACCGTGGTCGTCACGCTGCACCAGGTGGATTACGCCCTGCGCTATTGCGAACGCATTGTCGCGCTGCGCCAGGGCAACGTCTTCTTTGATGGCAGCAGCCAGCATTTTGATAACGATCGATTTGACCATCTCTATCGCAGCATGAACCGCGTCGAACAGAACGCGCAAGCTGCCTGACATCCCCACAATGAGGAATGGAAATGAGCTATAAGACAGTTGCCGCGCTGGCCTTTACCAGCATGTTTAGTCTCAGCACCCTGCTCAGCCCGGCCCATGCCGAAGAGCAGGAAAAAGCGCTGAACTTCGGCATTATTTCGACCGAATCACAGCAAAACCTGAAGCCGCAGTGGGAACCGTTCCTGAAGGACATGGAAAAATCACTGGGCGTGAAAGTGAACGCCTTCTTCGCCCCGGACTACGCCGGGATCATCCAGGGAATGCGCTTTAACAAAGTTGATATCGCCTGGTACGGCAACCTCTCGGCAATGGAAGCGGTGGATCGCGCTAACGGACAAGTGTTTGCCCAGACCGTCGCCGCCGACGGATCCCCGGGTTACTGGAGCGTGTTGATCGTTAACAAAGATAGTCCGATCAACAACCTGAACGATCTGATCGCCAAACGTAAGGATCTGACCTTCGGCAACGGCGATCCCAACTCCACGTCAGGCTTCCTCGTCCCCGGCTACTACGTCTTCGCCAAAAACAACATCTCCGCCAGCGACTTCAAACGCACCGTTAACGCCGGACACGAAACCAACGCGCTGGCCGTCGCCAACAAGCAGGTCGATGTCGCCACCAACAACACCGAAAACCTCGACAAACTGAAAACTTCCGCACCGGAAAAACTGAAAGAGCTGAAGGTGATCTGGAAGTCACCGCTGATCCCGGGCGATCCGATCGTCTGGCGTAAAAACCTCTCCGAAACCACCAAGGACAAGGTGTACGACTTCTTTATGAATTACGGCAAAACGCCGGAGCAGAAAACCGTACTGGAGCGTCTGGGCTGGGCGCCGTTCCGTGCCTCCAGCGACCTGCAACTGGTGCCGATTCGTCAACTGGCGCTGTTTAAAGAGATGCAGGGCGTGAAGGACAACAAAGGGCTGAACGAGGAAGAGAAAGCCAGCAAAACCTCGGTGCTGAAAGCGCAGCTCGACGACCTTGACCGTCTGACCGCCGCACTGGGTGCTATGACCAGCGTCACTAAAGCTGTGCAGTGATTTGTAGTCCGGATAAGCACAGCGCCATCCGGCCTACAACGCAAACACACGTACCAACGGAGCTAAACATGCAAACCATCACCGTCGCCCCGCCCAAACGTAGCTGGTTCTCGCTGCTGAGCTGGGCCATTCTTCTCGCCGTGCTGGTGGTCTCGTGGAAAGGTGCCGAAATGGCGCCGCTCACGCTGATCCAGGATTCTGGCAATATGGCGACCTTCGCCGCCGACTTCTTCCCGCCGGACTTCAGCCAGTGGCAGGACTATCTCGGTGAAATGGCCGTCACCCTGCAAATCGCCGTCTGGGGGACCGCCCTCGCCGTTGTACTGTCGATCCCCTTCGGCCTGATGTGCGCCGATAACCTCGTACCGTGGTGGATTTACCAGCCGATGCGCAGAGCGATGGACGCCTGCCGCGCCATCAACGAAATGGTCTTCGCGATGCTGTTCGTGGTCGCCGTCGGCTTAGGTCCATTCGCCGGGGTGATGGCGCTGTTTATCCACACTACCGGGGTGCTCTCCAAACTGCTTTCCGAAGCGGTAGAAGCCATTGAGCCAGGACCGGTAGAAGGCATTCGCGCCACCGGGGCCAACAAAATTGAAGAGATCCTCTACGGCGTTTTGCCGCAGGTGATGCCGCTGCTGATCTCCTACTCGCTGTACCGTTTTGAGTCCAACGTTCGCTCGGCCACGGTGGTCGGCATGGTGGGCGCGGGCGGTATCGGCGTGACCTTATGGGAGGCGATTCGCGGCTTCCAGTTCCAGCAAACCTGCGCCCTGATGGTGTTAATCATCGTCACCGTCAGTCTACTGGATTTCCTTTCCCAGCGTTTGCGTAAGCACTTTATCTGATTAGCGAGGCATTGATTGCTATGCACTTGTCTACACATCCGACCAGTTATCCAACGCGTTATCAGGAAATTGCCGCAAGACTTGAGCAGGAGCTTCGTCAACATTATCGCTGTGGGGACTATCTCCCCGCCGAGCAGCAGCTTGCCGCACGCTACGAGGTGAATCGCCATACCCTACGCCGCGCTATTGACCAGTTGGTTGAGCGTGGTTGGGTTCAACGTCGCCAGGGCGTCGGCGTACTGGTGCTGATGCGCCCGTTTGATTACCCGCTCAATGCCCAGGCGCGTTTCAGTCAGAACCTGCTGGACCAGGGTAGCCACCCCACCAGTGAAAAACTGCTGGCGGTGCTGCGCCCGGCCTCCAGCCATATTGCCGACGCGCTCAGCATTAACGAAGGCGACAACGTTATTCACCTGCGTACTCTGCGCCGGGTTAACGGCATCGCCCTGTGCCAAATCGACCACTATTTTTCCGACCTCACGCTGTGGCCGCTTATGCAGGGCTTTAACAGCGGTTCGCTGCATGACTACTTACGCGAACAGTCCGGTCTGACGCTCCTGCGCACGCAAACGCGCATCAGCGCCCGCCGGGCCCAGGCCAAAGAGAGCAAGGTGTTGGAAATCCCCAATATGGCGCCGCTGCTGTGCGTGCGCACCCTGAACCACCGTGAAGGCGAAGAGCAGGCGACGGAATACTCCGTCAGCCTGACCCGCGCCGACATGATCGAATTCACTATGGAGCACTGAATGCATTTCGATACCGCCACCCGCCAGCGTTGGATGCGCGCGCTGGCTTATAGCAATGCCGATGCCCTGAGTGCCCGCATCAACGCGCTCAAACTGACGCCGGACTATGAACTTATCCGCGCACCGGAATGCGGACTGCTGCAAATCCAGGCCCGCATGGGCGGCACCGGCAATCGCTTCTTTGCTGGCGACACCACGCTCACCCGCGCGGTGGTGCGCCTGAAGAGCGGCACGCTGGGTTACAGCTACCTGCTGGGACGTAACAAACACCATGCCGAGCAGTGCGCGGTAATTGACGCACTGCTGCAGGAACAAACGCATTTCCAAAGCTTAATGGAAACCTTGATTGCCCCGCTGGAAGCGGAACGCGATGCGCTGATTAGCGCACGCCGTGCCGAAATCAACGCCAGCCGGGTCGACTTCTTCACGCTGGTACGCGGAGATAACGCATGACCTTACAAACCGCTTTTAATTTACCCGTTCAGGATGCGCAGCAGAGCTTTCGTCGCCTGTTGAAGGCCATGAGCGAGCCGGGCGTGATCGTCGCCCTGCATCAACTGAAACACGGCTGGCAGCCGCTGGGTCTGGCAACCACCAGCGTGCTGCTGACTCTGGTTGATGGCGACACGCCGGTCTGGCTGGCGCCGTCGATGGATAACGATATTGCCAGGCAGAATCTGCGTTTTCATACCAACGCGCCGCTGGTGGATCAGCCGCAGCTGGCGGCATTTGCCGTCGCCGACGAACACATTAGCAGCGAACAGCTAAACGCCCTCTCCGCCGGTTCCGCCGTCGCGCCAGAGACCAGCGCCACGCTGATTGTTCAGGTCTCTGGCTTAAGCGGCGGACGCATGCTGCGTCTGACCGGCGCCGGTATTGCCGAAGAACGCATGATCGCGCCCCAACTGCCGGAATGCCTGATTCACGAACTCACCGAACGCCCGCATCCGTTCCCGCTGGGGGTCGATCTGATCCTCACCTGCGGCGAACGCCTGCTGGCTATTCCGCGAACGACTCATGTGGAGGTGTGCTGATGTACGTCGCCGTAAAAGGGGGCGAAAAGGCGATAGCCAACGCCCACGCCCTGCAGGAAAACCGACGCCGGGGCGAGAAGACCATTGCCGAACTGAGCGTCGCACAAATCGAACAGCAGATGAACCTGGCTGTCGACCGGGTGATGACCGAAGGCGGCATCGCCGACCGTGAACTGGCGGCGCTGGCGCTAAAGCAGGCCAGCGGCGATAACGTCGAAGCCATCTTTTTACTGCGTGCCTACCGCACGACGCTGGCAAAAGTGGCGGTCAGCGAGCCGCTTAACAGTGCAGAAATGCGCCTTGAGCGCCGAATCTCGGCGGTCTACAAGGACATCCCCGGCGGGCAGTTGTTAGGTCCTACCTACGACTACACCCATCGCCTGCTGGATTTTACCCTGCTGGCCAATGGTGAAACGCCGCCGCTGCGCTGCGCGGATAGCACGCAGGATGCCTCCCCGCACGTCTTTTCCCTGCTGGCAAAGCAGGGGCTGGCAAAACGCGAAGAAGACAACGGCGACGCACCCGACGATATCACTCGCACACCGCCGGTTTATCCGTGCTCGCGTGCCTCACGCCTGCAACAGCTGATGCGCGGCGACGAAGGCTATCTGTTGGCACTGGCCTACTCCACCCAACGCGGTTACGGACGCAACCACCCGTTTGCCGCCGAGATCCGCAGCGGTTACGTAGCACTGGAAACCGTACCGGAAGATCTGGGATTTGCGGTAAACGTCGGCGAACTGCTGATGACTGAGTGTGAAATGGTCAACGGCTTTGTCGCGCCAGAGAACGAATCTCCCCATTTTACCCGCGGCTACGGGCTGGTGTTCGGCATGAGCGAACGTAAAGCAATGGCGATGGCGCTGGTGGACCGCGCCTTACAGGCAGTCGAATACAATGAAACGGTCACGGGACCGGCGCAGGACGAAGAGTTCGTGCTGGCGCATGCGGATAACGTCGAGGCGGCGGGTTTTGTATCGCACCTCAAGCTCCCCCATTACGTCGATTTCCAGGCCGAACTGGAACTGCTCAAACGCCTGCAACAGGAGGCCGCCCGTGACCGCTAACCTCTCCGGCTACAACTTGGCGTATCTTGATGAACAGACCAAACGCATGATCCGCCGCGCCATTTTAAAAGCGGTAGCCATCCCCGGCTATCAGGTGCCGTTCGGCGGACGCGAAATGCCGATGCCCTACGGCTGGGGCACAGGCGGCATTCAACTTACCGCCAGCGTGATTGGCGAACCGGACGTGCTGAAGGTGATTGACCAGGGCGCGGACGACACCACCAACGCGGTGTCGATCCGCAACTTCTTCAAACGCGTGACGGGCGTGGCGACGACGGAGTGTACCGAAGACGCCACGCTGATCCAGACCCGCCATCGCATCCCGGAAACCCCCTTGGTGGAAGATCAGATAATCATCTTCCAGGTGCCAATCCCTGAGCCGCTGCGCTTTATTGAACCGCGCGAAACGGAAACCCGCACCATGCACGCGCTGGAAGAGTACGGCATCATGCAGGTGAAACTGTATGAAGATATTGCCCGCTTCGGCCATATCGCCACTACCTACGCCTATCCGGTGAAGGTCAATAACCGCTACGTCATGGACCCGTCGCCCATCCCGAAATTCGATAATCCGAAGATGGACATGATGCCGGCCCTGCAACTGTTTGGCGCTGGTCGCGAAAAGCGCATCTATGCCGTTCCTCCTTATACCCGCGTGGAGAGCCTCGATTTCGACGATCACCCGTTTACCGTGCAGAGCTGGGATGAGCCTTGCGCCATCTGCGGCTCTACCCACAGCTATCTCGATGAAGTGGTGCTCGATGACACCGGCAAACGCATGTTTGTCTGTTCCGACACCGACTACTGCCGCCAACAGAGCGAGGCTCTCAGCAAATGACGCAACCGCTGCTTTCAGTCAACAACCTGACTCACCTCTACGCGCCGGGCAAAGGCTTCAGCGACGTCTCGTTTGACCTGTGGCCTGGCGAAGTGCTGGGTATCGTCGGCGAGTCCGGTTCCGGCAAAACCACCCTGCTGAAATCAATCTCTTCACGGCTGACGCCGCAGAACGGTGACATTTTGTATCAGAACCGTTCGTTGTACGGCATGAACGAGGCCGACCGCCGCCGTCTGCTGCGCACCGAGTGGGGCGTGGTGCATCAGCATCCGCTGGATGGCCTGCGCCGTCAGGTTTCCGCAGGCGGCAATATCGGCGAACGCCTGATGGCTACCGGCGCGCGCCACTATGGCGACATCCGTGCCACCGCACAGCGTTGGCTGGAGGAGGTGGAGATCCCTGCCTCACGTATCGACGACCTGCCGACCACCTTCTCCGGCGGGATGCAGCAACGCCTGCAGATCGCCCGCAACCTCGTCACCCACCCAAAGCTAGTGTTTATGGATGAACCCACCGGCGGGCTGGACGTGTCGGTACAGGCCAAACTGCTGGATTTGCTGCGTGGCCTGGTGGTGGAACTGGATCTGGCGGTGGTGATTGTCACCCACGATCTGGGCGTGGCGCGTCTGCTGGCGGACCGTTTGCTGGTGATGAAACAGGGTCAGGTGGTGGAAAGTGGGTTAACCGACCGCGTGCTCGACGACCCGCATCATCCGTATACCCAGCTGCTGGTGTCATCCGTATTGCAGAACTGATTTTTTGTTGTGCCCGATGGCGCTGCGCTTATCGGGCCTACCTGGATCGCACTTTTGTAGGCCGGATAAGGCGCAGCCGCCATCCGGCAAAAAATCTCGAGGCAAAAATGATTCGCGTTGAAAACGTCAGTAAAACCTTCGTGCTCCACCAGCAAAACGGCGTACGTCTGCCGGTGCTGCAAAACGCAACTCTGGCAGTGAAAAGCGGCGAATGCGTGGTGCTGCACGGCCACTCCGGCAGCGGAAAATCCACGCTGCTACGTTCGCTGTACGCCAACTACCTGCCAGATGAAGGACACATCCACATTCGCCACAGCGATGAATGGGTCGATCTGGTGCAGGCCCCGGCGCGCAAAGTGCTGGAAGTTCGCCGTTCAACCATCGGCTGGGTGAGCCAGTTTCTACGCGTGATCCCAAGGATTTCCGCGCTGGATGTGGTGATGCAGCCGCTGCTGGATCTCGGCGTATCCCGTGAAGAATGCGCCGCGAAAGCCGCCAGCCTGTTAACACGTCTCAACGTGCCGGAACGCCTGTGGCACCTTGCGCCATCGACCTTTTCCGGCGGCGAACAGCAGCGCGTCAACATCGCCCGTGGGTTTATCGTCGATTACCCGATTCTGCTGCTCGATGAGCCGACCGCCTCACTGGACGCCAAAAACAGCGCCGCCGTCGTCGCTTTAATTGAAGAAGCGAAAGCCCGCGGCGCGGCCATTGTCGGTATTTTTCACGATCAAACCGTGCGCGACCGCGTAGCGGACCGCCTGCACCTGATGGGAACAACCGCATGATTATCAACAATGTAAAGCTGGTTCTGGAAGATGAAGTGGTGCAAGGATCGCTGGAAATTGCGGGCGGGTTTATTCGCGCCTTTGCCGAAACCCAGAGCTGTCTGCCGGAGGCCTTAGACGGCGAAGGCGGCTGGCTGCTGCCAGGATTAATTGAGCTGCATACCGATAATCTGGATAAATTCTTCACCCCACGTCCGAAGGTCGACTGGCCTGCCCACTCGGCGATGAGTAGCCATGACGCGCTAATGGTCGCCAGCGGTATTACTACCGTGCTGGATGCGGTGGCGATTGGCGACGTGCGCGACGGCGGCGATCGGCTGGAAAATCTGGAGAAGATGATCAACGCCGTGGAAGAGACGCAAAAACGCGGGGTCAATCGCGCCGAACACCGCCTGCATCTGCGCTGCGAATTGCCGCACCACACTACACTGCCGCTGTTTGAAAAACTGGTCGGGCGCGAGCCGGTGACGCTGGTTTCACTGATGGATCATTCGCCGGGCCAGCGCCAGTTCGCCAATCGAGAAAAGTACCGCGAGTATTATCAGGGCAAATATTCGCTCACCGACGAGCAGATGGCCCGCTATGAAGAAGAACAGTTGATCCTCGCCGCACGCTGGTCGCAGCCCAATCGTAACGCCATCGCCCAGCTTTGCCGCGAACGTAATATCGCGCTGGCGAGCCATGACGATGCCACCAGCGAACATGTGCTGGAATCGCACCAACTTGGCAGCGTGATCGCCGAATTTCCCACCACTTTCGCGGCGGCTGAAGCCTCGCGTCAGCATGGTATGAACGTACTGATGGGGGCGCCCAACATCGTGCGCGGCGGTTCTCACTCCGGCAACGTGGCGGCGCATAAGCTGGCTGAACTGGGGCTGCTGGATATTCTCTCTTCCGACTACTACCCCGCCAGCCTGCTCGACGCGGCATTTCGCGTAGCGGATGACGACACCAACCGCTTTACCCTGCCGCAGGCGATTCGCCTGGTCACCCGCAACCCGGCGCGGGCATTGAATCTCGACGATCGCGGCGTTATTACCGAAGGTAAACGGGCGGATCTGGTGCTGGCACACCGCAAAAGCGGCAACATCCATATCGACCACGTCTGGCGTCAGGGCAAAAGGGTATTCTGACTATGGGGAAACTGATCTGGCTGATGGGGCCATCCGGCTCTGGTAAGGACAGTCTGCTGGCAGAACTCCGCCTGCAGGAGCCCGCGCAACTGCTGGTGGCGCATCGATACATCACCCGTGCCGCTAACGCCGGGAATGAAAATCATATTGCGCTGAGTGAACAAGAATTTTTTACCCGCGCCGGGCAGAATCTGCTGGCGCTGAGCTGGCACGCGAACGGCTTCTACTACGGCGTGGGCGTGGAGATTGACCTCTGGCTGCACGCCGGTTTTGATGTGGTGGTCAACGGATCGCGCGCCCATCTGCCCCAGGCGCAGGCTCGTTACGGCGCGTCGTTACTTCCTATTTGCTTACAGGTTTCCCCAGCGATTCTACGGCAGCGTCTGCAGGCGCGTGGGCGGGAGAGTGAAACGGAAATCGCCGCCCGCCTTGAACGCGCGGCCCGCTACGCGCCGTATGACTGCCACGTCCTCAACAATGATGGCAGTTTGCTACAGTCTGTCGATACACTGCTCGCACTGATGGGACGCAAGGAGAAGAAACATGTCTGTCTGTGAATTACGCCGCGCCACGCTCTACGATACCGATGCGGTTTACGCGCTTATCTGTGAACTCAAGCAGGGACAATTCGATCACCAGGCCTTTAACGCCGGATACGCCGCGAATCTGCAAGATCCTAATATGCACTACCAGCTGGCGCTGCTCGACGGGCAGGTCGTCGGCTTGATCGGTCTGCACCTGCAGTTTCATCTGCACCACGCCAACTGGATTGGCGAGATTCAGGAACTGGTGGTGATGCCACAGGCGCGAGGATTAACGGTAGGCAGTCAGCTACTGGCCTGGGCCGAAGCCACCGCGCGCGAAGCAGGCGCAGAAATGACCGAGCTTTCCACCAGCACCCAACGCCTTAACGCGCATCGTTTTTACCAGCGCGAAGGCTATACCCAGAGCCATTTTCGCTTCACCAAACCGTTGTAGGAGGAGCCATGAGTCTGACCATTACGCTGACGGGAACCGGCGGCGCGCAGCTGGTGCCGGCATTTGGCTGCGACTGCGCGGCCTGTCAGCGGGCGCGCTTACAGGCGCAATACCGTCGACGCCCCTGTAGCGGGGTGGTCAAATTCAATCATGCGGTGACCCTGCTGGACGCGGGGATCCCGCATCTGATGGACGACTGGCCAGCGGGCAGCTTTCAGCAGTTTCTGCTGACCCACTATCATATGGATCATGTGCAGGGGTTGTTCCCGTTGCGCTGGGGCGTAGGGGCGAATATCCCGGTGTACGGTCCGCCGGATGAACAGGGTTGCGACGATCTGTTTAAGCATCCCGGTATTCTCGATTTTAGCCATACCGTTGCACCGTTCGTGGTATTTGACCTGCAAGGGTTGCAGGTGACGCCGCTGCCGCTCAACCATTCAAAGCTAACGTTTGGCTATCTGTTCGAGACCGCGCACAGCCGCGTGGCGTGGCTCTCCGACACCGCCGGGCTTCCCGATAAGACGCTGAAGTTTCTCCACAATAACCCACCGCAGGTGATTATCATCGACTGCAGCCATGCCCCGCGTGCCGAGCCGCCGCGCAATCATTGCGATCTCAATACCGTCATCGCGCTGAACGAGGTTATGCGCTGTCCAAGGGTGATCCTGACGCATATCAGCCACCAGTTCGACCAGTGGTTAATGGAAAATCCGCTGCCGGCAGGCATCGAAGCAGGATATGATGGGATGGAGATTGTGCTGGAGTAACAGCTAACGATCATAATCCTCTTCCATTCTGCGTTCTTCGTCTTCTAACTGACGTCGTTCCTGATCGAGCTGGCGCTGGCGGTCATCCAGTTGGCGACGTCGGTCTTCAAACTGACGGCGGCGATTATCATACTGTCTGCGTCGATCGTCACTCATCTGACGCTGCCAGCTTTCATCACGAGAGTCATCATAATCCCGCCCGTTGTCCGGTTTGTATGCGTCGTTAATCGCCTGCTGAATATTGCCGATGGCGTCATCGATAATATCCGCCTGTGCCGATACGGTGGTCAGCATTAGCAAACTACAAAGAAGGAATGTCGCGGAGCGTTGCATAAAACCAGCCTCATCAAGAAACTCGCCCCACGGTAATCAAAGCGTATTTGCACGGGTAGCGGAGGAATCTCAATTACGCGAATGCCGCAGCGCCTGCGCCAACTCTCCCCGAGTAAAAGGCTTACGCAATAACGCCACATCCGGCAGTGCCGGGTTATGGGCCGGACGCAAATCCTGACCGCTCATCAGCAGGATGTTCAGCTGCGGATAATGTGCCTGGGCATGGTTAACCACATCCACGCCGCTTAAACCACCAGGCAGCATGACGTCGCTGATAAAAATATCAATCTCGGATGAAGCCGCCAGCATGTGCATCGCCTGTTCGCCGTTGGCGGCTTCTAACGTCAGGTAGCCCAGCAGGTGTAATTGCTCACACAACGTCTGGCGCACATCAGCCTCGTCCTCAAGCACCAGCACCAGTTTTTCACCGCTGTTCGCCGCATGTACCGCCACCGGTTCTGCCTGAGCCTGCACCGGCACTACGGCGCGAGGCAGTTGCAACCTGACCGTCGTTCCCTGCCCCGGCGCGCTTTCAATCTCCACGCGCCCGCCGGACTGACGTACAAAGCCGTAGACCATTGATAACCCCAGCCCGCTGCCGCTGCCGGTCTGTTTGGTGGTGAAAAACGGCTCAAAGACCTGAGCTTTCACCTCCTGCGACATCCCGCAGCCCTGGTCGGCGACCTCCAGCATCACCATATCCTGCTTACGCCCATCGCTGCGCGTGACCCGCTGGTTCCAGGTACGGATTTTAATCGTGCCCGCCTGCCCGTCCATGGCGTCACGGGCGTTCATCACCAGATTGATAATGGCGTTTTCCAGTTGGCTGACGTCAATCCACGCGGGCCAGGCGGGAGACTGGGCTTCAATCTCCAGCGTCAACGTGGCCGGAAGAGAGTGGCGCATCAGTTCGCCCAGATTTTCCAGCAGCGTTTTCAGCTCCACCGCATGAGGGTGCAACGACTGTTTGCGCGAAAAGGCCAGCAGTCGCTGGGTAAGCAGCGCCCCGCGCTCGGCGGCTTTTAGCGCCCGATTTACCCGTGGCGCATCGGGTGAGTCTGGGTTCACCAAATCCAGACTGCCAATAATCACCGCCAGCAGGTTATTGAAATCATGCGCTAATCCGCCCGTCAGTTGCCCCACCGCCTTCAGCTTTTGGCTGTGCAGCAGCGCCTCTTCCAGTTCCTGGCGCTCGGTGCGGTCGATTTCCATTTGGCTGGTTTTTTCTTTAAGTAATCGGGTGGTGTGCTCCAGCGAAGCGGTGTTACGGGCAAAGACACTAAAAGCGCGGGCCAGTTCGCCCAGCTCATCGCGCCGCTGCAGGGCCGGAACGCTGACGTCCGATTCGCCGTGCGCCAACCGGGTCATCGCCTGCGAAATTGCCGTCAGGTTAGAGCCGAGATTACGATAGATATACCAACCGGCAAAACCGGTAATCACTACGGCCAGCAACGCAAACACCATAATAAACAACGCGCCGGATTGCAGTTCCTGATGGCTTTGCGCCACCCGCTGCTCAGAAATCAGCGCCACCTGCGAGGCATATTGATTGATATCGCTATTAAGGATCGCCACCAGCGCTTTGATATGAAACATATACCAGTTGATCGCCAGATCGCTCTGCTCCAGCGCGGAAGAAAGCGGCTCCAGCTTATGCAGTTCCTGATTGAAATCGTTGAGGATTCTGCTTATCAACGGGCTGGAGTGATGTAAAGGCAGCGCGGTCATCACGCTGTCGAGTTGTTTCACTACCGATCGCGGCGTGGGAGTCTCAATGGCGGCAATGATCAAGCGGTCTATTTGCCCCAGCAGCATGTCATCCTGCGCGCCGGTAAGCGTTTGCAGATGGCGCAAATAGCTTTGATTCTGATACAGCGAACTGAGCAGCGCGTTACGTTCCAGATGCCGCAGCTGTCCGCGCTGCAACATCCCTTCTACGCTACTTTGTAACTCATTGCTGCGCTGGATAATACGCTCGACCAGCACCGGCTCCTGCTGAGCCAGCGGCGCGGTAGCCAGTTGTTGCAGCGAATGCTTCATCGCCCGCTGGGTCTCCTGCAACCGCTCCGCTTCACCTTTGTATTCCAGCGCACCGACCACCTGCGAGAGCCGCACCGCCGCCGTCGCCACATTGGCCGTATCGCGCGCCAGGTTCATGCTGCCGGTCATGTCATCGACAGTTTGCTGCTGTACCTGCTCCTGAATTTGACTGGCATGCTGAAACCCCAGCACCGCCACGCCGCTCACCATCAGCGTGACCGCCACGACCAGCAGATTGAAGAACAGCAATCGTCCGCGCGCACTGGCGAAAAAGTGACGTCCCGGTTGCGGCATATCACGCTCCGTGAAGAAAAATCGCAATATGACAAATATGAACGGCTTCTGACATTTTGCATTTACATTCCTGTGATGGACTGCTGATATCGGCCACCCCACAGGAGATCCGCTATGAGCAGGACACCGGTTCTGGAGATGCGCAACATTGCCAAAGCGTTTGGCAAATTTTACGCGCTGAAAGGGGTCGATTTAACCGTCTGGCCGGGTGAGATTCATGCCCTGATGGGCGAGAATGGCGCGGGGAAAAGCACCCTGATGAAGATCCTCGCGGGTGCCTATACCGCCACCAGCGGCGAGATCCTGATTGACGGTCAGCCGTTCCACATTCGTGGACCAAAAGATGCGCTCAGCGCGGGCATCACGCTGATTTATCAGGAGATGCAGCTAGCGCCGAACCTGACGGTAGCGGAAAATATATTTCTTGGCAGCGAGCTGTCGCGCGGCGGTCTGGTCCAGCGTAAAGAGATGGTGCTGCAGTCGCAGAAAGTCATCGACCGACTCGGCGCCCAGTTTAAGGCCAGCGATCGCGTGATGACGTTGACCATCGCCGAACAGCAACAGGTAGAAATCGCCCGCGCTCTGCACCGTAACAGCCGCATTCTGGTGATGGATGAACCCACCGCCGCCCTCTCCTCACGTGAAACCCACCGCCTATTCGAACTGATCATGCGCCTGCGCGATGAAGGGATGGCGATTATTTACATCAGCCACCGCATGGCCGAAGTGTACGAACTTTCCGATCGCGTCAGCGTCCTGCGCGACGGGCAATACGTCGGTAGCCTGACCCGCGACAAGCTCAACGCCGCGGAGCTGGTGCGCATGATGGTGGGCCGTCCGCTAAGCGATCTGTTCAACAAAGAGCGCGATATTCCCTTAGGTAAAGCGCGCCTCAACGTCCACCACCTGACCGACGGTCATAAAGTCCAGCCGTGCAGCTTGTTGGTGCGCTCCGGGGAGATCGTCGGCCTCGCCGGGTTAGTTGGCGCCGGGCGTTCTGAACTGGCGCAGCTGATTTTTGGCGTGCGTAAAGCCATCGGCGGCATGATTGAAGTAGACGGTGAACCGGTGGTGATCCACTCCCCGCGCGAAGCGATTGATCACGGCATCGGCTTTCTGACCGAGAACCGCAAAGAACAGGGGCTGTTTTTAGAACTGGCGGCAGCAGAGAACATCACCATGGCGACGCTGGAGCGCGATGCCAACTGGGGCATGCTCGATCGCAAAAAGGCGCAGGCCATTTCCGATGACGCTATCAAACTGCTCAACATTCGCGTGCCGCACGCGCAGGTACGCGCAGGTGGGCTGTCCGGCGGCAATCAGCAAAAATTGTTGATCTCGCGCTGGGTGGCGATCGGCCCACGCATTTTGATCCTCGATGAACCCACGCGCGGGGTAGACGTTGGCGCGAAAAGCGAGATCTACCGGATCATGAACGACATGGCGCGCAAAGGCGTGGCGATCCTGATGATCTCCAGCGAATTGCCGGAAGTCGTTGGCATGAGCGATCGCGTGTACGTCATGCGCGAAGGCAGCATTGCCGGCGAGCTGAACGGACAAAGTATTACCCAAGAAAATATTATGACGCTGGCGACCGGCGTGAACGACTCCCATCATCAGGCGGTGCCCCATGAATAATCCAACCACTCCCCAGCAGGTGGCGAAATCCACCACCGCAAAAAAGATGCTGATGAGCGATCTGATGCAAACGGTCGGCATCTTACCGATTTTGATCCTGATTGTGGCGGTATTTGGTTTTATTGCGCCCAATTTTTTCACCGAGAGCAACCTGCTGAATATTACCCGCCAGGCCTCAATCAATATCGTGCTGGCGGCTGGCATGACCTTTATCATTTTGACCGGCGGGATCGATCTCTCAGTTGGCTCGATTCTCGGCACCACCGCCGTAGCGGCGATGGTCGTTTCTCTTATTCCTGAGTTTGCCATGCTGTCGATTCCGGCGGCGCTGATGCTCGGCCTGGTGCTGGGGCTGTTTAACGGTGCGCTGGTTGCTTTTGCCGGGCTGCCGCCGTTTATCGTCACGCTTGGAACCTATACCGCGCTGCGCGGCGCGGCCTATCTGCTGGCCGATGGCACCACGGTGATTAACTCCAATATCAGCTTTGAATGGATCGGCAACAACTATCTCGGCCCGGTTCCGTGGCTGGTGGTCATTGCGCTGGCGGTGGTGGTGGTGTGCTGGTTTATTCTGCGCCGCACCACGCTCGGCGTACATATCTACGCGGTCGGCGGCAACATGCAGGCCGCACGCTTAACCGGGATCAAAGTATGGCTGGTGCTGCTGTTCGTCTACGGCATCAGCGGTTTGCTTTCAGGTCTGGGCGGGGTGATGAGCGCCTCGCGGCTGTACAGCGCCAACGGCAACTTAGGTATGGGTTACGAGCTGGACGCCATCGCGGCGGTAATCCTCGGCGGCACCAGCTTTGTCGGCGGGATCGGCACCATCACCGGCACGCTGGTGGGGGCGCTGATCATCGCCACGCTCAATAACGGCATGACGCTAATGGGCGTCTCCTATTTCTGGCAACTGGTGATCAAAGGGGCGGTGATCATCATAGCGGTGCTGATCGACAAATACCGTACCCGACACCATCAAAGTGCATAGACAAGCTTGCCGGATGGCGGCGTAATCGCTTTGTCCGGCCGATAACAACAATACCCTACGTGAGGAAACGAGTATGCGTTTGAAGCCATTAGTGACCGCGCTCTGTGCTGGCGCACTGCTTGCTGCAGCTCCGTTTGTGCAGGCAAAAGAACTGAAATCGATCGGCGTTACGGTGGGCGACCTGGCGAACCCATTCTTCGTGCAAATAACCAAAGGCGCGGAGCTGGAGGCACGTAAACTGGCGGGTGATAGCGTCAAAGTGACGCTGGTCTCCAGCGGCTACGATCTGGGGCAACAGGTGTCGCAAATCGACAACTTTATTGCCGCCAAAGTCGACATGATTATCCTTAACGCCGCGGACTCCAAAGGCATCGGTCCGGCGGTAAAACGCGCGAAAGACGCCGGGATTGTGGTGGTGGCCGTTGACGTGGCGGCGGAAGGCGCAGACGCGACCATCACCTCCGATAACACTCAGGCGGGTGAAATGGCCTGCAAATACATTACCGACCGTCTGAAAGGGAAAGGCAACGTCGTCATCATCAACGGACCGCCGGTTTCCGCCGTCCAGAACCGTGTGGAAGGCTGCCAGACCGAGTTCAAACGCCATCCGGACATCAAGGTGCTGTCGTATAACCAAAACGCCAAAGGCAGCCGCGAGGGCGGGCTGGAGATCATGACCGCGCTGCTGGCGGCAAATCCGAAGATCGACGGTGTATTCGCCATTAACGATCCCACGGCGATCGGTGCCGATCTGGCGGCAAAACAGGCGCAGCGTAACGAATTCTTTATTGTCGGCGTCGACGGATCGCCAGACGGTGAAGAGGCGCTGAAGCGCGAAAACTCATTATTTGTGGCGACGCCGGCACAAGATCCGCAGGTGATGGCTGCCAAAGCGGTCGAAATCGGCTATGACATACTGCAGGGGAAACCCGCCCCAAAAGAGCCCGTGCTGATCCCGGTGACAATGATCGATAAAAACAACGTTGCTAATTATAAAGGTTGGACGGTGAAATAACCCGCCACAGCAACGTCGGATAGCGGCAAAAATGCCTTCTCCGGCCTACAAGATCGGTATGAATTTGTAGGCCGGAGAAGCGCAGCGCCATCCGGCATTATTCTAAGGAGAATTCTGCGATGAAACGCTCCGCAATAAACGAAATCCTTGGCCACACGCGCCAGTTTTTTTCTCTGCACGACGTGCACCTCCCCCCTTTCGCCAGTTTCCCGCCGACCCAATGGCGCAAGCTTGATGCTTCTGCCTGGAGCGAAGTTTTCGACCTTAAGCTCGGTTGGGATGTCACCGCCTTTGGCGGCAACAATTTCGCCGCGCAAGGGTTAACGCTGTTCACCCTGCGTAATGGCTCGCCGAAAGGTATGCCTTACGAGAAATGCTACGCCGAGAAAATCATGCATGTTCGCGAGGCGCAGGTCACGCCGATGCATTTTCACTGGCGCAAACGCGAAGACATTATCAATCGTGGCGGCGGTAATTTAATAGTGGAACTGTGGAATGCGGGGCTGCGGGAGCAAACGGAGGACAGCGACGTGAACGTGGTGATTGACGGCTGTCGGCAAACCCATGCCGCGGGCAGCCAACTGCGCCTGACGCCGGGTGAGAGCATCTGCCTGCCGCCGGGCCTGTATCACAGCTTCTGGGCGGAAAAAGGTTTTGGCGACGTGCTGGTTGGCGAGGTCTCATCTATTAATGACGACGACCACGATAACCATTTTCTGCAACCTATCACCCGCTATAACGACATTGAAGAAGATGAACCGGCGCAGCTGGTGCTGTGTAACGAATATCGCCTGTTCCGCTAACCAAGGAGCGCATTATGCCGTTGATATCTCTCGCCGATGGCCTCGCCCATGCCCGTGAGCACCGCTATGCATTAGGCGCATTTAACGTTCTGGACTCGCATTTCCTGCGCGCCCTGTTTGCCGCGGCTAAACAGGAACGTTCGCCGTTTATCATCAACATCGCCGAGGTGCATTTTAAATATATCTCGCTGGATTCTCTGGTCGAAGCGGTCAAATTCGAAGCCGCCAGGCACGACATTCCGGTGGTGCTGAACCTTGACCACGGCCTGCACTTTGAGTCAGTGGTGCGGGCGCTACGCTTAGGTTTCAGTTCAGTGATGTTCGATGGCTCCACGCTGGAGTATGAAGAAAATATCCGCCAGACCCGCGAAGTGGTGAAGATGTGTCATGCCGTCGGCGTCTCGGTGGAAGCCGAACTGGGTGCGGTGGGCGGTGATGAGGGCGGCGCGCTGTACGGTCATGCTGACGAGTCGTTGTTTACCGACCCGATGATGGCGCGTGATTTCGTCGACAGAACCGGGATTGACGCGCTGGCGGTCGCCATTGGCAATGCGCACGGCAAATATAAAGGCGAACCGGAACTCGACTTCCCGCGTCTGGACGCTATTCGCCAGCAGGCGGCGATCCCGCTGGTACTGCACGGCGGTTCAGGCATCAGCGATAACGATTTCAAGCGCGTAATTGAACTCGGTATTCACAAAATCAACTTCTATACCGGCATGTCGCAGGCGGCGCTGACAGCGGTAGAGTCGCGGATGGCCAATCGCCAGTCGCTGTACGACGAGTTTGCCGAACTGCTGCTGGCCATTGAAGAGGCCATTACCGATACCGTTTCTGAACAAATGCGCATTTTTGGCAGTGCGGGGCAGGTCTGATGGAACGCAAAGGCGTTATCGCCGCAGGCAACATGCTGGTCGATCATGTCCATCAAATTGTGCAGTGGCCGGAACGCGGCTGGCTGGCAGAAATCACTCGTAGCGAACGCGCCACGGGCGGTGCGCCGCTGAACGTGCTGCTGACGCTGGCAAAAATGCACACTGGGCTGCCGTTGCAGGCGGTGGGGTTAATCGGTCAGGACAGCGACGGCGACTACATCATGGCGATGCTGGAGCAGTATCACGTTAATCGCCAACATGTGCAGCGCACCACATTCGCCCCCACATCGATGTCGCAGGTGATGACCGATCCCAGCGGTCAGCGCACTTTTTTTCATTCGCCCGGTGCCAATCGACTACTGGATTTACCCGCCTTTGAGCAACTGGATACCTCGATGAAAATCTTCCATCTTGGCTATCTGCTGCTGCTCGACAGTCTGGACATGCCGGATGAGGAGTACGGGACGCGTAGCGCACGGCTGCTGGCGCAAATGCGCGACAACGGCTTTGAAACGTCGTTGGATCTGGTCTCGCGTAAGGGCGATCCGCGCTACCAACCACTGGTGATGCCGGCCCTGCGCCATCTCGACTATCTGGTGATTAACGAGCTGGAGGCCGGGGAGTTCAGCGGGCTGGAGATTCGCCAGCCCAACGGCGAGCTGCATATTCCCCATATCGCTACCGCCGCGCGCGAACTGCTGGATGCAGGCGTGCGCCAGCGGGTGGTGATCCACTGTCCGGAAGGTGCCTGGGGTGAAGCGCCGGATCTGCCGGGCGTCTGGATACCGTCACAGTTACTGGCGCAAGAAGAGATTGTCGGCAGCGTCGGCGCAGGAGATGCGTTTTGCGCCGGATTTCTGTATGGCTGTCATGAGCGCTGGTCGCTGGCAGACAGCATCAGACTGGCGCACGCCTGTGCGCGGGCAAGCTTGCTGTGCGCTAACGCGATAGATGGCGCGAAAACGCTGGCAGAGTTAAAAGCGACTATGGCTGATGCCTGACGATCACGCCGCTTTATCGTGATGCTGCACATCGGCGGCAAACACATAGCCCAGCCCGCGCAGGGTTTTGATCAGCATTGGCTGGTGCGGGTTGTTCTCTATTTTGCGCCGCAGCCGCATGATTAACACGTCAATAGTGCGGTCAAACACCTCAACGCTGTCGCTGCGCGTCAGTTCCAGCAATTGCTCACGGCTGAGCACCCGACGAGCGTTTTGCGCCAGCGCCAGCAGCAGGCTGTATTCGCCCTGCGTCAGCTCCACCTTCAGTTGTTGAGGGTTATGTAACTGGCAACCGGCGGTATCCAGATGCCAGCCATTAAAGGAAAGTCCCGTGGTTTGCGGACTGCCGCTTTCAGGCGTCAACACGCCAACGCGTCTGAGCACCGCCTTTACCCGCGCCACCAGCACCCGCGCATTGAACGGTTTCCCGATATAGTCGTCAGCGCCCATTTCCAGTCCGACCACCACATCCGACTCGCTGCCTAAGCCCGTCAGCATGACTACCGGTAATCCGGGCCTCATCTTTTGCACCTGCTGCAACACCATCAGACCGTTGATATCGGGCAACATCATGTCCAGCAATACCAGAGCGATATCCGGCTGAGTCTCAATGCAGCGCAGAGCCTCCTGTCCGCTATGGCACGCGCTCACTGCAAAGACGTGCTCGCTCAGCACGTCCTGTAATAGCGTGCAAACAGCCTCGTCATCATCCACAACCAGTATGGCTGGCTTCATTGTTTTTCCCCATTTCAGGCCAACTTAAATGAGTGTGATTGATTCTGCACAGAGTGACAGCGATAAGGCACAAGGTTGTGCGGGAAACATAACCTCGGTCACACTGCCGGACCGTCACGTATTGGAGATTCGTCACGTCAAATATGACGACAGCCTGTTTTTCGTCAGAGTTTTGACCAAAAATCGCCCGTAATATCGACTAATGCCCCTGAAAAAAACATGGCATAAAAGATGCATAAGCAAAGCGACAAGCGCGTATGCGCGATTTGATTAACTGGAGCGAGACCGATGAAAAAAGTCGTCACGGTTTGCCCATATTGCGCATCAGGTTGCAAAATCAACCTGGTGGTCGATAACGGCAAAATCGTCCGGGCTGAGGCGGCGCAGGGGAAAACCAACCAGGGTACCCTGTGTCTGAAGGGCTACTATGGCTGGGATTTTATTAATGATACCCAGATCCTGACCCCTCGCCTGAAAACCCCAATGATCCGTCGCCAGCGTGGCGGCAAACTGGAATCTGTTTCCTGGGATGAAGCGCTGAATTACGTCGCCGATCGCCTGAGCGCCATCAAAGCGAAGTACGGCCCGGACGCTATTCAGACGACCGGTTCATCTCGCGGTACAGGTAACGAAACCAACTATGTAATGCAAAAATTCGCGCGCGCCGTTATTGGTACCAATAACGTTGACTGCTGCGCTCGCGTCTGACACGGCCCTTCGGTTGCAGGTCTGCACCAATCGGTCGGTAACGGCGCAATGAGTAATGCTATCAATGAAATTGATAACACGGATTTAGTGTTCATCTTCGGGTATAACCCTGCGGATTCCCACCCGATCGTGGCGAATCACGTAATTAACGCTAAACGTAACGGGGCGAAAATTATCGTCTGCGATCCGCGCAAAATTGAAACCGCGCGTATTGCCGACATGCACATCGCGTTGAAAAACGGCTCGAACATCGCGCTGCTCAACGCCATGGGACATGTCATCATCGAAGAAAAACTGTACGACCAGGCGTTCGTCGCCTCCCGTACGGAAGGATTCGAAGAGTACAGCAAGATTGTCGAAGGCTATACGCCGGAGTCTGTCGAAGATATCACGGGCGTTAGCGCGCACGATATTCGTCAGGCTGCGCGTATGTACGCCACGGCGAAAAGCGCGGCAATTCTGTGGGGCATGGGTGTGACCCAGTTCTATCAGGGTGTGGAAACCGTGCGTTCACTGACCAGCCTCGCGATGCTGACCGGTAACCTCGGTAAGCCAAGCGTGGGCGTTAACCCGGTTCGTGGCCAGAACAACGTTCAGGGCGCATGCGACATGGGCGCGCTGCCGGATACCTATCCGGGCTATCAGTACGTTAAATTCCCGGAAAACCGCGAGAAGTTCGCTAAAGCCTGGGGCGTGGAAAGCCTGCCTGCGCATACCGGCTATCGCATCAGCGAACTGCCGCACCGTGCGGCGCATGGCGAAGTGCGCGCGGCGTACATTATGGGTGAAGATCCATTACAGACCGATGCTGAGCTCTCCGCAGTGCGCAAAGGCTTTGAGGATCTGGAACTGGTCATCGTGCAGGATATCTTCATGACCAAAACCGCCGCTGCCGCAGACGTTATTTTACCGTCTACGTCATGGGGCGAGCATGAAGGCGTCTTCTCTGCGGCTGACCGTGGCTTCCAGCGCTTCTTTAAAGCCGTTGAGCCGAAGTGGGATCTGAAAACGGACTGGCAGATTATCAGTGAAATCGCCACCCGTATGGGCTACCCGATGCACTACAACAACACCCAGGAAATCTGGGACGAGTTGCGTCATCTGTGCCCGGATTTCTACGGCGCCACTTACGAGAAAATGGGCGAACTGGGCTATATCCAGTGGCCTTGCCGCGACACCTCAGATGCCGACCAGGGTACGTCTTACCTCTTCAAAGAGAAATTTGACACCCCGAACGGCCTGGCGCAGTTCTTCACCTGCGACTGGGTAGCGCCAATCGACAAACTCACCCCAGAGTACCCGATGGTACTGTCGACGGTGCGTGAAGTCGGCCACTACTCTTGCCGTTCGATGACCGGTAACTGTGCGGCGCTGGCCGCGCTGGCGGATGAGCCTGGTTATGCCCAGATCAACACCGCTGACGCAGAGCGTCTGGGTATTCAGGATGAAGATCTGGTGTGGGTTAACTCACGTAAAGGCCGGGTTATTACCCGCGCGGCAGTCAGCGATCGTCCAAACAAAGGTGCGATTTACATGACCTACCAGTGGTGGATTGGGGCATGTAATGAACTGGTAACCGAGAACTTAAGCCCGATTACCAAAACGCCGGAGTACAAATACTGTGCCGTTAACGTTGAACGCATTGCCGATCAGCGCGCTGCCGAGCAGTATGTTATTGATGAGTACACCAAGCTGAAAGCCAGCCTGCGCGAAAGCGCGATGGGTTAGTCCGTTTACGTACCTGTTCTGCAACAGCCTCCGCCCGGAGGCTGTTTTTTTATCCATACGATCTCTTTATACTGTTCATTCCGTACCCTAAATAAAACTCAAAATGAAACAACTTCTTGCATTGATGTTCCTCGTGACATTCTTTGCCCATGCCAGTGATACTGAGCCAGGAAGCCAGTATTTACAGGCAGCAGAGGCAGGTGACCGACGCGCACAGTATTTTCTCGCCGATACCTGGTTCAGTTCAGGCGATTTAAGTAAAGCCGAATACTGGGCGCAAAAAGCCGCCGACAACGGTGATGCGGATGCCTATGCTTTGTTGGCGCAGATTAAGATAACCAACCCGGTCAGTCTGGATTACCCTCAGGCCAAAACGCTGGCGGAAAAAGCGACGCAGGCGGGCAGTAAGGCTGGTGAAATTACGCTGGCGCGTATTCTGGTGAACACCCAGGCAGGCCGCACCGATTACCCCAAAGCCATTACCTTGCTGCAAAACGCCTCCGAGGATCTGGAGAATGACTCCGCCGTCGACGCGCAAATGCTGCTCGGGCTGATTTACGCCAACGGCGTAGGCATTCCTGCTGACGATGAGAAAGCGACGTGGTATTTCAAGCGTAGTTCAGCCATTTCCCGCACCGGTTATTCCGAATACTGGGCCGGGATGATGTTCTTAAACGGCGAGCAGGGTTTTATCGAGAAGAATAAACAGAAAGCACTGCACTGGTTGAATCTGAGCTGTATGGAAGGATTCGATACCGGCTGCGAAGAGTTTGATAAGTTAACCAACGGCTAATGGTTTGCATTGCCGGATGGCGGCGCAAGCGCCATCCGGCAATCTGTCATTAATTACTGATTAGCGGTCTTATCAAATTTACCCAGCACATCGCGCTCATAGGCCAGCGCTTTCTTGCGGTCAAATTTATGTTCCCACTTGGCGATAACCAGCACGGCCAGCGCATTACCCACCACGTTCAGCGCAGTACGCGCCATATCGAGGATACGGTCAACACCGGCAATAAACGCCAGACCTTCCAACGGGATCCCCACGCTGCCAAGCGTTGCCAGCAACACCACAAACGATACGCCCGGCACGCCCGCAATCCCTTTCGAGGTAACCATCAGCGTCAGCACCAGCACGATTTCCTGCCACAGCGACAGATCGATACCGTATAGCTGCGCGATAAAGATAGCGGCGATACTCTGGTACAGCGTTGAACCATCAAGGTTGAATGAGTAACCGGTCGGCACCACAAAGCTGGTGATTGACGCCGGTGCGCCGTAGGCTTCCATCTTCTCGATAATACGCGGCAGCACGCTCTCGGAACTCGCGGTCGAGTAGGCCAGAATCAGCTCGTCTTTCAGAATGCGGATCAGGATCCAGATGCTCAAGCCGCAGATACGCGCCACGATCCCCAACACCACCAGCGCGAAGAACAGGATGGCGAAATGCACCAACAGCACCAGCTTCGCCAGCGGCCACAGGGAGGCAAAACCGAAGTTCGCGACGGTAACAGCGATCAGCGCAAAAACCCCGACTGGCGCGTAACGCATCACCATGTGCGTCACTTTAAACATGGTTTCGGAGATCGAGCGGAACACGGTAACCAGCGGCTCGCGGTGAGTTGCCGGCAGAGAAGACAGACCTAAACCGAACAGTACCGAGAAGAAGATAATCGGCAGCATGTCGCCTTTTGCCATCGACGCGACGATGTTGGTCGGCACCAGTGACAAAATCGTGCCCATCAGGCCATGCGCGTGGCTCTGCACTTCCGCGGTGGTGCTCTGATATTTCGAAATATCGACGGTTGCCAGTTGCGACATATCTACCCCGGTACCGGGCTGGAACACGTTCGCCAGCGTGATACCAAGGATAATCGCCACGGTGGTGATCACTTCGAAATAGATAATCGTTTTGGCGCCAATACGGCCCAACTGTTTGGCATCACCTACCCCGGCGATACCGACAATCAATGTAGAGATAACAATTGGTACGACGATCATTTTGATCAGGTGGATAAAGATATCGCCCGCCGGAGACAGCAGGTTTACAATCAGCCATTCACGGCTGTCACTATGGTAATGCAGGTAACTCCCTAGCAGAATGCCCAGCACCATAGCGATTAGAATCTGCCATGCCAGGCTGACTTTCAAATTTTTCATAACAACGGACTTCCTCGATGGAGCGCTATTCCACATGCAGCGCGTGGGAATAGTACATACTGAAAGGGTATGATTTGTGTTGCGTTCGTTTATGGAGTTTTTTAACGCTTATTATCATTATCATCTGCATGGCATTCAGCGCAACCCTCTGAGAACAGGGCCTTTCGCTGATTATTTGCATAAAAATGCAATTTTATCGGGGTAATGATGAATAACTTTTTGTTATAAAAGAATTTTAATATGATCAAAAATGAAGAAGTCAGGATATGAGTTTTTTTTGCTCGCTTGTTCGTTCGCCTGTTTTTTAAACAGGCAAAATGATACAAATCACAAATAAAACAAATTTATTTTTGCCGATTCTGCAACAACTTCGCCATATTAATAGAGTCAATGAGCTGTGCCCGGTTCACCCTCGGCGAGTTTAAATCCATAACCTTTTGCCACACTGAAATAGCCTGGGCGTAGTCTGCCTGCATAAACGCATCGGAAGCTAACAGCATCAGCGCAGTGACCTCTGCCGGGTCAAGCGCCAGAGCCTTATCAATCATCTCGCGAGTGGGCGGCGTCATATGTTGTCCGGCCTGGTAATACAATACCGTTGCCATCGCTGAATAGATCTCAGCATTTTCACCGCCGACACGCAGCGCCTGTTCGTAGGCCAGCAGCGCATTATGATACGCGTTTTGCCACAGATAGTACTCACCCAGTTGCGCCCATTTCACGGCGTCCTGTGGATGAGCGCGAATTTGCGATTGCAGAGATAGCAGCCGTTTTTCCTGAATATTTTCATCAGAAAAAGCATGTAAAGGGTCTGCCAGACGCGCCTGCTCCTGACGTGCCGCCTGCCATTTTGGCGTTAACAGGTAACCGCCGATGCAGGCCACAACCATCAGCCCCACCGCAACAGCCAGCCGCTTCACGGGCATTGGACGTAACGGCGCAGTGGAATGTTCGGCCTGGCTCATTGTTCATCCTCCTGCGCACGCTGACGCTTTCTCACCCGCCAGACCACCACGCCCAACAGCAATAACAGCAGGCACGGCAGCGCCCACAATAGCAGCGTTTGCTCATTCAGCGGCGGGTTGTAGCGCACGAAATCACCATAGCGGTCGGTCATCCAGGCGGTGATTTCCGCTTCGCTTTTACCTTCGGCAACCATGCTGTAAACCTGATGGCGCATACTGACCGCCACGGGCGCATTGGATTCCAGCAAGTTCTGGTTCTGACACTGCGGACAGCGCAGCTGACTGGCAATAGACAGCGCTTTCTCCTGCTGCTGCGGATTGTCAAAGCGCCAGGTATCCACAACCTGGGCGTGGGTGGCAAAAGGCAGAAAAATCAGTAAAGCCACAAGTAACATCGTTTTGCCGGATGGCGGCGTGAACGCCTTATCCGGCCTACCCTGCTTTTCACTCGTAGGCCTGATAAGCGCAGCGCCATCAGGCAATAACTCAGGATGCTTCCTCCCTCGCCATGCGCTCAGCAACGCGCCAAACACCATCAACAATCCACCTCCCCAGATCCAGCGCACGCCAGTCTGCACGTATAAGCGCATGGCGTAACGGTCCGGTCCGGTTTTTTCTCCCATCACTGCGTACCAGTCATGCATCAGATTCCAGCGGATACCCGGCTCCATCATCTGTTGACGACGCGCGGCATAGAAGCGCCTTTCGGGCTGCAGGCTACCGATACGCTGCTCATTTTGCCACAACGTGATCAGCGCTTTTTCACTGGTGTAGTTACCTTTGGCTTCCAGGTCGAGACGCTCAAAACGGAAAATGTAGCCCGCCAGATCCACCTGCTGCCCGGGGCTCAGATTCAGGCTTATCTCCTGACGACTACCGCTGGAAAAGACGATCCCTGCCGCAAACACCAGTACCCCGGCATGCGCCAGCAGTGCGGGAAGCTGACAACGCACAGAGACTTTGCGGCTTCTGATTGTCGCCAGTACGATAACCAACAGCATCAGCAGGCCAAAGGGCAGCGTGGCGCGGTTAAAGTACGGTGCGCCCACGGAGAGCCTCCCCCAGCCAAACAACCCGTAAATCATCGGATAGAGGGTGCCAATCAGCACAATCAGCAGCACCGCGCAAAAAAGTAATAGCGCGACCAGAATCAGCATCTCGCGCGACCAGCCGCCAAAACGCGCACTCTGGCGGACTTGCTGGCCTCGCCAGGCGTACAGCCCCAGCGACGCCAGGCTCAATACGCTAAACAGCGCAAACAGCGGCGCGGCACGCACGTTATCCAGCGCGAAAGCATGCACCGAAACGAGAATGCCGGAACGCACAATCAGCGTCCCCAGCAGCGATAAGATCAGCGTGACAATCGCCAGCAACAGCGACCAATGGCGGAAGATCCCCCGCTGGCGCGTGACATACAGGCTATGCAGCAGCGCGCTGGCGGAGAGCCAGGGTAATAAGGAGGCATTTTCGACCGGGTCCCAGAACCACCAGCCGCCCCAGCCCAGCTCGCAGTAGGCCCACCAGGAACCGAGGATTATCCCCAGCGTCAGCGCGCACCAGCCGGGCAGCGCCCAGCGCCAACACACCCAGGCGCTCTGCGCGTTAAAGTCACCGCGCAGCAGTGAGGCCAGCGCCACGCCCGCGGCTACCATCAAACCACCGTAACCCAGGTACAGCAGCGGCGGGTGGAGGATTAACCCAAGATGTTGCAGCATCGGGTTAAGGTCCCGTCCTTCTATAGCAGGCGGGAAAATACGCACGAAGGGATCGGACCAGACCACCACAAACAGCAGCAACAGGGCTGTCACCATTGACAGGACACTGAGCGTCAGCGGAAACAGTGGATCAGAATCACGCCGATAGCACAGAGCGAACAGCGCGCTCCAGCCGGAAAGAAACAGCACCCACAGCAGCAGCGATCCTTCATGGCCGCCCCAAACCGCCGCCAGTTTTAATCCCCACGGCAGCAGGCTGTAGCTGTGCTGAGCAACATAGACCACCGAAAAGTCGCTGGTCAGAAAACAGAATACCAGAATGGCAAAAGCCAGCAGCAGCAGCGCAAACTGCGTCCATACGCCGACGCTTGCCAGGCGCATCACGCCCTGCCAGCGCTGGCGGACACCCACCAACACGGCAAGTGGGGTCAACACGTTGACCCCGAGGCTTAATAACAGTGCCAGAAAACCGGCTTCAGGAAGGAGAACGTCCAGATATCACCTTACGCAACGGTTAGCTGACCCGCATAGAGAATGAAAAAGCGCAGCAGCAGTACGCCGGTCAGGCTGGCGCCGCATACTGCCAGCACGCCATGAAACGTCGAACTGCGGTTGGCCCAGGGTTTTAGCAACATCGGCAGTATCAGCCCAAGCCCAGCCACGCCAAGCCAGAACCACCAGGTCCAGAATCCGCCGCCCAGTGCCGCCGCCAGCGCGCGCATTTTGCCATCATCGCCCAGCGCCAGGCCGACGAAGAACGCCGCAAGCAGGAAGATCTCCAGCCATACCACCGGGACCTCCATGCGATGCACAAAGTGCGCTTCAGTGCTGTGCGGGTTGCTACGATGGCGTAACGCCATGGCGATCAGCGCCACCGCCGCGCCGGAGGAAATCCCGGAGAACAGGAATAGTACCGGCAGAATCGGGTTATTCAGGAACGGGTAGGACTTCAGCGCCGACAGCAAAAACCCGGTGTACGCCCCGAGCAGAACCGCCAGCACCAGCATTAACGTCTCCAGCGCGCGATGAAACGGCGCGATCAGCGTCAGCACTTTCTGTACGATACCTAACCGCGGCAGCCAGCGTTGTTGCAGGGCAATCACCTCTTTTTCAAAGATTTTTGCCAACCACAGCACCAGAACCACCATGTACAACTGGAACAGCATGACCCCCATCGACATCACCGAAGTGAAGCTGTAGTGGAACATCAGTTTCCAGAAGGTCCATGGACGCGTCAGGTGGAACACCAGAATTAACAGACCGAAGATTATCGCCCCCGGCCCTAACACCAGCGTAGTGCGCAGCAGCGTGCTGTCCGAACCGCCCGCCTCCGGATGGAAGCGGCGCAGCAGAATCGCCAACGTCACCAGTCCGGCGGAGATGCCAATCAGGAACAGATAGATGGCGATGGGCCAGTCCCACACCAGTGATTCAAAATGAAATGCAGAAGCGGGTGTCATTGGCTCACCTCCCCATATTTAAAGGGAACGCGGTAGACTTTCGGTTTTGTGCCCAGCGCCAGCTTGTAACGGTAGGTGGTTTTCTGCTGCAACAAACGGGAGATATCGCTGTTGGGATCGTCCAGATTACCAAACGTCAGCGCCTTCGTCGGACATGACTCAACGCAGGCGGGCTGTTTGCCCGCTTTCAGGTTAGTTTTCCGGCAGAAATCGCATTTATCCGCCGTTTTGCTCACCGGATGGATAAAGCGCACGCGATAAGGACACGCGGCGATGCAGTACTGACAGCCAACGCAAAGGTCAGGGTTCACATCCACAATACCGTTGGCGGCATCGCGATACGATGCCCCTGTCGGGCAGACGTCAACGCAGGGGGCATGGTCGCAATGCTGGCACGAGTGGCGGAAAAAGCGATATTTCACATCAGGAAACGTCCCCTGCGGCTCGCTGCGAATAATCGTCAGGCGCGATACGCCGTCCGGCACGCTGTTGACTTCCCGACAAGCATCCATGCAGGCCGTACAGCCGATGCATAATGACTCATCGTGTACCATACCGTAACGCACGCCGTTGATGTTCAACGTCTTCGCCACAACGCGTCCCGCCGTCCCGCTCACTGCCACCAGCGCGCCGACGCCGGTGATAAACTGGCGACGAGAGCAACTCATGGATGCTCCTTAAGCAACGGAACCGACGCCGGGTTAAAGTTCGGATTGTTACGCTGATCGCTGTGGCAATCGACGCAAATCTTGATCCGTCCTTTATCGCTTAGCGTCTGCATCGTGTCTTGCTTCGGATGCAGTGAGTGACAGCTGGCGCACGCCACTTTTGTGACGTGGACATCGTGCGGCCAGAACGCTTTTTGCAACTGCTCAGGCAGGTGACAGGACATACAGACGCTGTTCTGCTGCTCCACGTTGTACATTGGCTCATTAAAGCGCATCACATCCTTCACCCCTTCGCGGTGGTTCGGTGACGGCTGGCCGTGACAGTTAGTGCAGGTGACCGGCAGTTTGTTGTTCGGGTTAATGACTTCCGCATGTTTACCATGCATACCTTCGGTATCCGGCTTGTGACAATCCAGACAGGCAGCATCCGGATTACGCTGCTGAGTAACCGTCCAGCGTTGATCCGACTCCTGCGGCGTTGGCGTGGCAGTGATTCCACTCAGGCTCCAGAACAGGCCTGACGCCAGCACCCCAGCAGTTAATAACGAACGTAATACGCTCATATTCACTCCGTTGAGTTATCCGCCCCTTACGGGGCGGAATGGGGTTATTGGCTTAACAGACCGTTTTTACGCGCCTGCTCTTCCCACTGCGGAATCACCGTTTTGATGAAGTCCTGCTTCTCAGCATTAATTTGCTGCATGTTCAGACCAATCGCCGCCTGGGCTTTCTCTTTGGTAGAGATATCCGGTAACGGAATTTCATGCGTGATGCCTTTGGTCGCCAGCAGACGAACCAGTTTGGTACGCGCGTCGGCGGCTTTATCCATTGCGCTACCCAGCATCCGCAGACCTTCTTCCGGCGCGTGCATATGGATGCCGTGTGAGGCGATAGACAGATCCCAGCGCCATTGCGCGTGACGGATATCTTCCAGAATCGGCTTCATTTCCGCTTCGGTCGCACCCGCATCCCATGCGGCTTTCGCTTCGAAGTGCGCATGTACCAGCTGATCTTCAACCTTGATTTTCAGGTCATGAATGGCCTGTTTACGCTCGGCGACCACTTTTTGCAGGGACGCTTTGTCCTGGGTGTGGCAGTTTGCGCAGGTCTGGGCGAAGTTATCGAACGGGTTGCCAATCTTGTGATCGGTATAGATCTTACCTTCCGCGTTTTGCACTTTCGGCATGTGGCAGTCAATACAGGTCACGTTGTTCTTACCGTGAATGCCCGCGCTCCAGGTTTCATATTCCGGGTGCTGCGCTTTCAGCATCGGGGTTTTGGACAGAGAGTTAGTCCAGTCAGAGAAGGCGATGGTGTCGTAGTATTTCTCCATGTTCTCGACTTTCATGCCCTCATCCCACGGGAACTTAACGGCTTTGTTCTTACCGTCGAAGTAGTACTCCACGTGGCACTGGCCGCAGACCATGGATTGCTGATCAAAGCGACCAGCTTTCTCAAATGGTTTGCCGATGGCTTCCATCGCGCGCTCAGCGTAAGGACGCGACAGTGTCAGTTCTGGCTTGCCTTTGGCGAAGTCCGGCGACGCGGTGTTATGGCAATCTGCACAACCGAGGTTGTTAACAATTTCCGGACCGCCGCGCGCCCATTTACCGTGGAAGTAACCATCTTCACCGTCTTTCTGGATCAGACGCGCCACATCCGGGCTTTTACAGCTCCAGCAGGCCATCGGCAGCGGGCCGTCTTCGGCCGTTTTTGGTGCGCCGGTACGTAAAGTTTCACGTACATCGGTCACCGCATACGCGTGCCCGCGCGGTTTGTTGTAATCGCGAGAGAATGGATATCCCGCCCACAGGATCACCAGACGCGGATCTTCTGCCAGCGCATCTTCACGGGCTGATTGCTCAGACGTGGCTTTCCAGGAGAGATATTGATCGGGATGCTGAGGGGCGAAGGTTTCATTCTTCGCTTCAACGGTGACGGTCTTTGCGGGTACAGGAGTTTGTTCAGCGTGAACAGCAGAGATAAATAATAAAGGTAATAACAGGCTGAAGAAACGGCGTACGCGTGATTTTGTCCTTGCCATAGGGGTCTCATCCAGATGACGCCATTATCTGCAATGGCGGTTCTTTTATTGTTTTCCATAACAGCAACCACACGAATACTGTCATGACATTGCTCCCCCCAATTTGTAACAAGAAACCACACTGAAAATGTTGTCTTTAATCAATTGTAAGTGTATGTAAAATACCACTTTAGAGTTAGTTACCCCCTCAAACCCCTCACTCTTTTGTTTAATTCTGAGGCAGATCACCTTTTCAACAATTCTCAGATAACCTCATGTTATCGCGAGAATTAATCAATTTTTGCTAGTTCTCTTCAAAATTCAGTTTGTCGCTAATTTGCACAATTCGTTTATTGCGTGATCTGCCGCCCAAATACTAAACAAAACTCGCAAAGCCCCTACATTTAACGTTTATGCGACATATTATTAACATCCTACAAGGAGAACAAAAGCCATGAGCCAAATACATAAACACGCTATTCCCGCAAACATTGCGGATCGTTGCCTGATAAATCCGGAGCAGTACGAAGCGAAGTACCAGCAGTCTGTTAACGAACCCGACACATTTTGGGGCGAGCAGGGAAAAATTCTTGATTGGATCAAGCCGTACAGCCAGGTGAAGAACACCTCGTTTGCGCCAGGCAACGTCTCTATTAAATGGTATGAGGATGGCACGTTAAACCTGGCAGCGAACTGCCTTGACCGTCACCTGCAGGCAAATGGCGATCGTACCGCCATCATCTGGGAAGGCGACGACGCCAGCCAAAGCAAACATATTACCTACCGCGAGCTGCATCGCGATGTCTGTCGTTTTGCCAATACGTTGCTGGATTTAGGCATTAAAAAAGGTGATGTAGTGGCAATTTATATGCCGATGGTGCCGGAAGCTGCGGTCGCCATGCTGGCCTGTGCCCGTATTGGCGCGGTGCATTCGGTCATCTTCGGTGGTTTCTCACCGGAAGCCGTCGCCGGACGTATCATCGACTCCAATTCACGTCTGGTTATCACTGCCGATGAAGGCGTACGCGCCGGACGCGCTATCCCGTTGAAAAAGAACGTCGATGATGCGCTGAAAAACCCGAACGTGAAAAGCGTCGAACACGTTATCGTTCTCAAACGTACCGGTGGAAAAACAGAATGGCAGGAAGGTCGTGACCTGTGGTGGTCCGATCTTATCGAGAAAGCCAGCCCGGAACATCAGCCGGAAGAGATGAACGCCGAAGATCCGCTGTTTATCCTGTATACCTCCGGGTCAACCGGCAAGCCGAAGGGCGTGCTGCACACCACCGGCGGATATCTGGTCTACGCCGCAACCACCTTTAAGTACGTGTTTGACTACCATCAGGGCGATATCTATTGGTGTACCGCTGACGTGGGTTGGGTAACCGGGCACAGCTACCTTCTGTACGGTCCACTGGCCTGCGGCGCAACCACGCTGATGTTCGAAGGCGTGCCAAACTGGCCTACTCCGGCACGAATGTCGCAGGTTGTAGACAAGCACCAGGTCAATATTCTGTATACCGCACCGACCGCCATCCGCGCTCTGATGGCAGAAGGCGATAAAGCGATTGAAGGTACTGACCGTTCGTCGCTGCGCATCCTGGGTTCCGTTGGCGAGCCAATCAACCCGGAAGCGTGGGAGTGGTACTGGAAGAAGATCGGCAACGAAAAATGTCCGGTCGTTGATACCTGGTGGCAGACCGAAACCGGTGGATTCATGATCACCCCACTGCCGGGCGCCACTGAGCTGAAAGCCGGTTCCGCAACCCGTCCGTTCTTTGGCGTGCAGCCTGCGATTGTCGATAACGAAGGTAATCCGCTGGAAGGCGCAACCGAAGGCAACCTGGTGATTATTGACTCGTGGCCAGGCCAGGCGAGAACGCTGTTTGGCGATCATGAACGTTTTGAACAGACCTATTTCTCCACCTTCAAGAATATGTACTTCAGCGGCGACGGCGCACGCCGTGATGAAGATGGTTATTACTGGATCACCGGACGCGTGGACGATGTGCTAAACGTCTCTGGTCACCGTCTGGGCACGGCAGAAATCGAATCGGCGTTGGTGTCGCATCCGAAGATTGCCGAAGCCGCGGTGGTCGGTATTCCGCATAATATTAAAGGCCAGGCGATCTACGCCTACGTCACGCTGAATCACGGTGAAGAGCCGTCGCCTGAGTTGTATGCAGAAGTTCGCAACTGGGTACGCAAAGAAATTGGCCCACTGGCAACGCCAGATGTGCTGCACTGGACCGATTCACTACCGAAAACCCGCTCCGGCAAAATTATGCGCCGCATTCTGCGCAAAATCGCGGCGGGCGATACCAGCAATCTGGGCGATACCTCAACCCTCGCCGATCCAGGCGTCGTTGAGAAACTGCTCGAAGAGAAGCAGGCCATCGCGATGCCATCATAACCATAACCGTGAAATGCCCGATGGCGCGCTGCTTATCGGGCCTACAAATCCTATCCCTACCCCTCCCCTGAGCGGGAGGGAAATATAAAAACCCTCCCCCAAAGGATTTCGTGTTACAGGAAGGCGGCAAGCGAGCACATCCTCAGGAGCATAGTTCACTATGTGACTGGGGTGGGCGAGTGCGGCCAACGAACCTGTAGCGCGAAAGACGCAGGGGACCTCTGGAGAGCTCTGTGATGAATGACAATATTTATCAGCGGATAGAAGACAGTGCGCGTTTCAGGGAGTTAGTTGAAAAAAGGCAACGGTTTGCCACCATTCTGTCCATCATCATGCTGGCAGTTTACATCAGCTTTATTTTACTGATTGCCTTTGCGCCTGGTTGGCTGGGTACTCCGCTGCACGCGGGAACCAGCGTCACCCGGGGTATTCCGATTGGGGTCGGCGTGATCCTTATCTCCTTCATCCTGACCGGGATCTATATCTGGCGGGCAAACGGTGAATTCGATCGCCTGAACAATGCGGTTCTGCACGAGGTTAAAGCATCATGAAGAGAGTCCTGACGGCGCTTGCCGCCACGCTGCCCTTCGCCGCAAACGCGGCGGATGCTATAAGCGGAGCAGTCCAACGCCAGCCAACCAACTGGCAGGCGATTATCATGTTCCTGATTTTCGTCATCTTTACGCTTGGTATTACCTACTGGGCGTCTAAGCGCGTACGTTCGCGCAATGACTATTACACCGCTGGCGGTAACATCACCGGTTTCCAGAACGGGCTGGCGATTGCGGGCGACTATATGTCTGCTGCATCGTTCCTCGGGATTTCCGCGCTGGTCTTTACCTCCGGTTATGACGGACTGATTTACTCGCTCGGCTTCCTGGTCGGCTGGCCAATTATCCTGTTCCTGATTGCTGAACGTCTGCGTAACCTTGGTCGCTACACCTTTGCCGACGTGGCCTCTTATCGCCTGAAACAAGGTCCAATTCGTATTCTCTCGGCCTGTGGTTCCCTGGTGGTAGTCGCGCTGTATCTGATCGCGCAGATGGTCGGCGCGGGTAAGCTGATTGAGTTGCTGTTTGGCCTGAACTACCACATTGCCGTCGTACTGGTTGGCGTATTGATGATGATGTACGTCCTGTTTGGCGGCATGCTGGCAACCACCTGGGTACAGATCATCAAAGCCGTTCTGTTGCTGTTCGGTGCCAGCTTTATGGCCTTTATGGTGATGAAGCACGTCGGCTTTAGCTTCAACAATCTGTTCACCGAAGCGATGGCGGTACACCCGAAAGGTTCAGCCATTATGAGTCCGGGCGGGCTGGTGAAAGATCCGATCTCCGCGCTGTCGTTAGGTCTCGGCCTGATGTTTGGTACGGCGGGCTTGCCGCACATCCTGATGCGTTTCTTCACGGTCAGCGATGCCCGCGAAGCGCGTAAGAGCGTGTTCTATGCCACCGGTTTTATGGGTTATTTCTACATCCTGACCTTTATCATCGGCTTTGGCGCGATCATGCTGGTTGGTGCCAACCCTGTGTATAAAGACGCTGCTGGCGCGCTTATCGGCGGTAACAACATGGCGGCGGTACATCTGGCGAATGCGGTGGGCGGGAACCTGTTCCTCGGCTTCATCTCGGCAGTGGCGTTTGCCACCATTCTGGCAGTGGTTGCTGGTTTGACGCTGGCGGGGGCATCGGCAGTTTCTCACGACCTGTACGCCAACGTATTCCGCAAAGGCGCAACCGAGCGCGAAGAGCTGAAGGTATCGAAAATTACCGTACTGGTGCTGGGTGTGATTGCTATCGTGCTCGGCGTGCTGTTCGAAAACCAGAACATCGCCTTCATGGTGGGACTGGCATTTGCTATCGCAGCCAGCTGTAACTTCCCTATCATTCTGCTCTCCATGTACTGGTCAAAACTGACCACGCGTGGCGCAATGATGGGCGGCTGGTTAGGTCTGCTGACGGCCGTCGTGCTGATGGTGCTTGGCCCAACAATTTGGGTACAAATCCTGGGTCACGAAAAAGCCATTTTCCCGTATGAATATCCGGCGCTGTTCTCCATCAGCGTAGCGTTCCTCGGGATCTGGTTCTTCTCTGCTACCGATAACTCAGAAGAAGGTAACCGCGAGCGCGAGCAGTTCCGTGCTCAGTTCATCCGTTCCCAGACCGGGTATGGCGTAGAACAAGGTCGCGCGCACTAATCTTCCCTCTCCTCCGGCTTCCGGGCCGGAGGATTACTGCCTCTCTCAGAACATCAGCCTTGCAACCAGCGGCGCTACCAGCACCATCACCACGCCAGAAAGCATCATCACCAGGCTAGCCACTACGCCCTCCTGTTGGCCAAGCTCATATGAGCGAGCCGTGCCTGCGCCGTGCGATGCAGCGCCAAAACCTGCGCCTTTCGCCATCCCTTCGCGAATAGAGAGCCGCAAAAACAGCACATCGCCGACCGCCATCCCGAATACGCCAGTCACGACCACGAACAATGCCACCAGATCCGGTTGACCACCCAATGGCTCTGCCGCCGCCAGCGCAAATGGCGTAGTGACGGACCGCACCGCCAGACTGCGCTGAATTTCATCAGGCAGCATAAACAGGCGCGCCAACCAGACGGAACTGGTGACCGCCACCAGTGTCGCCGTAACCACACCCGCCGTCAGCGACATCCAGTGACGTTTAATCACGGCGAGGTTGTCATAGACCGGAACGGCGAAGGCAATGGTTGCAGGACCTAGCAGCCATAGCAGCCAGTGCGATTCACCAATATAGTTTTGCCAGGAGATATGTCCAAAGACCAACATCAGCACCAACAGCGCCGGAGTAAGCACTAACGGCATCAGCGGTAATTTACGAAAGCGGCGATACAGGCGCTTGTTGGCAAAATAGATGCCCAGCGTAATCACCAGACACAGCACGCTTAACTGGAAATTACTCACGGTTTAACCTGCTCATTTCATAGCGATACACTTTATCCACGACCCATGCCGTTGCGCCAAGCACCATCATCGTACTTAGCGCAATAACGGCAAAAATACGCCAGCCATCAACCAGTAGCAGTTGCGTATAGTTAACGACGGCGACCACCGCCGGGACAAAAAACAACAGCATTTCAGCCAGTAACCAGCGAGCACCCGCGCGGATCCAGTTCAACGGGATAACCCGGCAGACAATCAACGCCAGCATCAGCACCATCCCAACCAGGTTGGCAGGAAGCGGCAGATGCAGCCAGGAGACAAGGTATTGAGCAAAAACAAAGAGACCTGCGTACAACAGAACCTGAACGGGGATCTGGAGTCGATGAATAACGGCAGGCGTCACGCGGCTTATCGCCACAGCCATGAGGGTATGTCCTTAAAAAATAGAGAGCGCCAGTATAGAGAGCCCCCGTCCAGGACTGAAATGAATTAAAATCATTGCAGGCATAGTCTTAAGGAATAATCATGGATATCAGAACGCTGCGATATTTTGTTGAGGTGGTGCGTCAGCAGAGCTTTACCCGCGCAGCGGAGAAGCTCTTTGTCACCCAGCCCACCATCAGCAAAATGTTGAAGAACCTTGAAGACGAGCTTAATTGCACGTTGCTCATCCGCGACGGGCGGCGGTTGTTGTTAACCGATACCGGACAGGTCGTGTTCGAACGCGGCCTGGCGATCCTCGCCGAGTTTCGCCAACTCGAAGCAGAACTCAGCGACATTAATCACCTCAACAAGGGAATACTGCGCCTCGGTATCCCGCCCATGGTTGGTATGTTGATGGCTGGCCCCATCAGCCTTTTTCGCCAGCGTTATCCCGGCGTGGAACTGAAGGTGTCTGAATTTGGCGGTTTAACCGTCCAACAGGCGGTGATGAACGGCGATCTGGATGTTGCAATGACCGCGCTACCGGTTGAAGAAGAGAGCGGTCTGGCGACCTTACCGCTTTTCAGTCATCCGCTCTGCGTGCTGGTCCCCCGCTCCGGTCAATGGACAACGTGCGACTCCATTTCCCCCGAAGCGCTGGCGGAGCATCCGCTGCTTATATACAACGAAGATTTCGCGTTGAGCCGTCAACTGCTTGAGTTGTTTAACCAGCACAACGTAAAACCGCGTATCGCTGTGCGTAGCGGACAGTGGGATTTTCTGGCGGCAATGGTCCAGGCCGGCGTCGGGATCGCCATTTTACCGGAGCCGATTTGCCAGCGGTTGGATAAGCAAACGCTGCGCTGGATCCCTCTGGAAAGCGACTTACGCTGGCAGTTGGGTATGATTTGGCGCGAAGGTGTGTATCTGTCGCACAGCGCTCAGGCGTGGCTGAAATGCTGCGAAGGGTTTTGGTTAACGCAGGAGTCGTAAAATGCCGGATGGCGACATAATCACCATCCGGTTACATTTACTGATTCTCGATCAACAGCGCTTCCAGCAAATCCAGATCGTGCAATAGCTTTTGCAGCGTTTCATTGCTGATTTCACGCGTGGCGCGCAGATGATAAAGCTCGGCGCGTTCTGAACGCAGCGCCGCCAGACGGAACCGTCGCTCCAGGTTCTCTTCCTGCATTGAGCTTTCTACATCGTTTCGCCCATCGGCGCGACGACGCAGGTTACCAATAACACGGGAACTCACCTCGGTCAGCAGCTGATTATCAATGTTCTCTTCGCTATCCGCAGCCAGACGCTCCTCCATTTTCTGGATCGCGACAATCGCTACTTCCGCCGTGGCAGCGCGGGCAATGCGTTCCTCTTTTTGCTGTTGCGAGTGGTCTGCAACTTCCAGATGCTGTAGCAGAATCGGCAGCATCACCACGCCGACAAACAGCGAGAACAGAATCACGCCCGCGGCGAGGAAGATCAGTTCATAACGCGCCGGGAAGCCGCTACCATCCGGTAACAACAGCGGAATGGAGAGCACACCGGCGAGGGTAATAGCCCCGCGAACCCCCGCAAAGGAGGCAATGAGGATTTCACGCGTTGTCCAAGAGCCAAACTCCATCGGCTTTTTCTTCAGGAAGCGCAGGCTGAACTTCTTCATGGTCCACAGCCAGCCAAAACGTACCAGCATCAGCGCGGCGTAAATCAGCACGATATCGGTAAACAGCATCCAGATTTCAACGTTCGGATCGACTTCTGCCGCCGCCAAAGATGACTCCAGAATTCCCGGCAACTGTAGTCCTAACAGCAAGAAGACCATGCCGTTAAACACAAACTCCAGCATCGCCCAGGTGCTGTTAGCACGTAAACGCATCGCCAGCGGCGCGCGGCGCATCACCCCAGAACGGGTAATCGTCATGCCGGCAGCGACCGCCGCGAGGATGCCTGAAACACCAATGTGTTCCGCAATCAGATAAGACGCAAACGGCAGCAGGAACAGCAGGACGATTTGCGTTGCTGGCTCATCACCGCCCCAGCGGCTAAGAAAACGCAGGGAGCGTCCGTATAACCAACTGACGACAAAACCGGCCAGGATGCCGCCAATCGCCACTTTGAAGAACTCAACCGTCGCGCCGCCGACGGTAAATACCATCGTGCCCATCGCCACGGCCACGGCAAATTTCAGCGAGACCAGGCCGGACGCGTCGTTCATCAACGCTTCGCCCTGCAGGATGCCCATGATTTTCTTCGGGATACGCCCCTCACCTACAATACCGGAAAGGGCGACGGCATCGGTTGGCGACAGCACGGCCGCCAGCGCAAAAGCCGGGATGAGAGGGATCCCCGGCACCAGCCAGTAAATCATAAAGCCAATCCCGACCACCGTGACCAGAACCAGCGCCAGCGCAAGGCCGAAAATCTCTCGCCCGTGCTCCAGAAACTCACGCGTTGGCGTCTTCCAGCCATCGGCAAACAGCAGCGGCGGGATAAACAGCACCAGAAACAGCTCAGGATCGAATTCCACATGCAAACCAAACGTCGGCCACGCCAGCAAGGCGCCGATGGCGATCTGCATAAGGGGTAATGGGAGTTGGAAGGGCAATACGCGAGTAAATACCCCCGACAGCGAGACCACAAGGGTCATGATGAGTATGGTGAAAAAGATTTCCATGCGTTCCCTGTTTGCGATGTTTCTTATGATTGGTGATAAAGGCGTCGTGCCTTAATTCTATCTACTTGAGAGTAACGCAAAAGACAACGAGTGTGTTCTGAAAATAAAAACGGGCGGCCTGAGCCACCCGTTTTCAGGAGCGTCATCGAAGCAAAATCAAATAGCCCAACCGCCCGCGTAGAAGGCCACCAGCGCGATAGCAATCACCACCGTACCGATGTTCAGTTTGCGCCATTCGCCAGAGACAATGCGACCAATGACCAGGGTAGCAAAACCAATCATAATGCCGGTAACAATGTTACAGGTCAGGACGATAAATACAGCAGTGACCAGACCCGCCATCGCGTCGACAAAGTCAGCAAAGTCGATTTTCGCCACGTTACTCAGCATCAGCAGCCCCACATACATCAGCGCAGGCGCCGTTGCGTAAACAGGAACAAGATAAGAGAGCGGAGAAAGGAACAGGATCAGCAGGAACAATACGCCAACGGTGATCGCCGTCAGGCCGGTTTTGCCACCTGCCGCCGTACCCGCTGCGGATTCAATGTAAACCGCTGCTGGTGCGGCCCCTACCAGACCAGAGAACACGCTGCTCAGGGAGTCGGTGGTCAGCGCTTTGCCGCCATCGATAATTTGTCCGTCTTTATCCAGCAGATTCGCCTGTCCGGCCACCGCACGGATGGTTCCGGTCGCATCGAAGACCGCGGTCATAACCAGCGCCAGCACGCTCGGCAGAACGATCGGGTTCAGTGCGCCCATAATATCCAGGCTGCCGATCAGCGAGTTGCCGTTTTCATCGCTCAGAGACGGCATGGCAAAAATACCGGAGAAATGCACGGCCGGATCGAAAATCAGGCCGACGATGGAGATACCGATAATGGTCAGCAGGATGCCGCCCGGTACTTTCAGTTTTTCGAGACCAATAATCACCGCCAGACCAACCAGCGACATAATCACCGGGAAGGTATCGAAGTCGCCCAGCGCAACCGGCAGGCCATCCAGCGGGTTCTTAATAACCAGACCAACGCCATTGGCCGCAATCAATAGCAGGAACAGGCCGATACCAATCCCCGTACCGTGCGCAACGCCCTGCGGCAGATTGCGCAGGATCCAGCTACGGATACCGGTCGCAGAAATGATGGTAAACAGAACCCCCATCAGGAACACCGCGCCCAGCGCCACAGGCACGCTAATATGTTGTCCCAGCACCAGGCTGAATGCGGTAAACGCGGTCAGCGAAATGGCGCAGCCAATCGCCAACGGCAGGTTCGCCCACAGGCCCATCACAATAGAACCGACGCCCGCAACCAGACAGGTTGCCACAAACACAGCGGCAGGCGGGAATCCGGCTTTACCCAGCATCCCCGGAACGACGATAACGGAGTAGACCATGGCCAGGAACGTCGTTAATCCGGCAACGACTTCTTGACGAACGGTACTGCCGCGATGCGAAATTTTAAACCAGGCGTCGAGTGAGCCGCCGGTACGCGCTGAAGGCGTAGACATAGAAAACATCCCCTGAGAGTTTATTTTTTCGTCATTATGCGTGGTGGACAATCCACTGCCTGCTAAACGATTTCTCCATGTGCCAGCTTTGCGTCAATAGGGGTGTCGCAAAAAAGCAAACGTTTAGCTCCGCGCATAAAAAACGGGTGATAAAAAAAAGCAAACGATTATCCAGCGATCATACGTTGGTTTTCAACTGAACTTTGCCGCTTTTTACTCATTTCTTCTTATAATGCGCAAGAAATAGCCAGACGATGCGCAAACGTTATCGTCAATGCGCAATCTGGCAACAAATTTCGCTGAGTTATTACAAGATTTGCATTTATTTTTCACGTCTGCTCGCGCAAAAAAATGCATGAAGATGCAGAAAATTTTTTGGCTAAAAAGCAATCAATTCACTGGCAAATAGAACGGGGTGGCTTACACTTACTTTATCAACACAGACCGGGACCTCCCCAAACGTGCTCGACTGAGGGGTGTTGATGTCGGGGGAAACCCTCCCGTGAACCAGCGGGATAGAGTGAAAGACAAAGACCGGAACCAAACTAAAGCGCCCTCTGTGGCGCTTTAGTTTTATACCAATCAATCGTCTTCCAGCAGGCGTGCCCCGGTCCCCTGCTCGCCAAGCTGATCGCCGGGGTTACGCAACGGGCAATCACTGCGGGATAAACAGCCGCAGCCAATACACCCATCCAGTTCATCGCGTAACGCCACCAGAGTATGAATGCGTCGGTCTAACTCCTCGCGCCATTGCGAAGAGAGTTGCTTCCACTCTTTGGCGCTGAGCGAATGCCCTTCAGGTAATACGCCTAACGCGTCGCCGATGGTGGCCAGTGGAATGCCGATACGTTGGGCAATCTTGATAATCGCTACATAACGCAACACATCGCGTTTGTATCGACGCTGATTGCCGCTGTTGCGCATACTGCTGATTAATCCTTTGCTTTCATAGAAATGCAGGGTCGATACCGCCACACCGCTACGCTTTGCAACTTCACCTGGTGTGAGCAGCGCTTTTATCCGGGGTAATTTCTTTTCCATAAATCGCTTTACCTCAAGTTAACTTGAGGAATTATACTCGCCCACAGACAAAACGACGAATCGAACACTGAGAAAGAGGCAACTCTATGTCCCATCAGCAGATTATTCAGACCCTTATTGAATGGATTGATGAACATATCGATCAACCGCTGAACATTGAGGCGGTTGCGAAAAAATCAGGTTACTCAAAGTGGTATTTGCAGAGAATGTTCCGCACGGTGATGCGCCAGACGCTGGGTGACTACATCCGCCAACGTCGGCTTCTGCTGGCCGCCGTTGAACTACGGACGACCGAACGGCCTATTTTCGATATTGCGATGGATCTTGGCTATGTATCGCAGCAAACCTTCTCGCGCGTATTTCGCCGAGAGTTTGATCGTACTCCCAGCGATTACCGCCACCGCCTGTAAAATTATTGCCCGCTCTGCGTCAGTATGGCGGGCGAGTGTTTTATCCAATCCATGAACTCCTGCGGCGGCAGCGCCTTCGCAAAATACCAGCCCTGGCAATACTGTACGCCGCGTTCAAGCAACCACGCGATTTGCTCCGCCGTTTCCACCCCTTCCGCAACCGTCTTCAGGTTTAAGCTTTGCGCCATCTCGATGATATGTTCGGCAATCAAGTGACTGGTGCTGTTAGTGGCCAGCGTGCTAATAAACGATTTGTCGATCTTCAGGATATCGATATTCAATGCTGACAAATTATGGAGGTTAGAATATCCCGTGCCAAAATCGTCAAACGCCACTTCAAAACCGGCCTGGCGGAACGCCTGGATGATGGGCGTCATTTTATGTACATCGATAAAGCCACGCTCTGTCACCTCAACTTTAATTTGCTGGGCCGCCACGGAGTACTCATGATTTTTTTCAGCAATCAGGGCAATCAGTCGGGATGAATGAAAGTCAGAAGCAGAGAGGTTAATCGAGATAGACAACTGAGGATTCGCCGAAAGAAAATACCCCAAATCGTTGAAGACTTCCTCAACAACGTAATCCGTGATCTGCTCAATCATTCCCTCTTTTTCCGCCAGCGGAATAAACTCCGTTGGGCTCATCACCTCACCTTTACAGCCTGGCCAGCGTAGCAAAGCCTCCGCCCCGACACATTGTCCATTTTTGATGTCAATGATCGGCTGGTAGTACAGGCAAAGCTGACGTTTCTTGATCGCACGTTTTAATAAGCGGCGGGGAGAGAGGTATTCCTGACGCGTGCGCCACCACATGAGCAGTATCAGGATGCTGCAGATAATCCCAAAGGGGATCGTTAACGCCGCCTCATGATAGAAAATCTGATTCACACGAGCGTCAGAGGTCGAAACAATAATCGCGATGGGTCGTTTTTCTGAATGTACGATGGTATAGAAGCGCTCGCCCTGCTGGAATGTTGAGGCCTCACCGCGTATCAGCGGCGAGAATTGCGCAATATTCGCCCCTTCACTGGAAGAGAAAAAGGTATCCGTTACCGTGTCATACACCCCCCATGACAGATCCGGATCATCTGACATGACTTCGCTGTAAGATAATGGATTGATGACGACAACGTAGTTTCCCCGTTGCATGTACGTCATTTTGTAGCCAGCGAAAAAGGGGGTATCGCGGTAGTAATAGATGGAGACGTCCGGCGCGCGTTTATAGTCGGCTGTCGCCATAATATATGGGACTCGCGGCATCATTGACGTAGAGCACAAAAAATGATCGCCCTGCGCATAAATTAGCTCACTGATATATAAACGACCACGAATAATATTCAGCATACTTTTCTGATGGGCAGGAGTACACATCTTACCCTGGTACAACTGGGCCATATCACGCGCTAAATCGGCCTGGAAGATCACCAATTCCGTTTTATTTAACACCAGTTGAGCAAAAGAGCTGAGTTGATTACGGGTTTCGGACATCGCCCGGATGTGAGCAAACCATAAAGCCAGTACCACGGGGAGCAATACCACCATGAATGTTCCGAAGAACTTCAGCATCTTGCGTCGCGCACTGTGATTCATGTCAGCCCTATTTCCCTGTTTCGTATATGCCAGAACCCATTAGGCGGGATGCTATAAACACTGACTGATTAAGTTGCATGAATCTATCATTATTAGCAACAGACTTCTCTATGTAAAAATCTGATAATAGTTGATGATGATATTATTTTTCCGTAAGGCAAACTTAAAGTTATGCTTATTTCATAACATTATTATCAACAAGTAGTAATTTTTTATGAGCATTATCCTGGTCGCGTTTAAGAAATTCATTAAATTTTTTAACGAATAATTTAGGATAAACATAACAGGTAATTCATATGCATCTTTTTATTAGATTATTTGTTATCGGTTTTTTTTATTAAACATAACCATATAGAAAGCATGGCTATTACCTTGCAAAAATAACCTCTAACACTGGTGAACAAACGAGCAAATGTGATATAGTTCACACAATTCATGTAACAGAAACAATGTTTCATTCGTGTTATTGCCCGTCGAGAGCCAGAGTACTACACCCTCGGTGAACACCCCCGCGCTGTCATGGGCATCAAGACTTTCTGAGGACGTTTTTTCATGGCAACGATAACAACTGGCGTGGTTCTTCTGCGATGGCAGCTACTCAGCGCGGTGCTGATGTTTTTAGCCAGTACGCTCAATATCCGTTTTCGTAAATCAGATTATATTGGCCTGGCCGTCATTAGTAGCGGTTTGGGACTGGTTTTCGCCTGCTGGTTTGCAACCGGGCTGCTCGGCATAACCCTGGTGGATATGTCCGCAATCTGGAAAAACATTGAAAACGTGATGGTTGAAGTGATGAGCCACACACCGCCAGACTGGCCGATGGTGTTGAACTGATAAAAAATTACATATGGCTACCCCAGTTTTGAGGTAGCCATAATTTTTCGTATAAAACAGAAAAGTTAGAACGGAATATCGTCGTCGAAATCCATCGGCGGCTCGTTAGACGGCGCTGCCGGAGCTGACTGCTGCGGGCGAGACTGCGCGCCGCCGCTGAACTGATTGCCGCCCTGCGGCTGCTGAGGCTGGCCCCAACCGCCCTGCTGCTGACCGCCGCCTGCCGGAGCGCCACCACCCTGACGGCCGCCCAACATTTGCATGGTGCCACCAACGTTAACCACAACTTCAGTGGTGTACTTTTCTACGCCGGACTGATCGGTCCATTTGCGGGTACGCAGCTGGCCTTCAATATAGACCTGAGAACCTTTACGCAGATATTCGCTGGCTACTTCTGCCAGTTTGCCGAACAGCACAACACGGTGCCATTCAGTCTGCTCTTTCATTTCGCCGGTCGCTTTATCACGCCAGGATTCGGAAGTAGCCAGCGTAATGTTGGCAACTGCGCCACCATTCGGCATATAGCGTACTTCCGGGTCCTGGCCCAGATTACCGACGAGAATCACCTTGTTTACGCCTCTGCTGGCCATGATCGTGTCTCCTGAAAAACGTTACTGAATAAGTGTAAGCGCGGGATTGTAGCATTTCCAATAGCGCTTTTACTACGTTGCGAGGTCGATTCCAGTAAACAACCCCGGACAGGCATTGTTGCACAAGCATCTGCGTTTTGCATTCCAATACTGTATATCCATTCAGGTCAGGTTGTGTCATAATTAACCGTTTGTGATCGCCGGTAGCACCATGCAGCCAGGCAAAAAAGCGTTTAATCCGGGAAAGATGAATGGATAAGATCGAAGTTCGGGGCGCCCGCACCCATAATCTCAAAAACATCAACCTCGTCATCCCGCGCGACAAGCTGATTGTCGTCACCGGGCTTTCGGGCTCAGGCAAATCTTCGCTCGCTTTCGACACCTTGTATGCCGAAGGACAGCGTCGTTACGTTGAATCCCTTTCCGCGTACGCGCGTCAGTTTCTGTCACTGATGGAAAAGCCGGATGTCGACCACATTGAGGGGCTGTCTCCCGCCATCTCAATTGAACAAAAATCGACGTCCCATAACCCGCGATCCACGGTAGGTACAATTACCGAAATTCACGACTATCTGCGCCTGCTGTTTGCCCGCGTTGGCGAACCGCGCTGCCCGGATCACGACGTTCCCCTGGCGGCGCAGACCGTGAGTCAGATGGTGGACAACGTTCTGTCGCAGCCGGAAGGTAAACGTCTGATGCTGCTGGCGCCGATTATTAAAGAGCGTAAAGGGGAGCACACTAAAACGCTGGAAAACCTGGCAGGCCAGGGCTATATCCGTGCCCGTATCGACGGGGAAGTGTGCGACCTGTCCGATCCGCCCAAGCTTGAGCTGCAAAAGAAACACACCATCGAAGTGGTGATTGACCGCTTTAAAGTACGAGACGATCTTACCCAGCGCCTGGCGGAATCGTTTGAAACCGCGCTGGAACTGTCCGGTGGTACGGCGGTGGTTGCCGATATGGACGACCCGAAAGCGGAAGAGCTGCTGTTCTCCGCCAACTTCGCCTGCCCGATCTGCGGTTACAGCATGCGCGAACTGGAACCGCGTCTGTTTTCATTCAACAACCCGGCGGGCGCATGCCCGACCTGTGACGGCCTCGGCGTACAGCAGTATTTCGATCCTGACCGGGTGATCCAAAATCCGGAACTGTCGCTGGCCGGCGGTGCTATCCGCGGCTGGGATCGTCGTAACTTCTATTACTTCCAGATGCTTAAGTCACTGGCGGAACACTATAAGTTCGACGTCGAAGCCCCATGGGCCAGCCTGACCCCCACCGTGCATAAAGTGGTGCTGTACGGTTCCGGTAAAGAGAATATCGAATTTAAATACATGAACGATCGCGGCGATACGTCCGTACGTCGCCATCCGTTCGAAGGCGTATTGCACAATATGGAGCGCCGTTATAAAGAGACGGAATCCAGCGCAGTACGTGAGGAATTAGCCAAATTCATCAGCAACCGCCCGTGCGCCAGCTGTGAAGGGACGCGTTTGCGCCGGGAAGCCCGTCACGTATTTGTCGAGAATACGCCGCTGCCCGCCATTTCCGACATGAGCATCGGCCATGCGATGGATTTCTTCAACAACCTGAAGCTTGCCGGCCAGCGAGCGAAGATTGCAGAGAAAATCCTGAAAGAGATTGGCGATCGTCTGAAGTTTCTGGTTAACGTCGGCCTCAACTACCTGACGCTGTCGCGTTCAGCGGAAACGCTCTCCGGCGGCGAAGCCCAACGTATTCGCCTGGCGAGCCAGATCGGCGCGGGTCTGGTCGGCGTGATGTACGTCCTGGATGAACCGTCTATTGGTCTGCATCAGCGCGATAACGAACGTCTGTTGGGCACGCTCATCCATCTGCGTAATCTGGGTAATACCGTGATTGTGGTCGAGCACGATGAAGATGCGATTCGCGCCGCTGACCACGTTATCGATATCGGCCCGGGCGCTGGCGTTCACGGCGGCCAGGTGGTTGCCGAAGGGACGCTCGATGACATCATGGCGGTGCCTGAGTCGCTGACCGGCCAGTACATGAGCGGTAAGCGTAAAATTGAAGTACCGAAACAGCGCGTGGCGGCCGATCCGGAAAAAGTGCTGAAGCTAACCGGCGCACGCGGCAACAACCTGAAAGATGTCACCCTGACGCTACCGGTTGGCCTGTTCACCTGCATTACCGGGGTTTCCGGTTCGGGTAAATCGACGCTGATCAATGACACGCTGTTCCCGATTGCACAGACGGCGCTGAACGGCGCCACGCTGGCTGAACCTGCGCCGTACCGCGATGTTCAGGGCCTGGAACATTTCGACAAAGTGATCGACATTGACCAAAGCCCGATTGGTCGTACTCCGCGCTCTAACCCGGCAACCTACACCGGTGTGTTTACGCCGGTGCGCGAACTGTTCGCTGGCGTACCAGAATCCCGCGCGCGCGGTTACACGCCGGGTCGTTTCAGCTTTAACGTTCGCGGCGGACGCTGTGAAGCCTGTCAAGGCGACGGCGTGATCAAAGTTGAAATGCACTTCCTGCCGGATATCTACGTGCCGTGCGACCAGTGTAAAGGCAAGCGCTATAACCGCGAAACGCTGGAGATTAAGTACAAGGGCAAGACCATCCACGAAGTGCTGGATATGACCATTGAAGAAGCACGCGAGTTCTTCGATGCCGTCCCGGCGCTGGCGCGTAAGCTACAAACGCTGATGGATGTGGGCCTGACGTATATCCGTCTCGGCCAGTCGGCCACTACGCTCTCCGGCGGCGAAGCGCAGCGCGTGAAGCTGGCGCGCGAACTGTCAAAACGCGGCACCGGGCAGACGTTGTATATCCTTGATGAGCCGACCACCGGTCTGCATTTTGCGGATATTCAGCAGTTGCTGGACGTGCTGCATCAGTTGCGCGATCAGGGCAACACCATCGTGGTGATTGAGCACAATCTGGACGTGATTAAAACGGCGGACTGGATTGTCGATCTCGGTCCGGAAGGCGGTAGCGGCGGCGGGGAAATTCTGGTCTCCGGCACACCAGAAACTGTCGCCGAGTGTGAAGCTTCACACACGGCACGCTTCCTCAAACCGTTGTTGTAATCATGCCCAATGGCGCAGCGCTTATCAGGGCTGCGCCAGTATCCGGCGTTTATCTTCCGGCAGCGTGTTCACCGCCAGCTGATAAGAGGCATCAACCAGATAATAAATCTGCGAATCCGGCAGCGAGCCGTCCAGATACACCGTGCTCCAGTGCGCTTTATTCAGATGCCTGCTTGGTCGTACATCGCTATGCTGCTGACGCAGTAATTCCGCCAGTTCAGGGCTGGTTTTCAGAGAGACCGCCGGGCGTTCTTCTACCTCTTTTACCATGGCAAAGAGTACATCTTCGACTTTGATTTGTGTGGCTTTCCAGTCACTGTGCACGCTCTGCTCCGCGCCCGTTTTTGCCATGCAGTATTGCAGCAACTCCGAATTCGTCATCTTTATTCCCCTTACCAGCACTCGCCTAATGAGAACATCTTTTATTCAGTGTGCAGCAAGTCCGCAAAAGGTAAAAGCCAGTAACGCAAATTTGTTTAAAAAACCACCAAATAGCAGCCTGCGCCTTTAATACTCAGAATTTACGATCACCTCTTCACCAAACGCGCCAGCCTGGGGTAGCGGTTTATAGGTGGAGTTGGAGGCACGTAAAATACGAATACCGCGAATACCCACGTCGAGAGCGGCGGTGATGTCATTGTCAGAATCGCCGTAGAACATGCGCACGTTTTTATCCTGTAACCACTGCGTTTTGGTGTTCTGGCCCGGCTTGTCGCCGGCAAAAATGACCGGATTCATATTGGCGGCTGGGATGTGAAAGTTATCAGCCAGCGTTTTCGATACCGTTTCAGTCTTCGTCGGGCTACGTCCGGTGACGAAGAAAATACTATCGCCACGACGCACGTGCATATCAATCAACTGACGCGCCACTTCTTTTGGAATACTGAACTCGTCCCAGCCGTTGTTCATTTTCTCCCAGAAAGCCGGATTCTTCAGGTAATCTTCACTGTCCGGAGAGTACGTTTTCTTACCGCGCCAGAAGCCCGGGCTGGAAAAAAGGACGGTGTCATCGATATCAAACCCGACGGCCATCGGCGGGCGGCCTGTCAGACTGTTTTCAATTTGCGCCACGGAAACCCAGTGAATGGGAGCCTGCTCGGCGAGTTTTGCAACGTTGGTGCCTGGATTGAGCTGCGAGGGAGAAGAAACTAATGCCTGAGCAGGCTGATTTAACGTGAACAATAAACAAACGGCACTCAGTGCCAACGTAAACTTGCGCATATTTTTCCCTAAGTAGTCAGTTAGTTATCATTTTTTTATTAACAACTGGTCAAAAAACTATCTGACCTTACCCCCTGAGGGAAGGGAAAGGAAGGATTTTCTCTGGTTTTGTTACAGAAAAAGAGCACGATCACACAGAAAAGCGTGCCTGATAGCGCAACGCTCATCAGGCCTACAAACGAAAAATCCACTGCCTTTGTAGGCCGGATAAGGCGTTTACGCCGCCATCCGGCAACACTGTGCGAGAAATAACAAACCGGGTTAAATAACGGCAGCAAATGCCTTCGCCACGCGCTGCACGTTAGCGTGATTCAATCCGGCCACGCACATACGACCGCTGGCAATCAGGTACACGCCAAACTCATCACGCAGGCGATCGACCTGAGCGGCGCTAAGCCCGGTATAGCTGAACATTCCGCGCTGTTGCAGCAGGTAATCAAAGTTACGGCCAGGGATTTCAGCGTTCAGCACGTTAACCAGCTCCTGGCGCATTGCCAGGATGCGGGTCCGCATCTCTTCGACTTCCGCCAGCCAGCTGGCTTTCAGCGCGTCGTCACCCAGTACCGTAGCGACCACCTGTGCGCCAAAGTTCGGCGGGCTGGAGTAGTTACGACGCACGGTCGCTTTTAATTGCCCCAGAACGCGGCTGGCGGCATCGGCGTCTTCACATACCACAGACAACCCACCGACGCGCTCGCCGTATAAAGAGAAGATTTTAGAAAATGAGTTGCTGACCAGAGCCGGTAACCCGGCGCTGGCAATGGCGCGGATCGCATAAGCATCGTCCTGCATTCCGCCGCCAAAGCCCTGATAAGCAATGTCGAGGAATGGGATCAGATCGCGCGATTTCAGAATCTCAATAACCGCATCCCATTGCGCAGGGGTTAAATCTGCACCGGTCGGGTTATGGCAGCACGGATGCAGCAGCACGATGCTGCGCGCCGGTAAGGTATTCAGCGTGGCCAGCAGGTCATTGAAACGTACCCCGTTGGTTTCGTTGTCATACCAAGGGTAAGTACTCACTTCGAATCCAGCCCCTTCAAAAATCGCGATATGGTTTTCCCATGTCGGATCGCTAACCCACACACCAGAGTCAGGGAAATAGCGTTTCAGGAAGTCTGCGCCAATTTTTAGCGCCCCGGAACCACCCAACGTCTGAATGGTTGCGACACGCTGTTGCTGGAGAACCGGATGATCCGCACCAAACAACAGCGGCGCAATGGTATGGCGATACGTGTTCAGACCTTCCATCGGTAGATACAACGAAGCGCCGTGCGGTTTGGCATTGAGTCGGGCTTCCGCCTCCGCCACCGCTTTAAGCTGAGGAATAATGCCGTCTTCGTTGTAGTACAGGCCAATGCTGAGGTTCACTTTGTCGCTACGTGAATCTTCTTTGAATCGCTCCATGAGCGATAAAATCGGGTCGCCAGCGTAGGCGTCAACTTTTTGAAACACGAGGTGGTTCTCCAGGTTTACAGGCAGAGGATAAGAACACAATAAACCGGAAGCGGAAGAAGATCGAGAGGATGTTGCAGTTGGCGAGCATATTGCCGGATGGCGGGGTTCCCGCCTGTCCGGCATGTCATGAACTTAGTCGATATACTTCATCGCCACCCTTGAGGTCAGGCGTGTGATAAGTTCGTAAGCACTAACTTTCGTCATTTCAGCAATCCGTTCAACGGGCAAACCTTCACCCCAAAGAATCACAGAATCACCAGCCTTATCCTGCGCCCCGGGACCTAAATCGACGCAGATCATATCCATCGCGACGCGACCCACGATCGGCACTTCACGGCCATTGACCAGCACCGGTGTCCCAGACGGCGCCGCACGCGGGTAACCATCGCCATAACCCATCGCCACCACGCCTAAACGCGTGTCGCGCTCGCTCTGCCAGGTACCGCCATAGCCGACCGGTTCGCCCGCTTTGTGATCACGCACCGCAATCAGGCTGGAGGTTAGCGACATCACCGGCTGGCAGCCAAAATCGGCGCCGATAGAGTGGTTTTCCAGCGGTGATACGCCGTACAGAATCAGCCCCGGACGCGCCCAGTCGAAGTGAGACTGCGGCCACAGCAGAATACCACCGGATGCGGCAATCGAACGCTGCCCCGGTTTGCCTTCACAGAAGCGATTAAAAATATCGAGCTGCTTTTCAGTCGCGCCACACTCAGGCTCGTCCGCGCGTGCAAAGTGGCTGACGATATTGACCGGCTGGCGCACATTTTCACATTGCGTCAGGCGCTGATAAAACGCTTCAGCCTGCTCAGGACGCACGCCCAGGCGGTGCATGCCGGTGTCGAGCTTCATCCAGACGGTAACAGGTTCAGCCAGTTTTGCCGCTTCCAGAGCTTCGAGCTGCTCCAGGTTGTGGACGGCAGTATGCAGACGCTGCGCGGAAATAGTCGGTAGATCGGAGGCATCGAAAAATCCCTCCAGTAGCAGGATAGGCTGCGTGATGCCCCCCGCGCGCAGCCGCAGGGCTTCTTCAAGACGAGCGACACCAAAAGCGTCCGCATCGGGGAGCGTTCGCGCGGTCTCTAACAGACCATGGCCGTAAGCGTTCGCTTTCACGACCGCAACCAGTTTACTGGCAGGAGCCAGTTCACGCAGACGTTGCAGGTTGTGTCGCAGAGCGCGGCGGTTAATAACTACAGTTGCCGCTTGCATTTGTATTCCTTAATAAAAGAATCTCCTAAATCATTCGTGTTGCAGAAAGGCGACAAGCCAGAGAATCCCCGGGAGCTTAGTAAACTAAGTGACCGGGGTGAACGGGCGTAGTCAACGCATCTGCAGCGTGAAGGATGACGGAGATTTATTCGTCGTCGTATTGTGGGCCCGCATAGTTGTCGAATCGCGACCACTGTCCGTTAAACGTCAGGCGAACCGTTCCGATCGGACCGTTACGTTGCTTACCAATAATGATTTCTGCGATCCCTTTCAGGTCGCTGTTTTCGTGATAAACCTCATCACGATAGATAAACATGATTAAGTCGGCATCCTGCTCGATGGAACCGGATTCACGCAGATCTGAGTTGACCGGACGCTTGTCGGCGCGTTGTTCCAGAGAGCGGTTAAGCTGCGACAGCGCCACCACCGGTACATGCAGTTCTTTCGCTAACGCTTTCAGCGAGCGGGAAATTTCAGCAATTTCCAGCGTACGGTTGTCGGAAAGCGACGGCACGCGCATCAGCTGCAGGTAGTCGATCATGATAAGTCCGATACCGCCGTGTTCACGGGCGATACGACGGGCACGCGAACGCACTTCCGTTGGCGTCAGGCCGGAAGAGTCATCAATATAGATGTTTCGTTTCTCCAGCAAAATACCCATTGTTCCGGAAATTCGCGCCCAGTCTTCGTCATCCAGTTGACCGGTACGGATTTTGGTCTGGTCTACGCGTGAGAGCGAGGCCAGGGAACGCATCATGATCTGTTCTGAGGGCATTTCCAGACTAAAGATAAGAACCGGCTTATCCTGCAACATCGCCGCATTTTCGACGAGGTTCATTGCAAATGTCGTTTTACCCATCGACGGACGCGCGGCGACGATGATGAGGTCTGACGGCTGCAAACCAGCGGTTTTTTTGTTGAGGTCGTCATAACCGGTGTTCACCCCGGTGACACCGTCGTGCGGCTGCTGGAATAGCTGCTCGATACGCGCGACGGTAGCGTCGAGCACATCGGTAATGTTTTTCGGGCCTTCGTCTTTGTTGGCGCGGCTTTCAGCGATTTTAAAGACGCGAGACTCCGCGAGATCCAGCAGGTCTTCACTGGAACGTCCTTGCGGATCGAATCCGGCTTCCGCAATTTCGTTCGCGACCGAAATCATGTCACGGACAACGGCACGTTCGCGGACGATATCCGCATAAGCGCTAATGTTGGCCGCACTTGGCGTATTTTTCGATAACTCAGCCAGGTACGCAAAACCGCCGACGCTGTCCAGCTGGCCCTGAACTTCCAGCGACTCTGCCAGAGTAATCAGATCGATGGGTTTTCCCATCTCCTGCAAGCGATGCATTTCCGTGAAGATATGCCGGTGCGGGCGGGTATAAAAATCTTCCGCCACCACGCGTTCGGCCACGTCATCCCAGCGTTCGTTATCCAGCATTAAACCGCCCAACACCGACTGTTCCGCTTCAATCGAGTGCGGCGGTACTTTCAGCCCGGCGACCTGGGGATCGCGCTCACGGGCATCAGTCTGTTGTTTGTTGAAGGGTTTATTTCCTGCCATAGTGAATGGAGTTACCGAGATAATGATTGGGTCGAAAGATTACCACATTTCTTTTGGAGGAAGCATGGCAACACGTATTGAATTTCACAAGCATGGTGGGCCTGATGTACTCAAGGCTGTGGAGTTTACGCCAGTTGACCCGGCGGAAAACGAAATCCAGGTCGAGAATAAAGCGATTGGGATCAACTACATCGACACCTACATCCGCAGTGGTCTTTATCCACCACCTTCTCTGCCCAGCGGTCTGGGTACCGAAGCCGCGGGCGTGGTCAGCAAAGTTGGCAGCAAAGTGACGCACATTAAAGCTGGCGATCGCGTGGTGTATGCCCAGTCTGCGCTTGGCGCTTACAGCTCAGTGCATAACGTGCCGGCTGATAAAGCCGCTATTCTGCCTAACGCTATCTCATTTGAACAGGCAGCCGCCTCGTTTCTGAAGGGGCTGACCGTTTTTTACCTGTTACGCAAAACCTATGAAATCCAGCCTGACGAACCGTTTTTATTCCACGCAGCCGCAGGTGGCGTCGGTCTGATCGCTTGTCAGTGGGCGAAAGCGTTGGGAGCGAAACTGATTGGCACCGTCGGCAATGCGCAAAAAGCGCAAATTGCGCAGCAGGCCGGGGCGTGGCAGGTAATTAACTATCGTGAAGAAAGCATTGTTGAGCGGGTAAAAGAGATCACCGGCGGTAAAAAAGTGCGGGTGGTGTACGACTCGGTGGGGAAAGATACCTGGGAGGCCTCTCTCGATTGTCTGCAGCGCCGCGGACTGATGGTCAGTTTTGGCAACGCGTCCGGACCAGTGACCGGTGTAAATTTAGGGATTCTGAATCAGAAAGGTTCGCTATACGTGACCCGTCCCTCTCTGCAGGGTTACATCACCAACCACCGCGAATTAACCGAAGCCAGCAATGAGCTGTTCTCGCTGATTGCCAGTGGGGTAATAAAAGTGGATGTCGCACCTGGTCAGACATTTGCGCTGCACGACGCGCAACGGGCCCATGAAGTGCTGGAAAGTCGGGCCACGCAGGGATCGAGTTTGCTGATCCCGTAGCCCCCTCATTTCCCCTAAATAATTTAAGCTCCAGGACGGCGGCAATTGAGTGAATCCCCAGGAGCTTACTGGAGTAAGTGACTGGGGTGAATGAAAGCAGCCAACACACCTGGAGTTTGAATTATGACGGGGAAAGAAAGAATTAGGGCTTCCCGCAGGAAGCCCTTTCTTTTTTTAGTTCGGCTGTATGTAGGGTACAGCTCGATGAATTCGTTAACCTGGCAATAGTGACAGATTTGATAATCAATTCCTATTTGGTTCTAAAGGCAATGTTTCAGGTTGTGACGGACCACTCAATACCTTAGTAAAATCGGCGGTTATTGCGCTGATACTGGGGGACTTTTGGCGCTTTTATCGCCTTGATCACCCACACCACGGCAACGGCCAGTAGCAGCCAGGGCAACAGTTTAATCATCAAGGCAAATAGTCCACCCAAAAACATCACGACGGTGGCTACGACCAGCGCGGCCAGCACCCCCAGCAACGAGACGCCGGTGACCATCAGCATGATAAAAAATCCAATCACAAAAAGTAGTTCCAGCATGACTCTCTCCCGAAATAAAATACTCTCCATTCCTTTACAAGAAACATGCCAAAGTTAATCCACTGATTTATAAAACAAAAAACCCTGTGACAACGCACAGGGTGTGGTGAAATTAACTAACTTTTAGTGAGAAACTAACGCTTATCGGCCACCAGCTTCAAAGCATGTTCCAGGACGTTAATATCGGCTCCGGCTTTATGCGCGTTCTCACTCAGGTAACGACGCCACTGACGTGCGCCGGGGATCCCCTGAAACAGTCCCAGCATATGGCGCGTCACATGCCCCAGATAAGTACCCTGACTCAGTTCACGCTCAATATATGGGTACATGGCACGCACCACGGCGACCGGATCGGCATCATGAGTAGCGGCAGCAAAAATTTCGCGGTCGACCGACGCCAGAATTCCGGGATTTTGATAGGCTTCACGCCCCACCATCACGCCATCCATATGTTGCAGATGCTTTTTCGCTTCTTCCAGCGATTTAATACCGCCGTTGATCGACATCGTCAGATGCGGGAAATCACGCTTTAACTGATAAACACGGTCATAATCCAGCGGTGGGATCTCGCGGTTTTCCTTCGGGCTTAACCCGGACAGCCAGGCCTTGCGGGCGTGAATGATGAACATCTCGCATTCGCCGTTGCCAGATACCGTGTTGATGAAATCGCACAGGAACTCGTAGCTGTCTTGATCATCAATGCCGATTCGGGTCTTCACCGTCACCGGAATCGACACCACATCGCGCATCGCCTTGACGCAATCGGCGACCAGTTGCGCATTCCCCATCAGACAGGCGCCAAACATGCCATTCTGTACGCGGTCGGAAGGACAACCCACGTTGAGGTTAATTTCGTCATAGCCCCGCTGTTCAGCGAGCTTCGCACACTGCGCCAGCGCAGCCGGATCGCTCCCGCCCAGTTGCAACGCGACCGGATGTTCTTCTTCGCTATACGCCAGATAATCGCCTTTACCATGAATGATCGCTCCGGTAGTCACCATCTCCGTATACAGCAGCGTCTGGCGGGACAGTAAGCGCAAAAAGTAGCGGCAATGTCTGTCCGTCCAGTCGAGCATCGGCGCGATAGAAAAACGATGAGCGGGAAAAGCGGTAGACTGAGATTCAGGCAGCATGGCGAATATTCAAGCATCCGGTTAAAAAAGGGGCGCTACTATAGCATAGACCGGTGCGATAGTGCGCCCCATCATCGTGGCTACCGCAGCATATTCTCACAGTGCGTTATTTGCGCCCCGGCTTGCCGTCATGTGGGCCAAAAAACTGCGGCGGATGGTCCACCCAGCGATCCTCGCGCGTGGCGGCATAGACCGGGTTAAGCGGGTAGTAAATGCGATTATATTTTTTGTTTGCCTCACCCACGACCAGCAGGCGCACCTCTTCACTGGTGTTATTGATAAAGGTGTGACACACCCCGGTTCCAGCCGGAAAACCGACGCTGTCGCCAGGCTCGAGCTTCCATAAATAACCGTTGATCCAGGCTTCCGGATAGCCTTCCAGCACATAGATAAACTCTTCTTCATCGCTTTCCGCATGAGGATAAGATGTGCGACGCCCCGGCGGCAGGCGTTCATGATGAATACCCAGTCTTCCTAACCCCAGTTTACGGGCAAGCGGCGCGCCAATAGCAAAAAGTTCATTGCTGTCGGGGTAGGTGGAGTCATCAGCCCCCTCCACCTCTCGCCAGTGGCGAATACAGTCGGGTCTTTTCATGTTGATTCTCCAGAATACGATGCGTCAGGTATAGCACACAGCGGCGGATCTCGGCGTTTTATGCAGAACATGATAAAGTAAGGGATTAACCTTTCACACGAATCGAGGCGCCAAATGGACAAAACCACCACGCAGGAGTTATTGGCTCAAGCTGAAAAACTCTGTGCGCAACGCAACGTGCGGCTAACGCCGCAGCGCCTCGAAGTGCTGCGCCTGATGAGCCTGCAGGAAGGCGCCATCAGCGCTTACGATCTGCTCGACCTGCTACGGGAAACCGAGCCACAGGCCAAGCCGCCGACCGTTTATCGTGCGCTCGATTTTCTGCTTGAACAAGGTTTTGTGCATAAAGTGGAATCGACCAACAGTTACGTGCTGTGTCACCTGTTCGATCAACCGACCCACAGTTCTGCGATGTTTATTTGCGATCGCTGTGGCGTGGTAAAAGAAGAGTGTGCGGAAGGTGTGGAAGACATCATGCATATGCTGGCGGCAAAAATGGGCTTTGCTCTGCGGCATAACGTGATTGAAGCTCACGGACTCTGCCCGGCATGCGTGGAGGTTGAAGCCTGTCGCCATCCAGGCGAATGCCAGCATGACCACTCAATTCTGGTGAAAAAGAAAGTCGGTCGCTAAGCAAGAGAGCGTACATCCCTGTACTCTCAGGAGGGGACTAATTACCAGCGGTAATCGTTGCGGGTTTCCCAGTCAGTGACTTCTTTCTCCGCCTGATCTTTTGCATAACCGTAACGCTCCTGGACTTTACCGACCAGTTGGTCACGTTTGCCTTCAATGACCGTCATATCATCGTCGGTCAGTTTGCCCCATTGCTCTTTCACTTTACCTTTGAACTGTTTCCAGTTGCCGCCGACTTCGTCTTTATTCATCATCAAATCCTCATCGTTAGGTTGTGAATAGCCAGAGTATCTCGTCCAACTCTGCTATCTTTTCTGCTGGACGTGAGAATAAGTGTAGTCACTGATTCGGCATTCGATTCACTATTCAGAATTTTTAACCGTCAGGCTTCAACGAACCACGTCCCGTTGCGCCAGTGACGTCGCCAGATAAAGGCCAGCGAAAGCCCGCGCAGGGCAAGAAACACGGTGAGCGCCAGCCACAAGCCGTGGTTACCCAGCAGCGGTAGAGCCAGCAACGTTAATGCGAATCCCGCGGCGGCAACGGCCATGCTGTTGCGCATTTCTGCAGCCCGTGTTGCGCCGATAAACATACCGTCCAGCAAATAACACCAGACGCCAACCAGCGGCAAAATCACCTGCCAGATAAGATAGCGATCGGCCAGCAGTTGAATCTGCGGGAGCGAGGTTAGCAACGCTATAATGTGCTCGCCAAACAGGGCATAAACCAGCGAAAACAGAATCGCCACAAGACCGGACTGTCGACAGGCTGCGCGCCAGACATCCAGTAATTGGCTGCCATCTCTTGCGCCATACGCCTGACCAGAATGCGCTTCTACGGCGTAGGCAAACCCGTCCAGCGCGTAGGCGGTAAAAGTCAGTAGAGTCATCAGAACAGCATTTACCGCAATGATATCGCTCCCCAGACGTGCGCCCAGCACCGTAATGGCACCAAAACAGAGCTGCAGCAACAGCGAGCGCAGCATGATGTCGCGGTTAAGCGCCAGTAACCGGCGGAAATTGCCACGCCACGCTTGTTTCAACATTGCCAGCGAAATTCCGCGCATATGCAGGACTTTGCGGACCATTAACAGACCGATCAGCAAGGTGGCGTATTCAGCAATGACCGTTGCCAGCGCCGCGCCCTGCACGTTCATATGCAGGCCCATTACCAGCCATAAATCGAGCACAATGTTGAGAACATTACCGACTATCAGCAGGATAACCGGCGCCCGCGCATACTGAACGCCAAGCAGCCAGCCGAGCAGCACCAGATTCGCCAGCGAGGCGGGGGCGCTTAACCAACGGATTTCCAGGAAACGTCGGGCCTGCTCCAGTACCGCTTCACTTCCCCCGACAATATGCAGAGCCAGATCGATAATCGGCGTACGAAACAGTGCGATAAGCAGCCCCGCACCCAGCGCCAGCATTAGCGGCTGCACCAGCGCACGCGCCAGTGCCTGCGGATTTTTCGCGCCAAATGCCTGGGCGGTAAGGCCCGTGGTGCTCATGCGTAAAAAAAGCAGCAGCATAAAGAGAAAACTGGTCGCGGTGGCGCCAACGGCAACGCCGCCAAGATAAATCGGGCTATCCAGATGACCAATGACCGCAGTATCGACCAATCCCAGCAAGGGAACGGTGATATTGGAGAAGATCATCGGTAAGGCTAGACGCCAGAGTGCTTTGTCGGAGGAGGTAAAGAAAGGCATGAAATAGCGCCTGAAAAGAAGTTAGACGTACTGGAAGAGTTGTTCAGGCCCGGTAAGCACAGCACCACCGGGCTAGTTGCCGGATGGCGACGCAAACGTCTTATCCGGCTGTCGGGAAAGCAACCTGTGATTACAGCCATTCACCGTTACGAATGACGCCTACCGCCAGCCCTTCAATAGTGAAGTTTTGCTCGCGCAGGTCGACCACAATCGGTTTGAATTCGCTGTTTTCTGGCAGAAGCTCAACCTTGTTGCCCTGTTTTTTCAGGCGTTTCACCGTCACTTCGTCGTCAATGCGCGCGACAACAACCTGACCGTTACGCACATCCTGTGTTTTATGCACAGCCAGCAAATCACCGTCCATAATCCCGATGTCTTTCATCGACATACCGCTGACACGCAGCAGAAAATCGGCGTTCGGTTTGAACAGTGAAGGATCGACCTGATAATGGCCTTCAATGTGTTGCTGCGCCAGAAGTGGCTCACCTGCCGCAACGCGACCTACAAGCGGTAAACCTTCTTCTTCTTCCTGCAACAGACGAATACCACGCGATGCGCCGGATACAATTTCCAGCACGCCTTTACGCGCCAACGCTTTCAGATGTTCTTCAGCAGCGTTTGGGGAACGGAACCCCAAACGCTGCGCGATCTCCGCACGCGTCGGTGGCATACCTGTCTGGCTGATGTGATCTCTAATAAGATCAAACACCTCTTGCTGCCTGGCCGTTAACGCTTTCATTCCGCCCCCTGGGTGTATATACAGTTATGCTGTGAGTATATACAGCTAAAGGTGATTTTGGAACCGCAAACTGCACAAAAAACAGGAGAATGATGAAGTTGTGGAATCTTTATCGCAAATGCGACCACAACAGGATGCCCCAGGTGATCAGGGCGACAAAAATTGACAGCAATACCGCCGCCGACCCCATATCTTTCGCACGACCAGACAGTTCGTGGTACTCGGAACCGATACGATCAACCACCGCCTCTATCGCACTGTTAAGAATTTCAACGATCATCACCAGCATCACGGAACCAATCAGCAACACGCGCGTAATGGCGTCGACGTCCAGCCAGCAGGCGATGGCAACGCCTAGCAGAACGGCAACGCTTTCCTGGCGAAATGCCGCTTCATTAATCCATGCGGCGCGAAAACCTTTCCAGGAATAGCCTGCAGCTTTGATAATTCGGGTGAATCCAGTGGTATTATTGGCCATCAAAAAGAACCTTTTTACATTATTAGCGTCAATGTCATTGTAACGTTACCCCGTTTGTTTCAGGGTGTGGCAAAGCAGCGCGAAGTATGACCGGATACACCAGAAATTCACTAAACTTTCTGATATCCTTGCAGCGCATTTGCATTATTAACCAGAGGCTTTACATCGTTTATGTCCGGCTGGCCACGAATTTACTACAAATTACTGAATTTACCATTAAGCGTGCTGGTAAAAAGCAAGTCTATTCCGGCGGAACCTGCACCGGAATTGGGGCTCGATACTTCTCGCCCCATTATGTACGTCCTACCGTACAACTCCAAAGCAGACTTGCTGACGCTGCGCGCCCAATGTCTGGCGCACGATCTCCCGGATCCCCTGGAACCGCTGGAGATAGACGGAACTCTACTGCCGCGCTACGTGTTTATTCACGGCGGCCCACGTGTCTTCACCTATTACACGCCAAAAGAAGAGTCTATTAAGCTGTTCCATAACTATCTCGACTTGCATCGCAGCAATCCAGACCTGGATGTGCAGATGGTGCCGGTTTCGGTGATGTTTGGCCGTGCGCCTGGACGCGAAAAAGGCGAGGTCAACCCGCCGCTGCGTATGCTGAACGGCGTACAAAAATTCTTTGCTGTGTCCTGGCTGGGTCGCGACAGCTTTGTCCGCTTCTCCCCGTCGGTTTCCCTGCGTCGCATGGCGGATGAACACGGTACAGATAAAATTATCGCCCAGAAATTGGCGCGCGTAGCGCGTATGCACTTTGCTCGCCAGCGCCTGGCCGCAGTCGGTCCGCGCCTCCCTGCCCGTCAGGATCTGTTCAACAAGCTGTTGGCCTCAAAAGCTATCGCGCGCGCGGTAGAAGATGAAGCGCGCAGTAAAAAAATCTCCCACGAAAAAGCGCAGCAAAATGCGATAGCGTTGATGGAAGAGATTGCCGCCAACTTCTCCTACGAGATGATCCGTCTGACAGACCGTATTCTGGGTTTTACCTGGAACCGTCTGTATCAGGGGATTAACGTTCATAATGCAGAGCGTGTACGCCAGTTGGCGCACGATGGCCATGAAATCGTTTATGTTCCGTGCCACCGCAGCCATATGGACTATATGCTGCTGTCGTACGTGCTGTATCATCAGGGTCTGGTTCCGCCGCACATCGCGGCAGGCATCAACCTGAATTTCTGGCCAGCAGGTCCCATCTTCCGCCGCCTGGGCGCGTTCTTTATTCGTCGTACCTTCAAGGGCAACAAGCTTTATTCCACCGTTTTCCGCGAATACCTGGGCGAGTTGTTCAGCCGCGGCTACTCGGTTGAGTACTTTGTCGAAGGCGGTCGTTCACGTACTGGTCGTTTGCTTGACCCGAAAACCGGCACGCTGTCGATGACCATTCAGGCGATGCTGCGCGGCGGTACGCGTCCGATTACCCTCGTACCGATCTACATCGGCTACGAGCACGTAATGGAAGTGGGCACGTATGCGAAAGAACTGCGGGGCGCGACGAAAGAGAAAGAGAGCCTGCCGCAAATGCTGCGTGGCTTAAGCAAGCTGCGTAATCTGGGTCAGGGTTACGTTAACTTTGGCGAGCCGATGCCGTTGATGACTTACCTCAACCAGCATGTGCCGGAGTGGCGTGAATCTATCGATCCTATCGAGTCTATTCGTCCTGCCTGGCTGACGCCGACGGTAAATAACATTGCCGCCGATCTGATGGTACGCATTAACAACGCAGGCGCAGCCAACGCCATGAACCTGTGCTGTACCGCGTTACTGGCTTCCCGCCAGCGCTCTCTGACCCGTGAGCAGTTGACTGAACAACTCGATTGCTATCTGAGTCTGCTGCGCAACGTACCGTATGCCCCGGATGCGACGGTTCCTGCGCAGAGCGCCAGTGAACTGATTGACCATGCCTTGCAGATGAACAAGTTTGAGGTCGAGAAAGACACCATCGGCGACATCATCATTCTGCCGCGCGAGCAGGCGGTATTGATGACGTACTACCGCAACAACATTGCGCATATGCTGGTACTGCCTTCGTTAATGGCGGCCATCGTAACTCAGCATCGTCATATTTCACGCGCCGCGCTGCTGCAGCATATTGAAGCGCTATACCCGATGCTGAAAGCGGAGCTGTTCCTGCGCTGGGAGCGTGACGAACTTGCAGGCGTGATCGACGAACTGGCCAGCGAAATGCAGCGCCAGGGACTCATCACCCTGGACGATGGCGAACTGCATATCAATCCGGCACGCTCCCGTACGCTACAGTTGCTGGCGGCGGGTGCTCGTGAGACGTTGCAGCGCTATGCTATTACCTTCTGGCTGCTGAGCGCTAATCCGTCTATCAACCGTGGTACGCTGGAGAAAGAGAGCCGCACCGTGGCTCAGCGTCTTTCCGTCCTGCACGGCATTAACGCGCCAGAATTCTTCGACAAGGCCGTGTTCAGTTCTCTGGTGCTGACGCTGCGTGACGAGGGATATATCAGCGATACCGGAGATGCCGAACCGGAAGAGACGATGAAGATCTATCAGATGCTGGCCGAACTGGTCACGTCGGATGTGCGTCTGACCATCGAGAGCGCCACACAAGGCGAGTAAGCATAAAAAAACCGGTCATAATGACCGGTTTTTATTTTGCAGGCTAAGCCAAACTCAAAAATGCCAGTAGCTCATTGCCAGGCCTAAGAACAGCACCAGACCAACATAGTTATTGTTCATAAACGCTTTAAAGCAGGCGTCACGTTCACGGTTGACGATCAGTTTCTGCTGATACACAAACAGCGCCCCAGCCACTAACAGAGACCAGTAATAGCCCAGTCCCAACCCGTTTAACCAGCCCACCAGCGCCATCAGCACCAGCACGCCCACCTGCAGGATACCAATAATCAGCTTGTCGTTCTGGCCGAACAGAATCGCGGTCGATTTAATACCGATCTTCAGGTCATCATCGCGGTCAACCATTGCGTACTGCGTATCATAGGCCACAGCCCAGAGGATGTTGGCAAGGAACATCAGCCAGCAGCTCAGCGGTACGGACTCGCTCACGGCGGCGAACGCCATCGGGATCGACCAGCCAAACGCCGCCCCCAGCACCACCTGCGGCAGATGCGTATAGCGCTTCATAAACGGGTAAACCCACGCCAGCGCTAATGCCGCAACGGACAACAAAATGGTCATCGTATTAAGGGTCAGAACCAGCAGGAAGGCCAGTAATACCAATACGACAAACAGCGTTCGGGCTTCTTTCTCGGTGACTGCGCCGCTCGGCAGCGGTCGATTCGCGGTACGTTTAACATGGCCGTCAAACTTCCTGTCGGCATAGTCATTCACCACGCATCCGGCGGCGCGCATTAACCATACGCCGGCGACAAAAACCGCCAGGATCCACAGTTGCGGCATACCAGGGGTTGCTACCCATAATGCCCACAGCGTAGGCCAGAGCAGCAGTAAGGCGCCGATTGGCTTATCCGTACGCATCAAGCGGTGAAACGCCAGCAGCTTATTCTGCGTCAGACTCCACTCCATCTTTATCTTCCTCTCAGTACAACGGCGATGCAGGCAGAAAAAGCTCGGTAAGCATCAACGGCTTACCGCTCAGCCGCAGGCGGGAACGACGCCCCCACAGCGCTGCATCTTGGCCAATCTCAATAAAATCTCGGGTCAATGTCGATGACGTAAACAGGTAGCGTCCGAGCGGGGTTTTCCCCAGGTTTTGTAAGGCCAGTTCAGGGCCACACAGGGTGGATTCAGGCACCACGGTACGTCCGGCAAGCCAGGGTTCACCATCCGCGCATAAAAGGATTTCGCGTAACCAATAGCGGGACTCTTTGGGCAGCAGCGTCAGTTCTTCAGCCACCTCATTTTGCCCAACGAACGCTTCGCGAATCAACGTGACGGTGACTTCTTTGCCCTGCTGCTCAAAACGTTTGGTCATGGAATCTTCCAGTAACAACCAGTCGAGCAGTTGCGGGTCCAGCGCCGGGATCGCATCAAAATAACGCAGCGCACGCAGTTGCGTTAACGCAGGGTGTGGCATGCCTTACTCTCCGATTTATAACCTAAAGGCATTGTATCGCAGAAAAGGCATTACGGGGTGAGCAAACACAATTAAGTGATCGGCAGAGCAACATAAGCGTAACAATTCGCACTGAAGGATAAAAAAAGGTGCGCCAGGAGACGCACCAGTTGTTGCAAAATCAACAATGTGGGGTGATGTTTACCCCTTGCCTTTTACACTGCTGATAAAGGTGGATCGGGCTGATTTGGATCCCAGACGTTCAGCTTCATCAAGCAGCTTCAGCGCTTTATCAACATCGCCTTTCGCCACGGCATCCTTAATCGCCTGATTAAAATAGCTTTCGGTGTCGTTCAGCATCGGCTCACTTTTCTTCACCGGCTGCGGCGCTGGAGCGGCAACCGCAGCTGCCGGAGCCGCATAAGTCACTGCAGGCGCTGCGGTATTGCCGACAGTGACAGGGCCAGGGCCGGAAGAACCGAACAGCGGCCCCACCAACACACTGGAGGACGAGCTGGTTTTGACTTTTAATTTCAACAGACCATCGGTCGTATGACGCGCGATCGGGTCCGGAATATCTGGAACAGCGTTACCGACGCCCTTGGCATAAGCTTTCGCCGGATCAAGCAGGGTCGTGGTCTGTTGGAGGTCTTTATCAGTCGTAAAGACCAGAACATAGAGCTTTTGCTGGCCCAGCGCTGGCGTCAGACGCATTACGCCTTCCAGACGATCGGCACTCATCACGCCAGGCTCCTGGTAGGTGAAATAGCTGCTGGGGAAGAACGCAGATGGCGTCATGTTCTGATCAAGAATTAAGACGTTTGGCGCAAATACGCTCGTTTGTTTGTTTACTTCACTGGTTAGCGTCAGGGTCAACTCACCAATATTGGCCGGTACGCTCCAGGCCGCGACCGGACCGGTAATACCAGCAACATCCAAACGCTGGCCCGCGCTCGCAAGCTGCGTGGACTGAGTTTTGGATTGATCAACGGGCGTCCAGGTTAGCTGTTGCAACGCAGCTGTAGGAATAACAGGCGCCGCGGTAGTGTTCTGCGGAACAATATTCACATCAGCCAGGCTGATGCCAGGCGCGCTGGCAAATAACCCTGCAGATAAACAAAGGGCAACGAGACTTTTCTTCATTTTCATTGTTATCACCTCAGATAGCATGGGTTCAGCGGTGGCCAGGCAATAGCGCGCTAAACCGTAATCAAGAGGGGCTTACGCCCCTCTTTCGGTCTTTACGTCAGGTTAGTGCTGAATTACCACCAGATTTCCATCTGAGCACCGAAGGACCACTCATCGCTGTCACCACGGCTGGTGGTGCTGATACCAGAGTTCGTTGCAGCTGCGTATTTGGTTACGTCGTTACCATTTTTGACGTAGCCCCACTCCTCATCCCACTTGGCATAGGTTGCGAAGACACGAATTGCCGGGCGGGACCAGATGCTGTCGCCAGCCTGCCACTGTTGCGCGAGGGTGATTTTGTACTGGCTGTTGCGATCGCCAGTCTGCTGAGATTTGACGTTGTCGTAACCGACTTCCATCAGGGTGCTCATGATTGGCGTCCATTTGTACATTGGGCGGATACCGACGGTGTACCATTCGGTACCCAGATCGTTATCCATATCGAGGTTCTGATACATACCGACGTACATCAGATCCCATTTGTCGCCCAGGGAGATGGCGCCGTGGTCAAGAATACGAACCAGGCTACCGTTGTTATTAATCACGTTATTGGCGTAATTGGTTTTACTACCATCTGGGTTAGTAATGGTGAAGGAAGAAGAACCGTAAGACCCCTGGTTCAAACCTTTACCCTGCGTGGTCATGGAGTCTGTCGCGTACTGAACAACAAACTTGTTGTAGCCCTTCAGCATGCTCTGGGTATGTTCAGCGGTGAACATCCAGCCATCTTTTGATGCGCCGTCTGCCAGGCTGTAATCATCTGTCGTATTCGCACGACCGTAGTCAACACCCAGTTCCAACATACCATCAGTGTTCGTTGCCAACTGCGCTAAACGAACGTCAAATACGTCGTTAGCGGTGTCTTTGGTACGATCATAGATATTCTGGCTGCTGAACGCGTATGAACCACCCGCTTCCTGAGAACGGCTCGCGGCCAGAGACAGTTTACCGAAGCCCAGATCGATGTTTTCAATACCGGCACCAGGACCTGAAATATCCCAGTAGTAGAAGTCGATCATGTGCACGTCATGACGTTGGTAGAAGCGCTTACCGGCCCAGATAGTAGAGCCTGGCAGCCATTCAATCAGGTTTTTACCCTGCACGTTGGCTTCACGGAAGGCTGGGTCAGTCCCTTCCCAGTCATTCTGCTGTGCTACGGAGTAGGCGACGTTGGTGTCGAAGTAGAAGCTCTTATCGCCTTCTTTCCACACTTCCTGGCCTAATTTGATTTCCGCATAGGTTTCACATTCGTTACCGAGACGGTATTTACTTTGTGCACCTGTTGCCTGGAAACATTGTTGTTCGCCGCCACTACCCGTCCAGCCGATACCGGAACGAGCATAACCATGGAAATCCACAGCCATTGCCTGAACAGACATAATGCCTGCTGCCACAGCAACCGCCAGAGGAAGTTTGCGCAGAGTAATCATCGTTCTATCTCCTGAGATCATTGCTTTTCTTTAAACGCTGCCACCTTCTAAAACTGCGAATGGTTTTGCGTTTCGTTTTTTATGGGGACCTTAAACGCCCGGCTCCTGGTGCAACCGACGACATGCAGTGCCATCCTCACGGAACAGATGGCAACGCTCTGGCGGCAGGCCGATAGCGAATGTGGCACCCTCTTCTACCAACACCACGTCGTTCTGGCGGTAAACCAGGTTTTGACGGATGGCGGGGATCTGGATATGAATTTGTGTTTCGTGACCAAGTTGTTCGACCACCTGGACTTCACCTTCGAGAGTGACATCGGCGATTTCGCTGGGCAGCAGATGTTCCGGGCGGATACCTAAAGACATATTGGCGCCAACCTGAACGCGGGCACTGTCGACGGGTAACCAGACTTGCTGGCGGTTTGGTAATTCAACCTGCACCTGATCAATCGCCGTTGCGGTAACTTTCACCGGCAGGAAGTTCATTTTTGGCGAACCGATAAAGCCCGCGACAAAGCGGTCGGCAGGATAGTGGTACAGCTCCAGGGGTTTACCGACCTGCGCCACACGACCGGCATCCAACACCACAATTTTGTCTGCCAGGGTCATCGCTTCGACCTGATCGTGGGTGACGTAAATCATCGTGCGGCCAAGACGTTTATGCAGGCGGGAAATTTCAATACGCATCTGGACGCGCAGCGCGGCGTCAAGGTTCGACAACGGTTCGTCCAGCAGAAATACTCGCGGCTCGGCAACCAACGTACGGCCAATCGCCACACGCTGACGTTGTCCACCGGAAAGCGCTTTCGGTTTACGGTCCAGCAGGTGCGCCAGTTGCAGAACTTCAGCTACCTGATTAACACGCTGGTTCATTACCTCTTTTTTCGCACCGGCCAGTTTGAGGCCAAACGACATGTTTTCCGCGACAGATAAATGGGGATATAACGCATAGGACTGGAAGACCATACCCACACCGCGTTCGGCGGGCGGAATGTCGTTCATCCGGGTCTCCCCGATAAACAGGTCGCCACTGGTGATGGTTTCAAGTCCGGCGATCATACGCAGCAAGGTCGACTTACCACAGCCTGACGGCCCGACAAACACCACGAATTCCCCTTCGTGAATGTCGAGATTGATATCCTTCGATACCACCACGTCACCCCAGGCTTTCGTTACATTTCGCAGCTGTACGCTCGCCATGCCCTTCTCCCTTCGTTACAACCTGTCATCGACAGCAACATTCATGATGGACTGACTATGCGTTATCCCTCACGGGCGTGAATCCTCCACCCCCCAGCTTTTTTATGGGGGAGGAGGCGGGAGGATGAGAGCGCAGCGTCTGAGACCCGGACCACCAGCCTCAGAGGAATTTCGTGATGCAGCTTGCAAAAATGGGTGGGGTTTTATGTGCGCCAGTGCGCAATACTCACATTTATGTAACACAGATCACATAAAGAGCGGGTGGGGCGTAGGAGTAAGGAGGATGGAAAGAGGTTGCCGTATAAAGAAACTAGTACCCGTTAAGCCACCTCTGCAAAATCACCAAACAGGATGGGAACTATGAATATCAAAACTGGCGCACGCATCCTCGCATTGTCTGCATTAACGACGATGATGTTTTCCGCCTCGGCTCTCGCCAAGATTGAAGAAGGTAAGTTGGTCATCTGGATTAACGGCGACAAAGGCTATAACGGCCTCGCTGAAGTGGGTAAAAAATTCGAGAAAGACACGGGAATCAAAGTCACCATTGAGCACCCGGACAAGCTGGAAGAGAAGTTCCCGCAGGTTGCCGCGACTGGCGACGGCCCGGACATTATCTTCTGGGCGCATGACCGTTTTGGCGGCTACGCACAATCTGGCCTGCTGGCTGAAATCACCCCAGACAAAGCGTTCCAGGACAAGCTCTATCCATTCACCTGGGATGCCGTACGCTATAACGGCAAGCTGATTGCTTACCCGATCGCGGTTGAAGCGCTCTCCCTGATTTACAACAAAGACCTCGTTCCGAACCCACCGAAAACCTGGGAAGAAATTCCGGCGCTGGATAAAGAGCTGAAAGCGAAAGGTAAATCCGCGCTGATGTTCAACCTGCAAGAACCGTACTTCACCTGGCCGCTGATTGCCGCCGACGGCGGTTACGCGTTCAAGTTTGAAAACGGCAAGTACGACGTGAAAGACGTTGGCGTGGATAGCGCTGGCGCGAAAGCGGGCCTGACCTTCCTGGTTTCTCTTATCAAAAACAAACACATGAATGCGGATACCGACTACTCCATCGCCGAAGCGGCCTTTAACAAAGGCGATACCGCGATGACCATCAACGGTCCGTGGGCGTGGTCCAACATCGATAAGAGCAAGGTGAACTACGGCGTCACGCTGCTGCCAACCTTCAAAGGCAAGCCGTCTAAACCGTTCGTTGGCGTACTGAGCGCGGGTATCAACGCCGCCAGCCCGAACAAAGAACTGGCGAAAGAGTTCCTCGAAAACTACCTGTTGACCGACCAGGGCCTGGATGAAGTGAACAAGGATAAACCGCTGGGCGCGGTTGCGCTGAAATCCTTCCAGGAACAGTTAGCGAAAGACCCGCGTATCGCGGCCACCATGGATAACGCCCAGAAAGGCGAAATCATGCCGAACATCCCGCAGATGTCCGCATTCTGGTATGCCGTGCGTACCGCAGTGATCAACGCCGCCAGCGGTCGTCAGACCGTCGATGCCGCGCTGAAAGACGCGCAGGGTCGTATCACCAAGTAATACAGTTGTGAACGTGCCGGATGGCGGCATACATGCCTTATCCGGCCTACAACGTATGTAGGCCTGATAAGCGCAGCGCCATCAGGCACGCTGACCAACAGGTTTTCATTGTTGTTGAGGATTGAACCCCATGGATGTCATTAAAAAGAAACACTGGTGGCAAAGCGACATGCTGAAATGGTCAGTAATGGGTCTGCTTGGTCTGCTGGTCGGTTACCTTGTTGTTTTGATGTACGCTCAGGGGGAGTATCTGTTTGCCATCATGACGCTAATTTTAAGCTCTGTTGGCCTGTATATTTTCGCTAATCGTAAAGCCTATGCCTGGCGCTATGTTTATCCTGGCGTGGCCGGTATGGGGCTGTTTGTCCTGTTTCCGCTCATTTGTACCATCGCCATTGCTTTTACCAACTACAGCAGCACCAACCAGCTGACCTTTGAACGTGCTCAACAAGTCCTGATGGATCGTTCTTATCAGGCAGGTAAAACTTACAACTTTGGCCTGTATCCGGCGGGGGATGAGTGGCAACTGGCCCTCACCGACGGTGAAACGGGAAAAAATTATGTTTCCGACGCCTTTAAATTTGGCGGCGAACAGAAGCTGCAGTTAAAAGAAACCGAGGCGCTGCCAGCGGGCGAACGTGCGACACTGCGCATCATCACCCAGAATCGTCAGGCGCTGACTCAGCTAACGGCTATTCTGCCGGACGAAAGCAAAGTCATCATGAGTTCACTGCGTCAGTTCTCCGGTACGCAGCCGCTCTACTCCCTGGCCGATGATGGGACGCTCACCAACAACCAAAGCGGCGTGAAGTACCGCGCTAATAACGATATTGGTTATTATCAGACCATTAACGCAGACGGTAGCTGGGGTACTGAAAAACTCAGCCCGGGCTATACCGTCACCATCGGCTGGGACAATTTCACCCGCGTATTTACCGACGAGGGCATCCAGAAACCGTTCTTCGCCATCTTTGTCTGGACGGTAGTGTTCTCAGTCCTGACGGTGATTCTGACCGTGGCTGTGGGTATGGTGCTGGCCTGTCTGGTGCAGTGGGAATCTCTGAAGGGCAAAGCGATTTACCGCGTCCTGCTGATTCTGCCCTACGCCGTACCGTCGTTTATCTCGATTCTGATTTTCAAAGGGCTGTTCAACCAGAGTTTTGGTGAAATCAACATGATGCTCAGCGCGCTGTTTGGTATCAAGCCGGCCTGGTTTAGCGATCCAACCACCGCGCGTTCGATGATTATCATCGTTAACACCTGGCTGGGTTACCCGTACATGATGATCCTGTGCATGGGGCTGCTGAAAGCGATTCCTGACGATCTGTATGAAGCCTCGGCAATGGACGGCGCGGGTCCGTTCCAGAACTTCTTTAAAATTACATTACCGCTGCTGATTAAGCCGCTGACGCCGCTGATGATCGCCAGCTTCGCCTTTAACTTTAATAACTTCGTGCTGATTCAACTGTTAACCAACGGCGGCCCGGATCGCCTCGGTACCACCACGCCTGCCGGTTACACCGACCTGCTCGTCAGCTACACCTACCGTATCGCCTTTGAAGGCGGCGGCGGTCAGGACTTCGGTCTGGCGGCAGCGATTGCCACCCTGATCTTCCTGCTGGTTGGCGCGCTGGCGATTGTGAACCTGAAAGCCACACGTATGAAGTTTGATTAAGGGAGACAACGAACATGGCTATGGTCCAACCGAAATCACAAAAGTTACGTTTATTCGCAACGCACTTAGGGCTGCTGATTTTTATCGCGGCGATCATGTTCCCACTGCTGATGGTCATCGCCATTTCGCTGCGTGAAGGTAACTTCGCTACCGGCAGCCTGATCCCGGATAATATTTCCTGGGAACACTGGAAACTGGCGCTGGGCTTTAGCGTAGAACACGCGGATGGCCGCGTCACTCCGCCGCCATTCCCGGTGCTGCTGTGGCTGTGGAACTCGGTGAAAGTCGCCACCATTACCGCGATTGGTATTGTGACGCTTTCCACCACCTGTGCTTACGCCTTTGCCCGTATGCGCTTCCCGGGTAAAGCGACCCTGCTGAAAGGGATGCTGATTTTCCAGATGTTCCCGGCGGTGCTGTCTCTGGTTGCGTTGTATGCCTTGTTTGACCGCCTGGGCCAGTACATTCCTTTTATCGGCCTGAACACTCACGGCGGCGTGATCTTCGCCTATCTCGGCGGTATCGCACTGCATGTCTGGACGATTAAGGGCTATTTTGAAACCATCGACGGTTCGCTGGAAGAAGCGGCCGCGCTGGATGGCGCCACACCGTGGCAGGCATTTCGCCTGGTACTGCTGCCGCTTTCCGTACCGATTCTGGCGGTCGTGTTTATTCTGTCATTCATTGCCGCTATTACCGAAGTACCGGTCGCGTCACTGCTGCTGCGTGATGTGAACAGCTACACCCTTGCGGTTGGTATGCAGCAGTACCTCAATCCACAGAACTACTTGTGGGGCGACTTTGCCGCCGCAGCTGTACTTTCCGCTATTCCGATTACTCTGGTGTTCCTGCTGGCACAGCGCTGGCTGGTCAACGGCCTGACGGCGGGTGGTGTGAAAGGTTAAGTTTTATCGAAGTACCTGCCCGGCAACGGGCAATGCCACTGCAACCCTCAACTTATGTTATCCCAACCTGTGACTGTTATTCGGCGCTCTACGGAGCGCCCTTTTTTTATGTAAATTCCATACGTTTAAGCGATATAAAACGTTTACACTCACTGGATTATTTTTATTGACAGACAGTTAACATCTTTGTGATAAGCATCACATATGCAAATTTTCATAATGACGAAAACAAAATACAGAATAACACTTCCACTCTCGAAATATTACATTACCCTAACGATAAAATCGGGCGAGTAACAAATATGAAAGTTTATAATTTTGATAAAGTTATTTCACGCGACGGAACCTATAGCGCTAAATATAATAACAAGGGGCGTGACATCATCCCTCTGTCTGTAGCTGATATGGATATCCCCGTAGCTGATTTTATAGTTTCTGAATTGTCAGTCGCAAATCAGAAAGGTATCTACGGTTATACATTATTAAGTGATGACTGGCAGCAAGTAACAGCACAGTGGTACCAACGCCATTACTCGTGGAAGGTCAACCCTGAACACATTGTTTTTTGCCCACGGGTGGTACAAGCCGTCTCATTATTTATCCAGAACTTTACCCAGCCGGGAGATGCTATTGTCAGCCTGGCCCCAGCCTATCATCCTATTAGCCATGCAGTTGAAGTCAACCATAGAGTATTGCTGGAAAGTGCGTTACTTTATCGTGACCACCGCTATGAAATAGACTTTGCGGATCTCGAAGATAAGTTTAAAACGGCTTGTTGTTTTATTCTAATATCGCCGCATAATCCAACAGGAACAATCTGGTCAGAAGACAATCTGAGAAAAATAGCTTCATTAGCAGAGAAATATAATGTTTTTATTATTTCCGATGATGTTCATGCAGACTTCAATTTCACCCAAAAACAACATCAAACAATTTCTTCGATAAGTTCATACGTTGCACAAAACTCGTTTATTTGTACATCTCCAGCAAAAACATTCAATATGGCCGGACTTGAAATCGCCAATATTGTTATTGCTAATGATAAGTATCGTGAAAAATTTAAATCAGCTCTTATTGCAGCAGGTATCCATAATCCTGGTTATTTCTCTGTTCCTGCATTTCTCTGTGCTTACCGCCATGGCGATTCTTGGTTAGCAGCATTAAAAGATTATTTGGCCGAAAACAGGCGCTGGGTTCAATCATTCTGCCAGGCTCATTTTCCAGACTGGGTTGTCGCCTCTGGTGGTGGAACTTACATGTTGTGGATCGACTACCGGGCGATGAACATCAGCGAAGAGCAACTACGCCATTGGTTTGTCTCCCTCGCTGGTGTTGAGATGAGTTGGGGATCAGATTTTGGCGATGAAGGACTTGGTTTTTTCCGCGTGAACATCGCCACGCCGAGAACCACTCTTACACAAGCATTTGAACGGATTTATCAGAGCATACCCTTCACTACAGGAGTTTCCCTCCATGAATAATAACAATACTCCAAGAACACCAACTCTGGTGGAATCATTGTTACCAATACTAGCGATGGTTCTATTGCTGGGAGTTGGCTATGCAGCTTTCGATCTGCCACCTGAGCCATTAATGGTTCTTTCAACCGTCATTGCTGCGCTGTTAGTTAAGCGGTTGGGGTACGGCTACAATGCAATCCTTGAATCAATATCGCAGAAAATCGCCAAAACAATGCCTGCTCTGCTAATTTTGATCAGCGTGGGCCTCCTTATTGGGACATGGATGATAGGCGGTACTATTCCGCTGATGATTTATTACGGCCTTAATCTGATAAATCCTTCAATGATCTATGTGACCGCCCTGCTCGTTACTGCCGTCGTCTCTGTATGCACAGGGACATCCTGGGGATCGGCAGGCACCGTCGGTGTAGCATTTATGGGTGTGGCCATCGGAATGGAGGCTAATCTGGCAGCAACTGCTGGCGCTATTGTGGCGGGGGCTTATTTCGGGGACAAACTGTCTCCCCTTTCTGGCGACACTAACCTGGCCGCGATGGCGGCCCAGATAGATCTCTATGAACACATCGCTCATTTACTTTACACAACCCTTCCTTCATTGATTCTGTCAGCCGTTGTTATGACCCTCTATGGAATGAATGGCGATCTCGGCGGCTCAACCGTGCCCGACAAAGTTCAGCTAATTACAGAAGGATTAAAGGGGATTTATCATTTTAATTTGTTGTTATTGCTACCCATTGCAATTGTCCTGTACGGTTCGATTACCAAGAAACCAACTATTCCTATTATGCTTGTTTCGGCACTGGTAGCCATGATCAACGCCAGCGTCATTCAGGGTTTCGCACTACACGACATTGTAAAAAGTGCAGTAGACGGATTTAACGTTTCAATGCTTACCGATAAAGATGTTAATCCGCTATTAGGTAATTTGCTCAACCGCGGTGGCATGAACTCGATGATGAGTACGTTGCTTATTTGTTTCTGCGCCCTTTCATTCGCGGGAACATTGGCCTTGAGCGGCGCTTTAGAAGTCATCGTCCATAATCTGCTCAAATTAGTTCATTCCACAGGAACCATGATTCTTGCGACTATTGCCTGTGGCTTAACAATGATTAGCGTGACCTGCAATGGTCAGATCTCAATCCTAATCCCGATTGAAATGTTACGAAGTGCTTATATTGAGCGCGGGCTACATCCAAAAAATCTGGCGAGGACTGTAGAAGACTCTGCCACCATATTTGAACCGATTCTGCCCTGGACTGCCGCAGGTGCCTACATGGCAGGTACGCTTGGTGTTGCTACATTAAGCTATCTTCCGTGGGCTATTCTCTGCTGGAGTGGCATTTTCTTTGCGACGCTATGGGGTTTCACTGGCTTTGGCATCGCTCGCCTGTCCAAAGAAAAGCAGCAACAGCTCATGATGGAAACCGTAAATGAAAGCAAATAGAATCGGCCTGATTAAGATATTCGCCAGTCATTAACCACGTCTACACGCCGCAGCCCGATTGCGGCGTGTTGTCTTTTACTCTCGCTTCAGCCGTTTAGAATTACACAGCCACAGAGTGATCACCAACAGCAGGATCGCTGCAGAATAGATCAGCACATCCATCGGCGCTTTATGATCGACGATGATCAACCGCACAATCGCGGTGATCCCGATATAGACAAAGTAGCGCAGCGGAAAGTGAAACCCTGACTGAAAGTATTTCACAATCAAGGCGATAAATTCAAAGTAGAGGAAGTAAACCACCAGCCCTTCCACCAGCTCATACTTGCTGGTTTGTTCCGGCGCGAACAGCACATCTGCCAGATGCAGCGTTTCTTTCCCCAGGAATACGACCAGGATCAGGCCCAGACTCAACAACCCCAGATTCAACACGGTCTGTAAGATGGTGGAGATAAACTCCACGCGCGGACGAGATAGCGACGTCATAACGGCCCCTCCTGTTCAGTAACAAGGTTCCTGTATAACGCAGAAATGTGACAGAGATCTACATTTTTTGTTTATGTTTTGTGCAGCTCAATAATAGTGCAACAATGCTTCTGACTCTAACATCTTGAACGGAATAGAAATGCTTAAGATTCAAATGGCAACCGTCGACGATGCCAGCTTGCTAAGCTCAATGGGCTATACCAGCTATCGACATCACTTTGCGCCTTTGTGGAAAAACCCGAGCGAGCTCGACGCTTATCTTGAGCAGGAATATTCCTTACCAGCGATATCCAGCAGTTTGGCCGAGCCTGGAACCTTCTGGCTTATCGCCTTTGCCGATGCACCGGTTGGCTTTGCCAAATACAGTCTCCGCCACTCTGTTGATCCAGAAGGGCGTTCAGGGGCATTGCTACATAAGATCTACCTGATGCCAGATGCAACGGGCAAACAGTACGGTGAGCAGCTTTTTGCCGAAGTTATTCGCCAGGCCAAAGAGCAGGATGAAAAATGGCTCTGGCTTGAGGTACTGGCTGATAATCCTAAGGCACGGCAGTTCTATGAACGGCAAGGGATGACGTTTGTAAAGGAAATTGCTTTCACTACCGCCTCCCAGACCAGCATTTTGTACGTTATGGAAAAGCAGATTTAAGAGGATATAAATGGTGAATATTCGTCAATCCGCTGTTCGCAACGTCACGTGCGGTGAGAATGTAGTGGTTTATGAACCGGCGAACCTGTACGACTGCATACTGGAGGATAACGTTTTTGTCGGACCATTTGTTGAAATCCAGGGCAACACGCAGATTGGCGCAGACAGCAAAATTCAGTCTCACACCTTCATCTGCGAATATGTCACCATCGGTTCCCGCTGTTTTATCGGGCATGGCGTGATGTTCGCCAATGATATGTTTCGGCAAGGAAAACCCAATGCCGACCGCACCAGTTGGGGAAGAATTACGATTGGCAATGATGTCTCGATCGGCAGTGGGGCGACCATTCTGGCAGTCACAATCTGCGATGGCGCAGTCATCGGCGCGGGAAGCGTGGTGACAAAATCGATTACCGAGAAAGGCGTGTACGCGGGCAACCCGGCAAAATTATTGCGTCGTTTGTAAATCGCCGGATGGCGGCATAAATGCCTTATCCGACCGGCAATTTAGGCCGGATAAGCGCACCGGGCGATCAAGCATTAACGGAAGTTCTCGCTTCTGTCGCTGGTCATATCATACAGACCAAACTTACGTCCAAGCTGCTGCCCACCGTCACGTGTCAGCGGCGTCCAGCCAATCGCCGCACGGCTGCGGGTTGGGCCTGAAGAGAAGAGATCCAGCGGCACGGAAACGTACACCCCTTTGGTAAAATCACCCTCGCCATATTCATCCGGCGAGGCGTCGGTGATGGTCGCATAGCCTCCTACCACCACACCGCTGTCGAAGCGTTTGGCAATTTCCAGCGTTCCCCCCTTATCTCCCGCCAGATACTGACCCACGCTGGCTTTTACCAGTACATCCTGAGCGAATGAAGGATTCCAGTAAGCCGTCAAATGCCCGGTCTTCACGCTGTAGTCGGTGAATTTCATCATATCCTGCGCGCTACGCCAGTCACGCTGTTTCACATAGTTGGCGTCAATGCCAAACGCCCAGTTGCTGTCTAACGGACGATACAACACTTCTGCCCCTGCCCCGCCGTACATGGTCTCCAGATAACCAGCGTAAACCTGTCCGTAGAACCCGTTTCCGAGTGACTGGAAGTAGTTGGCCTGCAGGTTATTCACGTAGACATCGTTTTGTACATACTCACGCACGTGGGTACGAACGCGTGGTAAATGCGAATCCTGCGGCGGGTTGGTGTAGTTAAATTTGTCATAGTTATTGGCGAGGTTGGCGAACAAACTCCCGGTAGTCAGCAGATGATCGGTCACCCACCAATCCGCAGTTCCCATTACACCCAACTGGTACATATAGAAGTTTTCCGGGCCGCCCACCGACTGATTGAGTACCGGATCGATATGAAAATCAAAGCGAGACTTATCAATATACCAACCCTGCTCAGTCGTTTTCGGCACCACAGGCTCAACGCGTTTTTGCGCCAGTTGTGTTTCATGACCCAACGGCTCACCTTCCAGGTGTCGCTTAAGGCTGGAAACCTCCGTTTCGGTCGTCACCTGCGGCAAGTTAAGGCGATTTTCGGTAATACGGATCATGCGGATCCCGTCGGGAAGATCGTTCATCACGATCCGGTTGGCGCGTTCGATCCCTTCACGCGAATCACGGTATTTCACCTGTTCGCCGGTCACATACAGCGTATCGCCCTGCACCTGAATTTTAGGATCCGCCAGCCCGGCGTTATATTTCAGCAGCGTTAGCTGATTCGCCACTACCGAATGTTGCAGAATCGCATCCTGCGGCTGTGGTTGATACTTCGGACGGGCGTTATCGTTATAGTTTGGTCGCAAGTCGTTGAAGTTAGTCCGCAGCGTGAACCCAAACATAAAGGTGTTCCCGCGCTCATAGCTGAGGTTAACGTCGGCCCAATCGGTGACGCGATAGATAGCGCCGACGTTAAACTTGCTCTTTTGATCCAGCTTGCCCGCAAAATCCTGCTGGTAATTATTGCCTTCATACTCCAGTTTCAGGCGCAGCGGCTGCCAGGGTGTCTGATATTCCACGCCGCCAAATAACGATGCCGGACCATGAAACATCTGACTGCCGTCAATAGAACCAGCCTGCTTGTAGCTGTTATCGCGATGACAGAATTTATCGCTGTATGAGCAAAACGGATTGCTGACGTTGCCGCTGGTGCCAAGATATCCCCAGCCCAGACCGAGCGAGAAATCAAACGGGCCCCAGGCTTTGTTCGCTACAATATACTCCGCATCAAACAGACCCGTCCCGCCGATATCCCGCGCGCCAACGGCCACCTGCGGCATCCAGTAGCTCTCTTCCCACAGCCGAAGTTTGAGATCAAACGCTTTATCCTTGTATGTCTGATCGCCAGAAAATGACTCTACGCTGCTGTATTTTTTGGTACGCACATCGGTATAGCGCAGCGTGGTTTCCAGCCATGGGAACAGTTGCGCCGACGCAGAGTAGTAGCGGTACTGATCGTTGTCCCGGTAGTTGAGGCTCATTTCCCCTTCACGCGCCATCCGTGCAGTCGGGGTTTGCAGCAGACCTACGCCGCCAAAATCGGACTGGGATGGACCAATGGGCGCAGGCCATGTTTCACCGTGACAGGCAACGCTTACGCCCAGCGCCAGTAAGCTGAGCAGATAAGTTTTTCTCATTATTCAGGTATCCGCTGGGTCAGGGTGTGAAGAATATCGGCATTGATTTCATCCGGGGTACTGCTCCAGTAGGCATCAGAGAGTCCGACAAAAATGATGCTGCCGGGCATCGGCTCAACGTGACGTTTGTTCCAGTAAGCGATAGGGACTTTTTGCGAGCGCCCATCGGGATAGATGACCCACGCGTAGCTGCGATCCGCACCGCTGAGCCGACTTTGCCCATCGAGATAGCTGGCGACATCACGCCCGGGCACAAACGGTTGTTTACCCGGACGGCTTAGCAAACCAAACAATGTGATATCCGTTGGCTGGGATCCAACCCATAGCGTGTAGTTGCCCTGCAACGGTGGGTTGCCTCGCTCGCTGACGCGCACCACATCCGGGTCAAGGTTAATTTTCTGTCTGCCGGTCACCTTCAGCGCCTGAATTTGCTGGCGTAAGGTGTTGATAGCCTCGGCATCGTCACCGCTTTCTTCAGCACTCAGCGCTGCCAGACGAGCCAGTAATGTCTGCTGTTGGCGTTCTGCCGCCGCCGTTGCCCGCTCTTCGCTGATGACCGCTCCGGGCCACCAGCTATTACTCAACCGCGGCTGTCCAACCAGATCGATCAGATGCTCCGCACCGGTCAATATTTTGGGTTCAGCGCTGCCTGCAATCATTACTTTGACATTGCCCGCAGCAAAAACAGAGGGTGCGCTCAGGCTAAAAATCAGCGCCATTACGGCTCGTTTCATCATGATTTTGCCGCCTTAATCAGCGTGGTTTTCACCGGGAAGAAGTTAGCTCCCAGATACTGTTCCGACTGACGGATTTGCCCTTCGCTATCGACCCAGTAGCGGTTATGCCAGCGCGTTTGATCGGTAGTTATCTCTTCATCAAGGATGCGCACTGGCGTTTCATCACTGCCGACCTGAATACTGTCAGTGCCATCCCATGTGAAAACAGAGCGGGCGGTGGCATAGCGCACCTGCTGATGTTCAGTCCAGCCCATCGTGCGGGTCCATGTTGCGCCATCGGTTATCTGATTGGGTTTGATGAGCGGGTCTGCTGCCAGATTATTCACCTCAATCAGGTTGTCCCCGCCGAGCTGCGTTTTCACAATGCGCCCATGCTGCGTCACGAGAATGGCCTGATCCTGAGTCACCCATTTCTGCTGTCCGTTTTCTGCAAACGCGAGTACGACAAACAGCTGTGGACCACCATTGAGCTGCATATACTGGCTGGCGTAGGGCATGTTTTGGATTTCATCATCCGTCATTTGAACGCCGGGAGTACCAAACACACTATCCCACAGCGAATGGCCCAGCCCTTCGGTGGTGGCCGAGCACGCCTGTAGTAACAGGCAAACCAATATGAGCGCTGGTCGCTTCACGACACTTCTCCGCATTATTGCCGGGTGCGCAACGCTTACCCGGCCTACAAATCCCGCAGGCTTTTGGTCATTCAAAATAACCACACCGAAGTGTGGTTAGAATTAAACGTACCGGTATTACTGGGTACTGGTGGTTGTCGTGGTTGTGGTTCCGGTATTAGAACCATCACCACCACCGGTTGCCGCAAGGGCCACCCCCACCGCAGAACTTACGGTGCTCACGCTGGTGGCAGAGGAACTTCCTGCCGAAACCGACGTGGCAGCCGACCCTGCAGCCTCACCCACCTGAACGGGGGCAGCATAGACAGAGGTCGCCGCAAGCGCAGATATAGCCCAAAGGCCATACAGAACTTTTTTCATCACAAATTCCCTTCATTTAATGAATGGAGATTTACCCAAAAGAATTTCGGGCGAGATCGAGTATACACAAGCCAAAGTGTGCGAATTACGTCAGGCGGGAATTTAGGATAATTAGAAAAGAAAGCAAATCGTCATTATTAATTAATAATATTAAACATTAAAATCAATCAGTTAAAATATAAACATCAGATATGCAATATCCGTAAATTCCGAAAATAACAGAGATGGAATTCCGGTAAGTTAATTACTTTAGGATTAAGCTCAATTAGGGAGTGAAGTTACAACGTAGATATCCTGGAGCAATCTTATAAAAAAAGCCGATATTAATATCGGCTTTTATATTTCATTAATGCCGGATGGCGGCTAAACGCCTTATCCGTCCTACAAATGTGTGCCTGTAGGCCGGATAAGCGCAGCGTCATCAGGCGCGCCAGGACTTATAACGGTTAATCAAACCGTTAGTCGAGCAATCATGGCTGGTGATCTCTTTATCATCATTCAGCTCAGGCAGGATGCGATTTGCCAGCTGTTTGCCCAGCTCAACGCCCCACTGGTCAAAGGTGAAGATGTTCAGGATCGCGCCCTGCGTGAAGATTTTGTGCTCGTACAGGGCAATCAGCGCACCCAGGCTGAACGGCGTGATTTCACGCAGCAGGATGGAGTTGGTCGGGCGGTTGCCTTCGAACACTTTGAACGGCACCACGTGGTCCAGCGTTGCCGGATCTTTACCCTGGTCGCGGTATTCCTGCTCTACCACCTCGCGGGATTTACCGAACGCCAGCGCTTCGGTCTGAGCGAAGAAGTTGGACAGCAGCTTCGGATGGTGGTCGGACAGCGGGTTATGGGTGATAGCCGGCGCGATGAAATCGCACGGTACCATTTTGGTGCCCTGGTGAATCAGCTGGTAGAACGCATGCTGGCCGTTAGTCCCCGGCTCGCCCCAGATAATTGGGCCCGTCTGGTAGTCCACCGCATTGCCGTTACGGTCCACGTATTTACCGTTGGATTCCATATTGCCCTGCTGGAAGTAGGCCGCGAAACGGTGCATATACTGGTCATACGGCAGGATCGCTTCGGTTTCAGCGCCGAAGAAGTTGTTGTACCAGATCCCGATCAGCGCCAGCAGCACCGGCAGGTTTTTCTCCGCCGGGGTAGTGGAGAAGTGTTTGTCCATCGCATGCGCGCCGGACAGCAGCTCAACGAAGTTATCGAAACCAACGGACAGGATGATCGACAGACCAATCGCTGACCACAGAGAGTAACGACCGCCAACCCAGTCCCAGAACTCAAACATGTTGGCGGTATCAATACCGAATTCGCCGACCGCTTTCGCGTTAGTGGAGAGGGCTGCGAAGTGCTTGGCAACGTGTTTTTCATCACCGGCGGTTTTCAGGAACCAGTCGCGCGCGCTATGGGCGTTGGTCATGGTTTCCTGGGTGGTGAAGGTTTTCGAAGCGACCAGGAACAGCGTGGTTTCCGGGTTCACTTTCTTCAGCACTTCAGCGATGTGCGTCCCATCGACGTTAGACACAAAGTGCATGTTCAGATGGTTTTTATACGGACGCAGCGCTTCGGTCACCATGAACGGACCAAGGTCGGAACCGCCGATACCGATGTTCACTACATCAGTAATGGCTTTGCCGGTATAGCCTTTCCAGCTTCCGGAAATGATCGCTTCCGAGAAGGATTTCATCTTCTCCAGCACCGCGTTCACTTCCGGCATCACATCTTTGCCGTCAACGATGATTGGGGTATTGCTACGGTTACGCAGCGCCACGTGCAGCACGGCACGGTCTTCGGTACGGTTGATTTTCTCACCGGAGAACATGGACTTGATAGCGCCTGCCAAATCGGTCTCTTTCGCCAAATCCTGCAGTTTGGCCAGCGTCTCTTCAGTGATGCGGTTTTTGGAGAAATCCACCAGCATCAGATCGTCAAATGTCGCGGAAAATTTGGTGAAACGATCGCTATCTTTCGCGAACAGATCGGCGATAGTAACGTCTTTTATCTCTTCAAAGTGTTTTTGTAGTGCCTGCCAGGCTGAGGTCTGCGTTGGATTGATGTTTTTCATTAGCAATACTCTTCTGATTTTGAGAATTGTGACTGAGATCGATTGTAACGCCAGTCACAGAAAAGTGTGATTGTTTTAATGCCATTGCCAGGGCATCCGCCAAACGAGGCTACAAAGTATAGCCGTTATCAGCATTGTTATTAGTACCGTTACTCAACGCAGTTGCAGCATGAAAAATCCGCATAATCCCAGCGTTGACAGTGCAAGCTACACATTTTATTTATAAATACGGTATTTGCATTTGCGCCTGCACCGGTTTCCGTTCTGCCTTATGTGCCATGGTCGCTCTATTCACTCCCTGACACGAGGTAGTTATGACTGATGTAGTTGTCTCCAAGTTTGGCGGTACCAGCGTGGCGGATTTTGATGCCATGAATCGCAGCGCCGATGTGGTGCTTTCTGATGCGAACGTCCGATTAGTGGTGCTTTCCGCGTCGGCAGGCATTACTAACCTGCTGGTCGCGCTGGCCGAAGGGCTGGAGCCAACCGAGCGCTTCGAAAAACTCGACGCCATTCGTCAAATTCAGTTCAATATTCTGGAACGCCTGCGTTATCCAAACGTGATTCGTGAAGAGATCGAACGCCTGCTGGAAAACATCACCACGCTGGCAGAAGCGGCGTCACTGGCGACCTCAACCGCGCTGACCGACGAACTGGTCAGCCACGGTGAGCTGATGTCTACCCTCCTGTTTGTTGAGATCCTGCGTGAGCGCAACGTCCAAGCGCAGTGGTTTGATGTGCGTAAAGTGATGCGCACTAACGATCGTTTCGGTCGTGCAGAACCCGACGTCGCAGCGCTGGCCGAACTGACCACGCTCCAGTTAGCCCCGCGTCTGAGCGAAGGCCTGGTGATTACCCAAGGCTTTATCGGCAGCGAAAGCAAGGGCCGCACCACCACGCTGGGACGCGGCGGCAGTGATTATACGGCCGCCCTGCTGGCTGAAGCGCTGCACGCAACGCGCGTCGATATCTGGACCGATGTTCCCGGCATTTACACCACCGATCCGCGCGTCGTTCCAGCCGCTAAACGTATTGATGAAATCGCCTTCGAAGAAGCCGCGGAAATGGCGACCTTCGGCGCGAAAGTGCTGCACCCGGCAACCCTGTTACCTGCTGTACGTAGCGATATCCCGGTGTTTGTTGGCTCCAGTAAGGATCCAAAAGCAGGCGGTACGCTGGTATGCAATAAAACCCAAAATCCACCGTTATTCCGTGCCCTGGCGCTACGCCGTAAGCAAACGCTGCTAACGCTGCATAGCCTGAATATGCTGCACTCTCGCGGCTTTTTAGCGGAAGTGTTCGGCATCCTGGCGCGCCACAACATCTCGGTAGATTTAATTACTACATCGGAAGTCAGCGTGGCGCTGACGCTGGATACCACCGGTTCAACGTCTACCGGCGATACGCTGTTAACACAGTCTCTGCTGATGGAACTGTCTGCCCTGTGTCGGGTTGAAGTGGAAGAAGACCTGGCGCTGGTGGCGCTGATTGGCAACGACCTGTCCAAAGCCTGTGGCGTGGGTAAAGAGGTGTTCGGCGTACTGGAGCCGTTCAACATCCGTATGATTTGCTACGGCGCATCCAGCCATAACCTGTGCTTCCTGGTGCCCGGAACCGAAGCCGAACAGGTGGTGCAGAAGCTGCACCATAATTTGTTTGAATAATATTTCATCACGCGATAAATAATAACTATAGCCGGGCTCGAACCCGGCTTTTTTATAACAACACAACACATTTCAATCGCAAGGAATATAACATGCTCGCTACTCTGACGCGGCTGTTCCCATTATGGGCGCTGCTGCTCTCTGTTATTGCGTATTACACGCCCTCCACCTTTACGCCTGTCGGGCCATTCGTGCCGTCGTTACTGATGTTGATTATGTTCGGCATGGGCGTCCATTTGAAAGTGGATGACTTTAAACGCGTACTCTCACGTCCTGCGCCGGTCGCCGCGGGTATTTTCCTGCACTATCTGGTGATGCCGCTCGCCGCATGGATTTTGGCGCTGGCTTTTAATATGCCGCCGGAACTGTCCGCAGGCATGGTGCTGGTCGGTAGCGTCGCCAGCGGAACAGCGTCTAACGTCATGATCTATCTGGCCAAAGGCGATGTAGCGCTCTCCGTGACTATTTCATCCGTTTCAACGTTGGTCGGCGTTGTCGCCACACCACTGCTGACACGGCTGTATGTCGATGCGCATATTCAGGTGGATGTGATGGGTATGCTACTGAGTATTCTGCAGATCGTGGTCATTCCGATTGCCCTGGGACTGGTCATTCACCATTTGTTCCCACGCATCGTAAAAGCCGTCGAGCCGTATCTGCCCGCGTTTTCTATGGTGTGCATCCTGGCGATCATCAGCGCCGTCGTGGCAGGCTCCGCTTCGCACATTGCGTCCGTCGGCTTTGTGGTGATTATCGCCGTTATCCTGCATAACACCATTGGCCTGCTCGGCGGCTACTGGGGCGGAAAACTGTTTGGTTTCGACGAGTCGACCTGCCGTACGTTGGCTATCGAAGTCGGCATGCAGAATTCAGGGCTGGCCGCTGCGCTGGGCAAAATCTACTTTGGCCCTCTCGCCGCCCTGCCCGGTGCGCTGTTCTCCGTCTGGCACAACCTTTCTGGTTCGCTGCTGGCAGGCTACTGGTCCGGTAAGCCGATTGATGAGAAACCACACGCAGTAAAAGAACACTAATCTTCATAAATGGAGGAGGCATCCTCCATTTCTCCCTACCCGCATTTGAACCCCATCACAAAACAACAAATATCAACATAAAACAAAATTAAAACTTAATTGTTATATTTCAATTAAATACATAAATTAACCTGTTTTAACCTCAAATTTAATCATTTTTCCAATGTTGATTTAGTTTGTTTTAATTGGGAATATGATTTCACTACAACACAGACAAACCCTTACCCTATCTTCGAGGCCGCTATGAAAAAAATTGCGATTATTGGGAGCAGTGGAGGCAACCTCTACAACCTGGGTGGTGCTGAACCAGAAAAGCTACTCCAGGAAATTTACCAGCAGTGTGAAGCCGCAGGAGTGGAAGTTGCCGCTGTGCAGTTCATTGCGGCAGAAGCCTCAATGGACGTTGCCAAAGCTCACACGCCAGCGTCGGTATTTGCACTAACCACAGAAAACCAACAAAAACCACAAAGGATATTTCAGGGCAAACTTTCAGAAGTGAACGACTCGGTAGTTGAGAGCGATTTCAGGATTGCAGAAATGATCCGTAACGGTGAGATCGATGGGATCATCGTGATGAGCGCCGATCCGGTGAAGGCCAACCAGGCTGTCTTTGCCGCAGCTGTTGAAATGAAAATACCGATTGTTGGCACCGGCGGGACCTCAATGGCGCTAGTGGCGGCAAAGGGGGCAAATGTCGTCGCAACCTCGGGCACGACGGGTACCACCAGCCGAACCCGCGCAGTCTCCTTCATCGCATCACTGTGTAAGCACTGGGGCGTTAAATACAAACCACAGTTGGGCAGTGCTTCTCCTTCACAGGGCGGTTCTGGAAAAAGTCTGCTTAAACGCTTCAATATTCGCAGCATAATGATCCCTGCGCTGCCGGGCTTTATCGCCATGGCAATCGTGCTCGCACTCAGTCACATTCCGGGCCTGGAAAAACTCAACGATATCTTTGAAATTCTACTGAAGGGCCTGCCGGTTTTAGTTGCAGTTCTCGCAGCAAAACAGATTTCGGAACTGGATGAAGTCTCAATTGTTGCCGGGGTGGTCGCCGGAGTGCTTTCCGTCGAGGGCGGTCTGATTGGAGGGATCATCGGTGGTTTGATGGCCGGGATTTTCGTTCGTTGGCTGTTTGAATTATGCCTGAATTGGCGCTTTCCGATGACCACCGTCAACATTGTAGCGGGTGGGATCTCGGGTCTTGCCGCCGGGTTAATCATGCACTATCTGCTAAGTCCGCTGGCGCTGTCAGCAGGTAATTACATCAAACTGGCTATCGAAACCACGCTGGCTTTCAGCCCTATTCTTGCCGGCCTGCTGGCTGGGTTGGTTATCTGGCCAGCAATTCTGGGGGGAGTCTATCACGCAGTCATTCTGCCGCTGGTGCTCCTGGAAATGGAAAAATCCGGAGTCAGCTTCCTCGGCGCTGTCGATATGGTCGGCCTGGTGATGGTTGCTGCAGGAATCAACCTGGCTAACGTCATCGCACCACGAGAAAAAAGCGAAGCAGCCGTCGCGACGCCCGGCCTGCTTATCAACCTCGGCTTTGGGACCTTCGTTGAATCGGCCTATCCGTTCATGTTTGCCAACAAAATTGTCTTTGGTTCAGCGATCGTTTGGGCCGGTCTGGGCGGCATGATGCTGGGTTTCTTTAACGTCAAAGGCGTGGCTTATGTCCCTGCATTCGCCTCCCCGTTTTTGTCCAGTAATGCGCTTCAAATGGCCATTGTGATGGTTACCGTCATGGGGCTGACCTGTATTTCCACCATTATTGCCAACCGTTTTAAGGCTGTCGCACAGAAAGAATCTACCGCGTCGGCCCATTAATTAATGCACCAACACCAGAGGTACACCATGTTTAAAGGCGATATGAATAAAAAACGCGCTAAAGCGTTACAGAAAGTGAAAGATGCCATCACGCTGCACGGCGGGCAGACCATCCTCAGCACAGGGATAACCGGCGACGATGCGCGTCTGGCAAAAGCAGTATGTGAGGCGGGCGTTAAGCTGCTCGAACCGAACCATCCCGCACTGGCGCTGGCGCGTGGGCATAAGGGGGTGAGCAACATGCACGCGGCGGAACAAATCCGCCACGAAATCACTAACAGCCAGATGGCCGAAGCAGTGCATGGTGTGCGTAATGTGGTTCCTGACGATATCTTCATTACTGTCGGTATCGCAGGAGGCTTTACCGAAACGTTACCGGTCCCGCTCACGGAAACAGAGATACTGGAGATTGCTCGTGCTGGTGCCGATGGCTTACACACCCATAAATCTGACTGGGACGATCTACAGGACATCGTAAATCTCGCCCATCAGTATGGCCTGACCGTTGATGCTTATATTGGACACCCGGATGACCTGCATACTTTCGGTATTCCTGCACGCACTCCGGAAGAGGTCACCAGCGTAGCAAAACGGATGCAGGAGATTGGCGTCGATATGATTGGTTTAATGACCGGTATGAGCTACGAAGGCGTAGCCGCAGGTGATATTCCGCAAGCCATTAAAGATCGCCTGTGGGCACTGGTCAGCGCGGTAAGCGTGCCGACGCTGGCGGAAGGCGGAATTAACCTCGCCAATGCCAAAGCGTTTAAGGATACCGGGGTCAATATTCTGGTCGTCGGTACGGCAATCGACAATATGGTCTGCAACGCCGCCAAAGAGGCTGTCACACCGTTTATTGCGCATTGAGATTAAGGGAAAGAAGCATGTTACTGGTCACCGATCTGGATGGAACACTACTGACTTCGCAAAAGACAATCAGTCCACGTACACGTCAGGCACTCATCGAATTCCACCAGCGCGGTGGCCTGCTGGCCGCTTGTTCCGCCAGACCGGTCTCCTCTATAATGCGCCTGCTACAACAGCATCAGGTTAATGCGCTGTTTGGCTGGTGCGCAGGCTTCAACGGAGGTCAGATCCTCGAGATGGCGCAGCAGCGCAATATTCATACTGCAGCGTTCTCTTGTATGAATCTTCGGGATATTGACCGACATATTGCGCTTTCCCTCTGTCCTCATCACTTTTTTAGCGCTGATGCTATTTATCATCGTTGCGACCAACAGATAGCGCCATGGACAACTTATGAATCCCGTTTATTTGAGTTACCACTTATTTCGGCAACGCCCGGAAATATTTTAAACCGGCAGGATATTTATAAAATTACACTCACCACCGAGCAGTTAAAAATAAATGCACTGTGTACAGAAGTGAACAATAAATTGCCTTATGGCTATACAGCGACTATCACTGGGGAGAATTACATTGATATCCAACGTAGCGAAATAAATAAAGGTTATGCTATTAGCATGTTAATGCGCCAGCTAAATATAGCAGCAGAAAAGGTTGCAGCGATTGGAGACCAGCAAAACGATATCAGTATGTTTTCCGCCGCCGGCATTGGTATTGCAATGGGGAATGCGCCTGAGGCAGTAAAACAACAAGCCAGCTATGTGACGGCCTCTAATGATGATGAGGGTATTGTCTGTGCGTTGGAGTGGTTGCGTTGCTCTGCACATCCAGTTACCATGCGCCAAAGCTCGACGTTGGCGGAAAATAATGAACCCGATTAAAAGAAGAAAACATATCCTCGATGAATTAAATAAATTCGGTGAAGTGACGGTTATCAAATTATCGGAAACACTAAAAGTCACATCAGAGACCATTCGTCGCGATCTCTCCATTCTGGAGTCTGAAGGACAAATTACCAAGATTCACGGTGGAGCCGTCAAGAAGCAGGTTGTTCAGGAAGATGAATTTGGCGCGCGGATTGATATACACCGCGAAGAAAAAATGGCAATTGGTAAACTTGCCGCCCGGATGGTCAGTGAGCACGACACTCTATTCATTGACTCCTGCACAACCAATCTTATTCTGGCCGAACAATTACCTCCTCTGGCCTATTCCGTTATTACTAATTCAGCCTTAATTGCCGATAAAATCAAAGAACATAATCTTAAAGCGCGCGTTTATGTATTAGGTGGTGAATATGACTACCATTTCCGCGCCAATCTCGGCGTCTCCGTTTGTCAGCAAATAAACACTATTCATGCAGATATCTGCTTCATCGGCGCGGGTGGTGTTTCACCTCAACATGGTGTGCTGGTGAAAAGCTTCGATGAAGCCTATGTTGCCAAGTCAATGATTGCTATGAGTAAAAAGTCGGTAATTCTTGCCGACCATACAAAATTTGGCCAGGATGGTGTGATGTGTATCGCCACATTAAAAGAGATCGATAACATCATCACAGACAAACGATTCAGAACAACGGGCTATACACAGCAGGACTTCGCCGGAAAATTACGTATTGCTGAATAATACAATACATGACGCTATCAGCAGGTTCTGGATTACCGTACACTGAGGATACCGGCTAACAGAGGGCACCCCTATGGCACTCCCCCGCATTACCCAAAAAGAGATGACCGAGCGCGAGCAGCGTGAACTGAAAACGCTGCTCGACCGCGCGCGCATCGCGCATGGTCGGCTGCTGACCAACGCAGAGACCAACAGCATCAAGAAAGAGTACATCGATAAACTGATGGCCTTGCGCGAAGCGGAAGCAAAAAAAGCCCGCCAGTTAAAGAAAAAGCAGGCTTATAAACCGGATGCGGAAGCATCGTTTTCCTGGTCAGCGAATACGCCCACGCGCGGCAGACGTTAACGCCCTTTCTTCTTACGCCCCGGTGAGGTAAAGCGTTTACCGTTTGCTGCCGGGCGCGATTTCTCTTTCTCCGCAGATTTTTCGATTTTCACTACCGGGCGCTTAATGCCTGCGGTTTTTGGCTTCGCTTTCGCCTTCGGTTTGGCTTCTGAGGACGAGTTCTCAATCAGCTTGAACAGATCAATCAGTTCGTCATCCGTCAGGTCGCGCCATTCACCAAGCGGCAGGCCAGACAAGCCAACGTTCATGATACGTGTACGCTCAAGTTTGGTAACTTCATAGCCAAAGTGCTCGCACATACGACGGATCTGACGGTTCAGCCCCTGAATCAGCGTGATGCGAAACACAAACGGCGCTTCTTTCTTCACCTTACATTTCTTGGTGACGGTGCCGAGGATTGGCACACCGGCCCCCATCCCACGGATAAAGTCATCAGTGACCGGCTTATCTACCGTCACCAGATACTCTTTTTCATGATCGTTACCGGCACGCAAGATTTTATTCACCAGGTCGCCGTGGTTGGTCAGAAAGATAAGTCCCTGGGAATCTTTGTCCAGACGACCGATTGGGAACACACGCTTGCTGTGATTCACGAAATCAACAATGTTGTCGCGCTCGCTGTCTTCGGTGGTGCTGACAATCCCTACTGGCTTGTTCAGCGCGATAAAGACCAGATCTTCCGCTTCACGCGGCTCAATCAACCGACCATTCACTTTTACGACGTCGCCAGGCTTTACCTGATCGCCAATGGTGGCGCGTTTACCATTCAGGAAGACATTCCCTTGTTCGATAAAGCGATCCGCCTCGCGACGCGAGCAGATTCCGCTTTCACTGATGTATTTATTTAATCGGATGGATGAGTCGGGCAGCATAGTTTCTCCTTTGACAGCGAAATATACCCTACCTTGTAGGCGATAAAAAATAATCGTGTTCAAATGCCCGAGCGCTATTTGTGATCCACCCCACCTTTTGACACAAAAGTGTCGGTAATCCATATCTGCAATTTTGTTGGATGAAAACAAGCAGAATCAATACATTAGAGCAGCACGCACATCTGTGCCGACAACGCGCAATCTCCACATCAAATGTGCAACACAATCGTTCAGTTCTTAACGCTGAAATAAGTGAAAATAGCTTTGAGATGTGAAACAGATGGGGTTATATCAGATCAAGAAGGCAATTTCGTGATTTGCACAAATGTGCAGGAGTCCAAAAATGGCGACGGAAAACAGCGATGATATCCGCCTGATCGTAAAAATAGCGCAGCTGTATTACGAACAGGATATGACACAAGCGCAAATCGCCCGCGAGCTGGGTATTTATCGCACCACGATCAGCCGGTTACTAAAACGTGGACGCGAGCAGGGTATCGTCACCATCGCCATTAATTACGACTACAACGAAAATCTGTGGCTGGAACAGCAGCTAAAACAGAAATTTGGCCTGAAAGAGGCGGTCGTAGTCTCCTGCGATAGCGAGCAGGAAGATGAACAACTTAATATGATGGGCGTACATGGCGCACAGTTGCTGGAACGCTTACTGGAACCTGGGGACATTATCGGGTTCTCATGGGGCCGCGCGGTACGGGGACTGGTGGAAGGATTATCTCCTGCCAGCCAGTCGCGCCAGCTGATCTGTGTGCCGATTATCGGCGGACCATCCGGCAAGCTTGAAAGCCGCTACCACGTCAATACGCTGACCTACGGCGCTGCGGCAAAGCTCAAAGGGGAATCACACCTGGCAGATTTCCCGGCACTGCTGGAAAACCCGCTGATCCGTAACGGCATTATGCAGTCCCGGCACTTCAAATCGATTTCCGCTTACTGGGATAATCTGGATGTCGCGCTGGTCGGTATTGGGTCTCCGGCAATACGCGATGGTGCCAACTGGCACGCTTTTTACGGCAGTGAAGAGAGTGATGACCTGCATGCCCGCCATGTTGCCGGAGACATTTGCTCGCGCTTTTACGATATCAACGGTGTGACCGTAGAGACCAGGATGAGTGAAAAGACGCTCGCCATCGAAACCGATAAATTAAAACAGGCACGTTACTCCATTGGTATTGCAATGGGTGAAGAAAAATACAGTGGGATATTAGGCGCATTACGTGGGAATTATATTAACTGTTTAGTCACCAACAGTCATACCGCTGAATTATTGTTGAAGTAAATAAATTCTAATTGGTCCTGCCATAATTAATTTTATGTGGGATCCCATTATCTGAAATCGGGAGTTTATTATGCAAACGTGGTTAAACTTGCAGGGAAAAGTCATTATTGTTACCGGTGGTGCATCCGGAATTGGCCTGGCCATTGTCGAGGAGCTATTAGCGCAAGGCGCTAATGTACAAATGGCGGATATTCATGGCGGAGAAGGTAAATATGACAGCCATAGCGGATATCATTTCTGGCCAACGGATATTTCCAGTGCCAAAGAGGTTAATCATACTGTTGCTGAAATTATCCAACGCTACGGACGTATTGATGGACTGGTAAATAATGCTGGCGTTAACTTCCCACGGCTATTGGTTGATGAAAAAGCACCCGCCGGGCAATACGAACTCAACGAAGCTGCTTTTGAAAAAATGGTTAATATCAACCAGAAAGGTGTGTTCTTAATGTCGCAAGCAACGGCACGCCAAATGGTAAAACAGCATAACGGCGTGATCGTGAATGTCTCTTCCGAAAGCGGGCTGGAAGGTTCAGAGGGCCAAAGCTGCTATGCCGCCACCAAAGCCGCGTTGAATAGCTTTACCCGCTCCTGGTCGAAAGAGTTGGGCAAACACGGCATTCGTGTGGTGGGAATTGCGCCTGGCATTCTGGAAAAAACCGGTCTGCGCACCCCCGAGTATGAAGAAGCGCTGGCCTGGACCCGCAACATCACCGTCGAACAGTTGCGTGAGGGTTATACCAAGAACGCGATCCCGATCGGTCGTTCAGGACGTTTAAGTGAAGTCGCTGATTTTGTTTGTTATCTCCTCTCAGAGCGCGCCAGTTATATCACCGGAGTAACTACTAACATTGCGGGCGGAAAAACGCGCGGCTAAGGAGGTTTTATGGTCAATGCAATCTTCTGTGCTCACGGCAATCTGGCCTGCGCCATGCTGGAATCGGTACAGATGGTCTACGGCAATGTCAACGTCGAAGCGGTGGCATTTGTCCCAGGGGAGAACGCCAGCAACATCGTGGAAAAGCTGGAAAAGTTAGTAAGCGCTCACACTAGTGATGAATGGCTGATTGCCGTCGATCTGCAGTGTGGCAGTCCCTGGAATGCTGCCGCTTCGCTGGCAATGCAAAACCCCACCATTCGCGTCATTAGCGGGTTGTCGCTGCCATTAGCGCTGGAACTGGTAGACAACCAAAGCTGTATGAATGTGGATGAACTGTGCGAACACCTGACGACCATTGCTCAACAAACCTGTGTCGTCTGGCAACATCTGGAAACGACCGAAGAGGATTTCTGATGAACATTACCCTTGCTCGTATCGATGACCGCTTGATTCACGGTCAGGTCACCACCGTCTGGTCGAAGGTGGCGAATGCCCAACGAATTATTATCTGCAATGACGACGTTTATAACGATGAAGTACGTCGAACATTATTACGTCAGGCAGCCCCGCCAGGAATGAAGGTTAACGTCGTTAATATCGAAAAGGCGGTCGCTGTTTACCATAACCCGCAATATCAGAGCGAAACCGTTTTTTATTTGTTTACCCGCCCACAGGATGCATTAGCAATGGTAAAACAAGGGGTAAAAATTTCCACGTTAAATATTGGCGGCATGGCCTGGCGACCGGGTAAAAAACAATTAACCAAAGCCGTTTCTTTAGACAGCGACGACATTAATGCGTTTCGAGAGTTAGATAAACTAGGCGTCACGCTGGATTTACGCGTCGTCGCATCCGATCCATCGATTAATATTCTCGAAAAAATAGAAGAACAATCTTTCGCTGAATAAATAAAAATGCCTGTGTACTTATGCTTTAACAGGCAGGGATGATCACATTCACAAGGTGACATATTATGGAAATAAGTACCCTACAAATTATCGCCATATTCCTATTTTCCTGTATTGCCGGAATGGGTAGCGTGCTGGATGAGTTCCAGACCCACCGTCCACTGATCGCTTGTACCGTTATCGGACTGATTCTTGGTGATTTAAAAACCGGGATTATGCTCGGCGGCACGCTGGAGTTAATTGCTCTTGGCTGGATGAACGTCGGCGCAGCGCAGTCTCCCGATTCGGCGCTCGCCAGTATTATCTCCGCCATTCTGGTTATCGTCGGTCAGCAAAGCATTGCGACCGGTATCGCCATCGCCCTGCCCGTCGCGGCGGCAGGTCAGGTACTAACCGTCTTTGCCCGTACCATCACCGTGGTGTTCCAGCACGCGGCGGATAAAGCAGCCGAAGAGGCCCGCTTTCGCACCATCGACATGCTGCACGTTTCCGCTCTCGGCGTACAGGCGCTGCGCGTTGCCATCCCTGCATTAATCGTCTCGCTGTTTGTCAGCGCCGATATGGTCAGCAATATGCTCAACGCCATTCCAGAATTCGTCACCCGCGGATTGCAGATTGCCGGTGGCTTTATCGTGGTGGTCGGTTACGCCATGGTGCTGCGCATGATGGGCGTGAAGTACCTGATGCCCTTCTTCTTCCTCGGATTTATTGCCGGAGGGTATCTCGATTTGAGCCTGCTGGCTTTCGGTGGGGTTGGCGTGATTATCGCGCTGGTCTACATCCAGTTGAACCCACAGTGGCGTAAAGCCGAACCGCAGGCGCAACCCGCCTCTTCTCAAGCTCTCGATCAGCTTGATGACTAATGGAGCCCACCATGGAACAGAAAAAACTGACCAAATCCGACCTGTTTAGCATGTTTGTTCGCTCCAACCTCCAGCAAGCGTCATTCAACTTTGAACGCATTCATGGGCTGGGCTTTTGCTACGACATGATCCCGGCTATTAAGCGCCTGTATCCACTGAAAGAGGACCAGGTTGCGGCCCTCAAGCGCCACCTGGTGTTCTTCAATACCACACCTGCCGTTTGCGGCCCGGTGATTGGCGTGACCGCCGCGATGGAAGAAGCCCGCGCGAACGGTGCGGAAATTGACGACGGGGCCATCAACGGCATCAAAGTTGGGCTGATGGGTCCGCTGGCCGGTGTTGGCGACCCGCTGGTATGGGGAACGCTGCGCCCGATTACCGCCGCGCTCGGCGCCTCGCTGGCGCTCTCCGGAAACATTCTCGGGCCACTATTGTTCTTCTTTCTTTTCAATGCAGTACGTCTTGCCATGAAGTGGTACGGCTTACAGCTTGGCTTTCGTAAAGGGGTCAATATCGTCAGCGACATGGGCGGCAACCTGCTGCAAAAACTGACCGAAGGCGCATCAATTCTTGGCCTGTTTGTGATGGGGGTACTGGTCACCAAATGGACCAGCATCAACGTGCCGCTGGTGGTATCGCAAACGCCTGGCGCAGACGGCGCCACCGTCACCATGACCGTGCAGAACATTCTCGACCAACTCTGTCCTGGCCTGCTGGCGCTGGGTCTGACGCTGCTGATGGTACGGCTGCTCAACAAGAAAATTAATCCGGTATGGCTGATATTCGCCCTGTTTGCGCTGGGGATTATCGGCAACGCGCTGGGCTTCTTGTCCTGATTTTTCCGCCCCGGCGATGCTGGGGCTACTTCAACAAATTGTCCTCGAAAGAGGAAGAGGTGGTAACAATGCAAACAACAACAGCTTTACGCCTTTATGGTAAACGCGATCTGCGCCTGGAAACCTTCGACCTTCCCGAAATGCAGGACGATGAAATTCTGGCCTCGGTCGTGACCGACAGCCTGTGCCTTTCTTCCTGGAAAGAGGCTAACCAGGGCGAGAACCACAAAAAAGTGCCGGATGATGTGGCCACCAACCCGATCATCATTGGCCACGAGTTCTGCGGCGATATTATTGCCGTGGGGAAAAAATGGCAGCATAAGTTTCAGCCCGGCCAACGCTATGTCATTCAGGCTAACCTGCAACTGCCGGATCGCCCGGACTGTCCCGGCTACTCCTTCCCGTGGGTAGGCGGTGAAGCCACGCACGTCATCATTCCTGATGAAGTCATGGAGCAGGACTGCTTGTTGGCCTACGAAGGCGAAACCTATTTTGAAGGCTCGCTGGTTGAGCCGCTATCCTGCGTGATTGGCGCATTCAACGCCAACTATCACCTGCAGGAAGGCACTTATAACCATAAGATGGGCATTCGTCCGCAGGGGCGCACGTTAATCCTCGGCGGTACCGGGCCAATGGGACTACTGGCGATCGACTATGCACTGCATGGCCCGGTTAACCCTGCGCTGCTGGTGGTAACCGACACCAATAACGACAAGTTGAGCTACGCCCGCAAGCACTATCCATCAGAACCACAAACGTTAATCCACTATCTCCACGCCCAGGATGCGGCTTATGACACCTTGATGGCGTTGAGCGGCGGGCATGGATTTGATGACATCTTTGTGTTTGTGCCCAACGAAGGGCTGGTCACGCTGGCCTCTTCCCTGCTGGCTGCCGATGGCTGCATGAACTTCTTTGCCGGTCCGCAGGATAAGCAGTTTAGCGCGCCGATTAACTTCTACGACGTGCACTACGCCTTCACCCATTATGTTGGGACATCTGGCGGCAATACCGACGATATGCGCACAGCGGTAAAACTGATCGAAGAGAAGAAAGTTCAGGCAGCAAAAGTGGTGACGCACATTCTGGGGCTGAATGCGGCTGGTGAAACAACGCTGGAATTGCCGCAAGTCGGTGGCGGTAAAAAACTGGTTTACACCGGCAAAGCCTTACCATTAACCGCGCTCACTCAGATTGATGATCCAGCCTTGCGCGATATCCTGGAGCGTCATCAGGGGATTTGGTCGCAGGAAGCCGAACAGTACATATTGTCTCACACCGAGGAGATTTAACATGATTAACCGCGACACCCAGTTGTGCATGTCGCTTGCCGGTCGGCCCGGTAACTTTGGCACGCGCTTTCACAACTATCTGTATGAAAAATTAGGGTTAAATTTTATCTATAAAGCCTTTACTACGCAGGATATTGAGGCCGCAGTGAAAGGCGTTCGCGCACTCGAAATTCGCGGCTGTGCGGTGTCTATGCCGTTTAAAGAGAGCTGCATGCCGTTTCTGGATGTCATCGATCCTTCCGCAAAAGTCATTGATTCCGTCAACACCATCGTCAATGACAACGGTACGCTGGCAGGATTTAACACCGACTACATTGCGGTAAAAAGCCTGATTGCCAGCCACCAGCTCAATAGCAGCGCACGCGTCATGATTCGCGGCAGCGGTGGAATGGGTAAAGCGGTTATCGCCGCGTTTCGCGATGCCGGTTTTCACGATGTGATCGTCGCCGCCCGCAATCGTGAGAGCGGCCCGGCGCTGGCAAAACAGTACGGTTTCCAGTGGCAGCCTCAGCCGGAAGGGATTGCCTGCGATATTCTGGTCAACGTGACGCCCGTCGGTATGGCTGGCGGTAAAGAGAGCGATGAACTGGCCTACAGCGAAGCGATGGTCGCTGCCGCCAGCGTGGTGTTTGACGTGGTCGCCCTGCCGCCGGAAACACCGGTAATCAAACTGGCACAACAATTAGGTAAAAAGACCATCAGCGGTGCAGAGGTGATTGCCTTACAGGCCGTAGAGCAGTTCGCCATGTATACCGGCGTACGCCCGGATGACGCGCTAATCGCCGAAGCGGCAGAATTTGCGCGGGCGGGGTAAAGAAGCAGGAGCTGAGCGCCAGGGATGGGCGCTCTAAAATAGCCATTAAGCAGGAAATCAATCGCATCTCGAAGTTCTGCCCTGTTTGCGGTCAGGTCTCTCACACAGTTACCCATATTCTTCACAGGTATGCCTGTCATCATGTGTCATCACCAAGCAGGATGACGATGGATCGTTGGCAGCCTGGATTAAACGCGTGGTTAGAAAAGAGCTGAAGCAGAAAGGGATTGAAGTCTGGTGGCCGGAATTCTGTATCGTTTTCTGAAGATCTGTTTAGAGCGGGGAGCTGACATTGTGCTTAAATAATGATGACTCTGGCAGGATGGGTTTTCAATGATTGAAAGGTAGCCACTAATTCAGGTGACGTAAATGTGTAGCAATCCCCCACTTTAGGCCGATACATTTTCCATTAATCAGGTCGATAACAGAATAACTTGCATTGGGGTGAGCATAGCGAGGGAAACTATTGACAGTCCCTTCTTTAAGAATTGCCAGAGTGCCCTGACTGACATGCCCGTGAGACACAATACATATTGTTTGTTGATGTGATGAGGTATCTTCCAGGTTTTGTAAAAAACGCATAACTCGCTGAGAAGCATGCGCCAGTGACTCCCCCCCAGGTGGACAATACTCTGCATCAAGCCTGAATAACGCATTTGCATCGTTCGGATGTTTTTGTCTGAGTAGTTCTAACGGCATACCTTCAAACTGACCAAAGGCCTGCTCTTTAAGGGCCGGTTCAGCCGTCAATGAACAGCGAAAGTGTTCAGCCAGGCTTTGCCCCATTTGCCAGGCACGTCCAAGCGGAGAAGCGTAAACACGCTCTATTTGATACTCACTTGCACTAAACGCTGCTAGTAGGACGGATGTTTCACGCAAACCCCGACAGGTCAAGGAGCTATCGCTGTGCCCCTGAATAATTCCTTCCAAATTCCACTCTGTTTCTGCGTGTCGAACAAGTATCAATTTCATCGTTAGCGGGCCATGCTCGTTGTTGATCAAAATGCCCCAACTGCGCGATGTCAAACACATACCGTTGAAGCAGCGGAAGGCTTTCCTGTTTTGGAAATAATGAACAAGTGTAGCTTGTTGCCGTTATGCAGCGGCTCTGGGTGTGAGGCGCTGAATTTTATCCGTGGTTAACTTCCGCTTATGGCACAGAGCGGACGTACTGGGTGAATCGGACGCCCGCATAACGTTAACAGGCGTCCAATATTTTGAAGTGGGCCGATTACTTAACCCGCTTCCCCGTTTCGTCAATGACCTTCTCGCCATCCTCTTTGGTAAACGTTCCTTTCTGACCTTCCGGCAGAATATCCAACACTATTTCTGAAGGGCGACAAAGACGAGTGCCGAGCGGCGTAACGACTACCGGCCGATTAATCAGGATCGGATGTTGAAGCATGAAATCAATCAACTGCTCATCACTAAATTTCTCTTCATCAAGACCCAGGTGTTCGTAAGGCTCAACATTCTTACGCAGTAATGCACGCACCGTAATTCCCATTTCTGAAATAAGTTTAATCAGCTCATCACGGGTCGGTGGCGTATCGAGATAATAAATTATCGTCGGTTCGTTGCCGCTGTTACGGATCATCTCCAGCGTGTTACGAGAAGTGCCGCAGGCAGGGTTGTGATAGATGGTAATGTTGCTCATATCTGTATCTCATTACAAAGTGAGGAAGAGCCGCAACGCCAGCGCGGCCAAAGTGACAAACAGCACGGGCAGAGTCATGATAATGCCGGTGCGGAAGTAATATCCCCAGGTAATCGTTATATTTTTCTGAGCAAGCACATGCAGCCAAAGCAGGGTTGCCAGACTGCCAATGGGAGTGATTTTCGGACCTAAATCGCAGCCAATCACATTGGCATAAATCATAGCCTCCTTGACGACGCCAGTCGCCGTACTCCCGTCAATCGACAGCGCGCCAATCAGTACCGTCGGCATATTATTCATCACCGATGACAGGAACGCGGTCAGAAAACCGGTGCCGAACGTTGCTGCCCATAGCCCCTTTTCTGCCAGCAGGTTCAGCACGTCAGACAGATACTCCGTGAGCCCTGCATTGCGCAGGCCATAGACTACCAAGTACATGCCCAGCGAAAAAATAACGATCTGCCATGGCGCACCGCGCAGGACTTTTCCGGTGTTGATGGCATGACCTCTTTTCGCCACTATAAACAGTACTGCTGCGCCAGTAGCCGCTATCGCACTGACCGGGATCCCCAGAGGCTCCAGCACAAAGAAACCGACAAGCAGCAATAACAGGACAATCCAGCCCGCCCTGAACGTTGCCGGATCCTTTATCACACTGGCGGGCGTCTTCAGCAGAGAAACGTCATACGTCGCCGGAATGTCCCTGCGGAAGAAGAGATGCAGCATGACCAGCGTGGCCGCAATCGCTGCCACATCTACGGGGATCATAACGAAAGCATACTGCGTAAAGCCCAGACCGAAAAAGTCCGCCGAGACGATGTTCACCAGGTTAGAAACAATGAGCGGCAGGCTGGCCGTATCTGCAATAAATCCTGCAGCCATAACAAAGGCCAATGTCGTGCCCTGGCTGAATCCCAGTGCGAGCAGCATCGCAATTACAATCGGCGTCAGGATCAGTGCAGCGCCGTCATTGGCAAACAACGCAGCAACAGCGGCCCCAAGCAAGACTATCCACGTAAACAAAAGGCGGCCACGTCCATTACCCCAGCGGGAGACGTGCAGTGCGGCCCATTCAAAGAAGCCGGACTCATCGAGCAGCAGGCTGATGATGATGACCGCAATAAATGCCGCTGTCGCGTTCCAGACGATATTCCAGACAACGGGAATATCAGCGATATGAATGACTCCGGTTCCCAGCGCCAACGCAGCTCCGATACTCGCGCTCCAGCCAATACTCAGGCCTCTGGGTTGCCAGATCACCAGTACCAGCGTCAGTAAAAATATACTCCCTGCCAAAAACATTTCAAACCCCATTATATATGATTATGTGAATATGATTTCCTTCCTCAGCAAGAGGTGCAGGCCGACTTTGCCAACCATTCCCGCACATCTTCCCGAAGGCACTGCCAGGACGTCGTGATTGTCTCAGCGGCCCACGCAGGAATATGAGGTGACAGACGATAGTGAATCCATTTGCCTTCCCGACGATCCAGAACTAGCCCAGACTCGCGAAGGATAGCCATATGGCGTGATATTTTGGGCTGTGATTCGGCGGTAGCTGCACAGATATCGCACACGCACAGTTCTCCGGACTCCCGCAGAAGCATGACAATGGCGAGCCGTGTTTCATCCGACAGGATTTTGAAAAGCTGAACAGGTTGTAGCATTTTCCTCTCCGTTCCTTTTAGATCACACATATGGTAAATCATATATATTAATTTTGAAATCATCTGCGCTCTCTGGAGGAGAAAAATAATTGACACTTAAAAAATAGTCTCAGCTTCTATCTCCCCCTTCCAACATCGTGAGCCATATCAGGAAGGCGTTAGATCGATAGTGGTAGCATTACCGCGGTTTGTAATTTTCTGATTACATGGAGAAATGATGGAACTGCTTTTATTGAGTAACTCGACGCTGCCGGGCAAAGGCTGGATGGAACATGCGCTGCCGCTGATCGCAGAGCAACTGAACGGTCGCCGCACTGCGGTGTTTATTCCATTTGCCGGCGTGACGCAAACCTGGGATGAGTACACGGCGAAAACGGCAGCCATCTTTGCCCCAATGGGCGTTAACGTTACTGGCATTCATACCGTTGCCGATCCGATTGCAGCCATTGAAAACGCCGAACTGGTGATTGTCGGCGGGGGTAACACCTTCCAGTTGCTGAAAGAGAGCCGCGAGCGCGGACTGCTGGCGCCGATTGTCGATGTCGTCAAACGCGGTGCGCTGTACATCGGCTGGAGCGCGGGTTCCAACCTTGCCTGCCAGACCATCCGCACCACCAACGACATGCCGATTGTCGATCCAAAAGGCTTTGATGCGCTGGGTCTTTTCCCGCTGCAGATTAACCCGCACTTCACCAACGCGCTGCCGGAAGGCCATAAAGGCGAAACGCGTGAACAGCGTATTCGCGAGCTGTTGGTTGTGGCACCGGAACTGACGGTGATTGGTCTGCCGGAAGGGAACTGGATCAAAGTGAGCAACGGTCAATCCGTGCTTGGCGGCCCAAACACCACCTATATCTTTAAAGCGGGCGAAGAAGCGGTTGCCGTTGAGGCGGGTCACTGCTTTTAGTTGGTTTGTTGTCTGATGCCGGATGGTGGCTTCGCCTTATCCGGCATCAAAGTAGACGACAACATTGACGGTTATCCGTAGGCCCGGTAAGCATCAGCGCCACCGGGCAACATTTCACCTGTCCTCGTTAGTACTCGCGCTCGTCGTCTTCATCCGGCTGCTCCAGCACACTGTAAGCCACAGAGCAAAATAGCGAGTTCAGACGCTGCATATCACCCAGCAACGCCAGGTGCAGGGAACTGGTCTCAATGCTCTGCACGTTCTGCTGATGCAGACGATCCACGTGCGCATGCGAATAACGACGGTTAAGGATGCGGAAACGGTGCTTGCTGCGGCGCAGACGACGGGCGCTGGTCACGTCGCCAGAGAAAAACACCGACATCGCCAGTTGCAGATTACTGAGCAGTTGATCGTACAGTGCATCAAGTTCTTTCAGCCCTTCGACAGAGAATGCCCGACGCGCTGCCAGCGACTTGTCGGCAATCTCGCTGCCCATACGCTCAACAATATCCGAAGCCTGTTCAAGGTTGAGCGACATTTCGATAATTTCAGCCCAACGGCGCGACTCTTCTTCTGCCAGTTCATCCTTTGGCATCCGCGCCAGATAGAGCTTAATCGCCGTGTACAGTACGTTGATATCGTCCGCCATCCTGCGCAACTCTTTCTCTTCACGCGGCTCGCCGTGCATCACCTTCTTTAGCCCGTCCATCATCTGCTCCATCGCATCGCCAATACGCAGGGCTTCACGGGCGGCATTGGCCAGGGCCAGGGTTGGGGTATCCAGTGCGCTGATGTCCAGATGCTTAGGCTTCAGGTGGGCGTCCAGTTCCGGCTCATCACGGATAATACGTTTACAAAAACGTGCCATCGGTTCGGCGAACGGCACCATAGCTATGCAACGTACCAGGTTGTAGAAGACATGGAAATAAATGACCAGCTCAGATTTCGGCAGCGGCAGTTCATCCATAAGATTCGCCAACGGATGAACAAACGGCAGGATAATCAGACTCCCCACCAGCTTAAACAGCAGGCTGCCAAGCGCCACGCGACGGGCAGCTGCATTAGCCGCGCTATTGTTGAGCATCGCCAGCAGGCCGGAGCCAAGGTTGGCGCCAATCACCAGGCACAACGCCACCGGGAACGAGATAATGCTGGCAGCGGTCAGGGTTGCCGTCAGCAAAACCGCCGCCAGGCTGGAGTAGCTGATAACCGCAAACATGGCGCCAATCAGCGCATCCAGCATAATATCGCCGGTCAGCGAGGCGAAGATAACCTGTACGCCGTTAGCCTGGGTTATCGGCGTGACCGCCTGCACAATCAGCTCCAGCGCCAGTAAAATCAACCCCAGCCCGATGCCAACCCGCCCCAGTTGCCCCACGCGGGACTGCTTACGCCCGAGAAAAAAGATCACGCCGATGAAAATCAGCAGTGGCGATAGCCATGAGAGATCGAAAGTCAGGATACGCGCCATCAGCGCGGTCCCCACGTCGGCGCCCAGCACAATGACCAGCGCCGGGGTAAGCGCCACGAGATCCTGGGCGACAAATGAGGTCACCAGCATGGTGGTGGCGTTGCTGCTTTGTACCAGCGCCGTCACGCCGATACCCGCACAAAAGGCGAGCGGCTTCTTTTCAACGCTACGGCTGAGTACGGTACGCAAACGGGCGCCAAAGACGCGCATCACGCCGGTACGCACAATATGTGTGCCCCAAACCAGCATAGAGACAGCAGAAAGCAGGTGTAACAGAGTTAGCACGGAATCAGGTTCTCCTTATCGTTATATGTTCCTGAAGTTCATCGCAATGACATACCGCCTGAGGACGCTACGCTTATCAGGCCTACAAAAATGAGCCATCCGGCAAGCAGTGCCGATGAACGTTCTTTCAGTATAAGGGTTTAAACGTAAGAAAGAGACAGGGCACTCATTGAGTGCCCTGTTTGTTGTAAAGAAAGATGACAGTTTTGTGAATCAGTCAGCGTCGTAGCCGAGGTTTGGCGCTAACCAACGTTCAACTTCTGCCACGCTCATGCCTTTACGGAAGGCATAATCTTCAACCTGATCGCGCTGAATTTGCGCCACGGCGTAATACTTGCTGTCAGGATGGCTGAAATACCAGCCGGAAACCGAGGCGCCAGGCCACATGGCGAAGGATTCGGTGAGCTTCATCCCGGTATGTGCTTCGACGTCCAGCAGCTCCCAGATGGTGGCCTTTTCGGTATGTTCCGGGCACGCCGGGTAGCCCGGTGCCGGACGAATGCCCTGGTAGTTTTCGCGGATCAGCTCTTCGTTACTGAGGTTCTCGTTCGCCGCATAACCCCAGTAGACTTTACGCACGCGCTCATGCAGATATTCCGCGAACGCTTCCGCCAGACGGTCAGCGATGGCTTTCACCATGATCTTGTTGTAGTCGTCATGCTGCGCTTCGAAGGCGTCTGCCAGCGCATCCTCCTCCAGACCGCCGGTCACCGCGAAAGCACCGATGTAATCCGCTTTGCCGCTCAGTTTCGGCGCGACAAAGTCAGACAGGCAGTAGTTGGCGAAGCCGACTTTTTCCGTCTGCTGGCGCAGGTGATGACTCACGCTGATAACGTGCGTACGCGTCTCGTCACGGTAAATCTCGATATCGTCACCCACGCGGTTAGCCGGGAACAACCCCACCACGCCGCGCGGGTTCAGGGTCTTCTCAGCGCTGAGTTTATCCAGCATGTCGTTGGCGTCTTTGAACAGGCGCTTCGCCTCTTCGCCCACTACTTCATCTTCGAGGATGCGCGGATACTTCCCGGCCAGCGACCAGGTCATAAAGAACGGCGTCCAGTCGATGTAATTGCGCAGCGTTTCGATGCTGGCCTCGACTTCCTGCACGCCTAAACGATGCGCGACCGGCGGCGTGTAGCTTTCCCAGTCGAAGGCAAGATCGTTATCACGTGCGGCCTGTAACGTTACCGGCGGCGTGCGAGGTTTCTTACGCGCATGCTGGATGCGCACGGTTTCATACTCTTTACGGGTACGGGCGACAAAGTCATCGCGCTGGGTGTCGGAGAGCAGCGCGGCGACTACGCCGACGGTCCGCGAGGCGTTCTGCACATAAACCGTCGGGCCGCTGTAGTTCTGCTCAATTTTCACCGCAGTGTGCGCTTTTGAGGTGGTCGCGCCGCCAATCAGCAATGGGATGGTGAAGCCCTGACGCTCCATCTCTTTCGCCACGTTGACCATTTCGTCCAGCGACGGGGTGATAAGCCCGGAAAGGCCAATCAGATCGGCATTCACTTCACGCGCCGTTCTGAGGATTTTCTCCGCGGGCACCATCACGCCAAGATCGACGATTTCGTAGTTGTTACACTGCAGCACCACGCCGACGATGTTCTTGCCAATGTCGTGCACATCGCCCTTCACGGTGGCGATGACCATCTTGCCGTTGCTGGAGCCTTTCTCTTTACTGGCTTCGATATACGGTTCGAGGTAAGCCACTGCCTGCTTCATCACGCGGGCGGATTTCACCACCTGCGGCAGGAACATTTTGCCCTCGCCGAACAAGTCGCCGACCACGTTCATGCCGTCCATCAGCGGCCCTTCGATCACCTCAATCGGGCGTTCGGCCTGCTGGCGCGCCTCTTCTGTGTCGAGCTCGATAAATTCGGTAATGCCTTTCACCAGCGAGTATTCAAGGCGCTTTTTCACGTCCCAACTACGCCACTCCGCCATCTGGGCATTCGCGGTGTCGTCGGTTTTACTGCCGCGATATTTCTCCGCCAGCTCCAGCAGACGCTCGGTACCATCTTCACGTCGGTTGAGGATCACATCTTCAACCGCGTCGCGCAGTTCGGTCGGGAGATCGTCATAAATCGCCAGCTGTCCGGCGTTGACGATGCCCATGTCCATCCCGTTGCGAATCGCATAGTAGAGGAATACCGCGTGGATAGCTTCACGTACCGGGTCGTTGCCTCGGAACGAGAAGGAAACGTTAGACACGCCGCCGGAAATCAGCGCGTGCGGCAGCTCGCGTTTGATGTCCTCACAGGCGCCGATAAAGTCCTGCGCGTAGTTGTTGTGCTCTTCAATACCGGTGGCGACGGCGAAAATATTCGGGTCGAAGATGATGTCTTCCGGCGGAAAACCCACCTCTTCGGTGAGAATTTTGTACGCCCGGCGGCAAATCTCGATTTTACGCGCGCGGGTATCGGCCTGGCCCTGCTCGTCAAAAGCCATCACCACCACCGCAGCACCGTAGCGACGCAGCAGCTTCGCGTGATGGATAAAGGTCTCCACCCCCTCTTTCATCGAGATGGAGTTAACGATGCCTTTACCCTGAATGCACTTCAGCCCTTTTTCGATGACTTCCCATTTGGAGGAGTCGATCATAATCGGCACGCGGGCAATGTCCGGCTCGCCAGCAATCAGGTTGAGGAAGCGCACCATCGCCGCTTCGGCGTCGAGCATCCCCTCATCCATGTTGATGTCGATAATCTGCGCGCCGCTTTCCACCTGCTGGCGGGCGACGTCCAGCGCTTCGCTGTATTTCTCTTCTTTGATCAGACGCTTAAATTTCGCTGAGCCGGTGACGTTGGTACGTTCGCCGACGTTAACAAACAGGCTATCGTCGCCAATGTTCAGCGGTTCAAGGCCGGACAGCCGGCAGGCCACCGGGATTTCAGGCAACTTGCGCGGCGGTAAACCTTCTACCGCCCGGCTCATCGCGGCGATATGTTCCGGCGTGGTGCCGCAACAGCCGCCAACCACGTTGAGAAAACCCGCCTGCGCCCACTCGCGGATTTGCGCCGCCATGGTGTCGGCGTCAAGGTCGTACTCGCCGAAAGCGTTCGGCAGGCCGGCGTTCGGGTGCGCGGTGACATAGCATTCGGCAATGCGTGACAGCTCCTGCACGTACTGGCGCAGCTCGTCCGGGCCTAAGGCGCAGTTCAGACCGAAGGTCAGCGCATCGGCGTGGCGCAATGAGTTATAGAACGCTTCGGTGGTCTGGCCGGAAAGCGTACGCCCGGAGGCGTCGGTAATGGTGCCGGAAAGCATTATCGGCAGCTCAATGCCCAGCGCTTCGAACTCTGTTTTTACCGCGAAAATAGCGGCTTTAGCATTGAGGGTATCGAAGACGGTTTCAATCAGAATCAGGTCACTGCCGCCTTCCACCAGCGCTTTGGTGGATTCGCGATAGGCAGCCACCAGCTGGTCAAAGGTAATGTTGCGGTATGCCGGGTCGTTGACGTCGGGTGAGATAGAGGCCGTACGGTTGGTTGGACCAAGCACGCCCGCGACATAGCGCGGTTTTTCCGGCGTGCGTGCCGTCCACTCATCTGCGCAAGCGCGCGCCAGTTTAGCTGCCGCAAAGTTGATTTCCGCCGACAGGGATTCCATCTGGTAATCCGCCATGGCGATAGTCGTGGAGTTAAAGGTGTTGGTTTCGATGATATCCGCGCCCGCCTCAAAGTAGGCGTTATGGATCGCGGCAATCACCTCCGGCTTGCTGAGCACCAGCAGGTCGTTGTTGCCCTTCAGGTCGCAGGGCCAGTCGGCGAAGCGCTCGCCGCGGAAATCCTCTTCGCTCAGACGATATCCCTGGATCATGGTGCCCATCCCGCCGTCCAGCACCAGAATACGTTCATTTAACTGCTGACGTAATTGTTCTACTTTGCTGCTCACACTCGCTCCCGACAACGCTCAACCAGACCGAAAAAAACTCAACAGGTCATACTGGCACAAACCTGAGAGGCGGAAAAGAGAACAACGGCCAACATGAGACATGTTCAGCTTCACTCATCCGATCAGTACAGGAATTCTTGCATTATAATCGAATAAAACGAAAATGATTTCCACGATACAGAAAAGGAGTCCGCCATGGTTGCCCCTGTCCCCGCTAAACGCGGTAGAAAACCCGCCGCTGCCACTACGCCTGCAACCGGGCAGGTTCAGTCTTTGACCCGGGGTCTGAAGCTACTGGAGTGGATTGCGGAATCCAACGGCAGCGTGGCGCTAACCGAGCTGGCGCAGCAGGCCGGTCTGCCCAACTCCACGACTCATCGTCTGCTGACCACCATGCAGCAGCAGGGTTTTGTCCGCCAGGTGGGCGAATTAGGCCACTGGGCCGTGGGCGCGCATGCGTTTATTGTCGGCAGCAGCTTTTTGCAAAGCCGCAATCTGCTGGCGATTGTGCACCCTATTCTGCGCAAACTAATGGAAGATTCGGGTGAGACGGTAAACCTCGCCGTACTGGATCAAAGCGACCATCAGGCCATTATTATCGACCAGGTGCAGTGCACCCAGTTGATGCGCATGTCTGCGCCTATCGGCGGCAAGCTGCCGATGCACGCCTCCGGCGCGGGCAAGGCATTTTTATCTCAATTGAGTGAAGAACAGGTTACCGGCCTGCTGCACCGCAAAGGGCTGCACGCGTATACCCATGCCACGCTGGTGTCGCCGGTCCATCTGAAAGAGGATTTGGCGCAGACGCGTAAGCGCGGCTATTCCTTTGATGATGAAGAACACGCGCTGGGCCTGCGCTGCGTGGCGTCGTGCATTTATGATGAACACCGTGAGCCGTTCGCCGCCATCTCCATTTCCGGGCCAATTTCACGTATTACCGATGACCGCGTGACCGAGTTTGGCGCAATGGCGATCAAAGCAGCGAAAGAAGTCACGCTGGCGTACGGCGGGTTTAGATAAGCAAGGGTTGGGACTGATTTGTTAACATGATAAGCGCAGCGCCATCAGGCGCGGCGTACATTGTCGGATGGCGGCGCAAAGGCCTTATCCGGCCTACGGTCGGTTTCATAACGTACGCTAAACCGCTGCCGACGACGGTAAGCGTAAACATCTTCCACGTGCCCTTCACGGATCCGCGTTTGCAGCCCTCGCCAGTAGTCGGCGCTGAACAGGTCGGCGTGCATCTCCTCAAACAGCGGCCCGATGCGCGGGTCGGCACATAGCCAGTGACGAAACTCTTCCGGGAAGACATCCCCCGGCGACACGCTGTACCACGGTTCAGCGCTCATCTCATCCTCTGGGTAGCGCGGCGGTGGGATATGGCGGAAATTCACCTCCGTCATATAGCAAATTTCATCGTAGTCGTAGAACACCACGCGCCCGTGGCGGGTAACGCCAAAGTTCTTAAACAGCATATCTCCCGGGAAAATATTGGCGGCGGCCAGCTGACGAATGGCGTTGCCGTACTCTTCTATCGCGTCGCGCAACTGCTGGCCTTCGACCTGCTCCAGCCAGATATTCAGCGGCACCATGCGCCGTTCGATATACAGATGGCGAATAACAATCTGATCGCCGAGATCGGTAATTTTTTCCGGCGCTTCCTGTAGTAGCAGTGCCATCAGCGCCGGGTCGATTTGCCGTTTATCCAGTACAAAGTTTTCAAACTCCTGAGTATCAGCCATCCGCCCGACGCGGTCGTGCTCTTTCACCAGCTGGTAGCAGGCGCGGACGTGCGCGGCGGACATCTCCTTTTGCGGCGCAAATTTGTCTTTGATGATTTTAAACACCCGGTCGAAGCCCGGTAGGGTAAACACCAGCATCACCATGCCGCGGATCCCCGGCGCTTCGATAAATTGCTCATCGCAATCAGCGAGATAGAGCAGATACTCGCGGTAGCTTTCAGTCTTCGCATGTTTCTGACAGCCAATCGCCATATACAATTCAGCGGTGGTTTTACCGGGCAGGATCTCGCGCAGCCACTCCACTAACGCCGCGGGCAGTGGGGCATAAACCATAAAATAGGAACGGGCAAAGCCAAACACAATGCTCGCTTCCGCCGTCGTGGTCAGACAGGTATCGACAAACAGTTCGCCTTCGTCAGTCCGGTGGATTGGCAATAAAAACGGCAGCGTCCCGGAAGGGGTAATCAGCTTACCGACCAGCCAGGCGGCCTTATTGCGATAAAACAGTTCGTTCGCCACCTGTAAATGACAGCGCGGCAACACATCCGCACCCAGCGTTTCGGTCAGGTGTTCGATGATGTAGTGGATATCACGATGTTTATTCTGCCACGGTAGACGCAGAGGCAGATCGCTGAGGACGCGGGTGAGCAGCCACTCCCAGCCGGTATCAGGAAAAAAGTCTTTCGCCAGCGGGCGGGGGATCGTGCGAAAACGGCGCTCTGGCTGAGAGCTAAAAATAAACAGCCGCTCGGGAGTCAGCGAGCGGTGGTCAAATAACCGGCAGTAAACGGAGTTAAAGAAGCTCTCCGCAATCTCGAAGCGCGGATAATCCGGCAAGAGCCGGGTGTAATGATCTTTCACGCGGAGCAAAAAACCCGCGTCGGTACTTTTGCCGTCAGTAATGCAGCGCAGCTGTTCCACCACCAGACCCACATGGTGATCGTAAAGGTGAATACGGCTTTTCATCGCCTGCTGAACCGCATGCCAGTCGGCATGTTCAAAACGCTGCTGCGCGCCGGAGGTGACTTCCAGAAAACGCCCGTACTGGGCGTCGAAACCTTGCAAGATAGTCTGAGCAATCAGTAATTCCAGGCCACGCGTCATCGATTTCCCCCATCCGGCACAACGTCATGCCGGATGGCGCATGCGCTTTTCCGGCCTACATCCCTTCGTAGGCCCGGCAAGCTCAGCGCCACCGGGCATTGATCAGAACTGCGATTCTTCGGTGGAACCCGTTAACGCGGTAACGGAAGAGGCGCCGCCCTGAATGATGGTGGTAACTTTATCGAAGTACCCGGTACCCACTTCCTGCTGGTGGGACACGAAGGTGTAACCGTCTTTTGCCGCCGCAAATTCTGGCTGCTGAACCTTCTCAACATAGTGGCGCATGCCTTCACCCTGCGCATAGGAGTGCGCGAGGTCGAACATGTTGAACCACATGCTGTGAATACCCGCCAGGGTAATGAACTGGTATTTATAGCCCATGTCCGACAACTGCTGCTGGAAGCTGGCAATGGTTTTATCATCCAGATTTTTCTGCCAGTTAAACGACGGCGAACAGTTGTAGGCCAGCAGTTTACCCGGGAATTTCGCATGAATAGCATCGGCAAAGCGCTTCGCCAGTTCGAGGTCTGGTGTGGAAGTTTCACACCACACCAGATCCGCATACGGCGCGTAGGCCAGACCGCGGCTGATCGCCTGCTCAATACCAGCATGTGTACGGAAGAAGCCTTCGCAGGTACGTTCGCCAGTAATGAACTCGCTGTCGTAGGCATCGCAGTCAGAGGTAATCAAATCAGCTGCGTCAGCATCGGTACGCGCAATCACCAGCGTCGGCACGCCCATGACGTCGGCAGCCAGACGGGCAGCCACCAGTTTCTGGATAGCTTCCTGAGTCGGCACCAGCACCTTACCGCCCATGTGACCGCATTTTTTCACTGATGCGAGCTGATCTTCGAAGTGAACGGCTGCTGCACCAGCCTCAATCATCGATTTCATCAGTTCAAACGCGTTCAGAACCCCGCCAAAGCCCGCTTCCGCATCAGCAACGATCGGCAGGAAGTAATCCACGTAGCGCGGATCGTTCGGCTCAATACCACTTGACCATTGGATCTGATCCGCACGACGGAAAGTGTTGTTGATCCGATCCACCACTGCCGGGACGGAGTTCGCCGGATACAGCGATTGATCCGGATACATGCTGGAGGCCAGGTTAGCATCTGCCGCTACCTGCCAGCCTGAAAGGTAGACCGCTTCAATACCGGCTTTAGCCTGTTGCAGCGCCTGGCCGCCGGTCAGCGCGCCGAGGCTGTTGATATACCCTTTCTTCGACTCACCGTGCAGCAGACGCCACATTTTCGCCGCGCCAAGCTGCGCCAGCGTGCATTCCGGGTTGACCGAGCCACGTAATTTCACCACATCCTCCGCGCTATACGGACGGGTGATGCCTTCCCAGCGCGGTTGAGTCCACTCTTTCTGTAATTCTTCGATTTGTTGAGTACGGGTTTTCATGTGCAGATGCTCCATATTGTTATGTGGTGAGTTAAGCCAGCAGGCGGTAACCTGGCAGGGTCAAGAAATCGATCAGTTCATCAGAGGTCGTGATTTGCTCCATCAGGCGCGCGGCATCGTCAAAACGCCCGCTGCTGTAGCGGTGCTCGCCCAGTTCGTCCTGAATCACCAACATCTCTTCGGCCAGCATCTGGCGGAACAGCGGTTTGGTCACCGGCTTGCCGTTGCTGAGCGTCTTCTGGTGGTGGATCCACTGCCAGATGGAGGTGCGGGAGATTTCGGCGGTGGCCGCATCTTCCATCAGACCGTAAATCGGTACGCAGCCGTTACCGGAGATCCACGCCTCGATGTACTGCACCGCGACACGGATGTTGGCTCGCATACCCTCTTCGGTACGCTCACCGTCACAAGGCGCCAACAGCTGTTCAGCGGTAATTGGCGCATCTTCTTCACGCGTCACAAACAGCTGATTTTTGTTTTCTCCGAGCACGTCGTTGAATACCGTCATTGCGGTATCTGCCAGGCCCGGATGGGCAATCCATGTACCGTCATGACCGTTATTCGCTTCCAGCGCTTTATCCGCTTTTACCTTGGTCAGAACCTGGTTGTTACGCTCGGCATCTTTACTGGGAATGAACGCAGCCATGCCGCCCATCGCAAACGCGCCGCGTTTGTGACAGGTTTTAATCAACAGACGCGAGTAGGCGCTGAGGAATGGCTTATCCATCGTCACTACCTGACGGTCCGGCAGCACGCGATCCGGGTGGTTCTTCAGGGTTTTGATATAGCTGAAAATGTAATCCCAGCGGCCACAGTTCAGGCCCACAATATGGTCACGCAACGCGTGCAGAATTTCGTCCATCTGGAAAACAGCGGGCAACGTTTCAATCAGCAGGGTCGCTTTGATAGTGCCGCGCGGCAGATTAAAGCGGTCCTCTGCATAGCTGAACACCTCACTCCACCAGGCAGCTTCTTGCCAGGCCTGCGTTTTTGGCAGATAGAAATACGGGCCACTGCCTTTTGCCAGCAACGCTTTATAGTTGTGGAAGAAGTAGAGTGCAAAATCGAACAGGCTGCCCGGGATGGATTCGCCACGCCAGGTGACGTGTTTTTCCGGCAGATGCAGACCGCGCACACGACACACCAATAAAGCTGGATTGGGTTTGAGTTGATAAATTTTACCCGCTTCGTTGGTGTAACTAATGGTGCCATTGACCGCATCGCGCAGGTTGATCTGCCCGTCGATAACTTTGCTCCACTCAGGGGCCAGCGAATCTTCAAAGTCAGCCATAAAGACTTTGACGTTCGCGTTCAGCGCGTTGATGACCATCTTGCGCTCAACCGGGCCGGTAATCTCTACGCGGCGATCCAGTAAATCATCAGGAATACCGCGAATTTTCCAGTCGCCCTCGCGAATGGAAGCTGTTTCCGAAATAAAATCAGGCAACTTACCGTTATCAATATCCTGCTGCTGCTGGATCCGCGCAGCCAGAAGCTTATTCCGCTTAGGCGTAAATCTTGTCACCAGTTCAGTCAGAAACTCCACCGCTTCTCCGGTCAGAATTTGCTGTTCTTGTTCGCCGCGCGGCCTGGTAAAGACCAGTTCATCGGTTGTCGTTGCCTGTTGATTCATTGCGTAGTTCCTCGTCAGTGATCCAAACACATCCCCAATGCGAACGAAGGATCGTTGTGCGGTTTTCGTTCAGCACAACTAAGACTACTCATTTAAATCTCAAAATCAAAAACAATTTCCATTTTTAATTTAATTATCAATTAACCTATTGATAACAATATAAATAAAATTTAATTACACATTGAGGTGCGTTTCGGAAATAAAAAAGGCACCCGAAGGTGCCTGATTCAACATGCTGAAACGCTTAAGGATCGTCTGCTACAGAAGATTAATCCAGCGTTGGATTCATGTGACGCAGATCATATGGCGTGATCTGGTAGACGTAATAGTTGAGCCAGTTGGTAAACAACAGATTGCCATGGCTACGCCAGGTTGCCCGCGGTTTGTTTTGCGGGTCATCTTTCGGGAAGTAGTTATAGGGTACTTCCGGGGATAAGCCCGCTTCAACGTCACGAAAATATTCGCTACCAAGCGTGTGCGCGTCATATTCCGGATGACCCGTCACAAAGGCAATGCGTTTATCTTTACTGGCGAACAGATAGGCATCGCCCTCTTCCGTTTCGGCAAAAATCTCGAGATCGGTATAGTCGCGGATAAGTGCTGCAGGGAAATCGGCATAGCGCGAATGAGGGGCCAAAAACGCGTCATCAAATCCGCGCGTCAGCAACGCATGAGGATGCAGAATATGATGCTCATACACGCCGGAGAGTTTGTCCGTGCGGGTTTGTTTGGGAATGCCATAAAGGATATTCAATGCGGCTTGCACCGCCCAACAGACAAACAGCGTCGAGGTAACGTGATCTTTTGCCCATTCAAGCACTTGCTTAATCTGCGGCCAGTAAGCCACGTCATTAAACTCAACCAGACCCAGCGGTGCCCCTGTAACAATCAGTCCATCAAAGTTCTGATCGCAGATATCCTCGAAATTACAGTAAAAGTTATTCAGATGCTCCGTTGGGGTGTTGCGTGACTCGCGGGCATCGATGCGCAATAGCTGAACATCTACCTGTAGCGGTGAGTTAGACAATAAACGCAGGAACTGGTTTTCCGTTTCAATCTTCTTCGGCATCAGGTTAAGGATGAGCACCTTCAGTGGACGAATTTCCTGACCGGAAGCGCGGGAGGTCGTCATGACAAAGACGTTTTCCTCACGCAAGAAATTGACGGCGGGTAGCTCGTCCTGCACGCGAATTGGCATAACCTGATAACCTCACTACATACGTTTAAACGTTTAGACATCCAGACAGCTGAAGATACCCAGGAATCATGCGAATGTCGAGCCTGCATCCTCAAGTTGAGAAAGTTTCACGGCTCCTTGCTGTAGAATAGTGCAGTAAAGAAAAAAGGAGAATGCTATGACCATTACCATTCGTCGTTCGCGCCAGGACGAAGGAGACAAGTTAGTTTCTATTTGGTGTCGCTCAGTAGATGCCACGCACCATTTCCTCTCTGCGGATTATCGAATTGAGCTGGAGGAGCTGGTACGTTCATTTTTACCAGAAGCCCCTCTATGGGTTGCAGTAACAGGGCAGGATGAGCCAGTCGCCTTTATGCTCCTGACCGATCAGCATATAGATGCCCTGTTTGTCGATCCGGATGTGCGTGGTAGTGGCGTTGGTAAGCTGCTGATTGAACATGCTTTATCAATGAGTTCCACGTTAACAACTAACGTTAATGAACAGAATGAGCAAGCGGTTGGATTCTATAAGAAGATGGGATTCAGCGTGACGGGACGTACAGAGG